>JAFAMV010000149.1 GCA_019233055.1 Curvibacter sp.
GGCAGAAATCCGCCCAGAACCGCGCCCGGACTCGACTGGCGCGAACGCTTCGCGCGCGGTCCTGCTCAACCGGCGTTCCCCGAGGTCACTCGCGAAATATCCAGGCTAGGTCCGGCAGACCGGGCTGGAGCCCGCCTCAATAGCCCAGTGCCAGCCCGCTGTTGCGGCGCGGATCGTTGGCGCCATAGAAACGGTTCTTGCCGACCGGTTTGCCGTTGAGCGACGGCGCCCCGATCAGGATGGCGGCCACATGGTTGGCCGGTTGCGGCGCGCCCAGCTTCTGGCCGGCGGCCTCCAGCAGCTTGCGGGTGTCGGGCGAGATGGCGAAGGTCTCCATATTGGTCACGTCCGGCAGCCATTGCTGGTGGAAGCGCGGCGCATCCACGGCCTCCTGCACGTTCATGTCGTAGTCGATCACGTTCAGGATGGTGTGCAGCACGGCGGTGATGATGCGGCTGCCCCCTGGCGTGCCCACCACCATGACCGGCTTGCCGTCCTTGCTGACGATGGTCGGGCTCATCGAGGACAGCGGACGCTTGCCCGGGGCGATCGAGTTGGCCTCACCCTGCACCAGACCGTAGAGGTTGGGCACGCCGACCTTGGCGGTGAAGTCGTCCATCTCGTCATTGAGCATCACGCCGGTGCCGGCGGCGGTCATTTTGGCGCCGAACCAGTCGTTGAGCGTGTAGGTGACCGAGACCGCATTGCCCCAGCGGTCGGCGATCGAGTAGTGCGTGGTGTTGCTGCCTTCGTGCGGCTCGACGCCGGGCTTGATGTCCTTAGAGATGCCGGCCTTGTTGGGGTCGATCACCGCGCGGATCTGCCCCGCATAGGCTTTGTCGGTCAGGTGGGCGATCGGGTTCTGCACGAAGTCGGGGTCGCCGAGGTAGCTGTTGCGGTCGACATAGGCGTGGCGCATGGCCTCGATCTGGTAGTGCACCGACTGGGCCGAGCGGAAGCCCAGTTCCCTGAGCGGATAGCCCTCGAGGATGTTGAGCATCTCGCAGATCGTCACACCGCCGGAGCTGGGCGGCGGCGCGGACACCACGTGGTAGCCGCGGTAGTCGCATTCGACCGGGGCCAGCTCGCGGGTGCTGTACTGGTCCAGGTCGGCCTGGGTGATGAGGCCGCCGCCGCCCTGGCTGGAGCGCACGATGGCGGCACCCACCGGGCCCTTGTAGAAACCGTCGGTGCCGTGCTGGCTGACCGCCTTCAGGGTGCGGGCCAGGTCGGGCTGGACCAGGTGGTCGCCGACCTCGTAGGGCTCGCCCTTCTTGAGGAAGATGGCTGCCGAGGCCGGGTCCTTGCGGAAGTCGGCGGTGGCGGTGTGGAACATGTCGATGTCGCCCTGGTCGAGGGCGAAACCCTTCTCGGCCAGGTGGATGGCCGGGGCCAGCAGAGCCTGGCGCGAGCGGGTGCCGTACTTGGCGCGCGCGTACTCCATGCCCGACACCGTGCCCGGCACGCCGACGGCGAGGTGGCCGTAGGTGCTCAGGCCCTTGATGACGTTGCCGTCCTTGTCGAGGTACATGTTGGCGGTCGCAGCCAGCGGGGCCTTCTCGCGGAAATCGAGGAAGGTCTTGCGGCCGTCGGCGAGCTGCAGCGTCATGAAGCCGCCGCCGCCGATGTTGCCGGCCGCCGGGTACACCACGGCCAGCGCATAGCCCACGGCCACGGCGGCATCGACCGCGTTGCCCCCGGCCTTGAGCACATCGACGCCGACCTGGGTGGCCAGATGCTGGGCACTGACCACCATGCCGTTTTCGGCAGCCACCGGGGCCACCGAGGCGGCGTGCAGCGGCGCCTGCAGGGCCAGCATCAGGCTGCCGAGCAGCAGGGTGGTGCGCAGGCCCGGGGCCTGTGGCAGAGCGTTCATGGGGGATCTCCTCGCTTGGGTTGGAATGGGACCGGGGCAGTGTAGGGTGCGCGGGCGCTCTTATGATCCCTTGCCGGCCCGCTCTGGGCAAAATGACTCTTTCATGAATTTTGACAATCTCGACGACCTGCACGTGCTGCTGGCGGCGGCCGAGACCCGCAGCTTCACGCAGGCCGGGCGGCGCTGCGGTCTCAGCACGGCAGCGGTGAGTTCGGCCATCAAGCGCCTGGAGCAGGCCTTGGGCGTGCGCCTGTTCGACCGCAGCACCCGCAGCGTGCAGGCCACCCACGAAGGCGAGGTGATGATCGACCATGCGCGCCGGGCGCTCGATCTGCTGGCCCAGGGGCAGGCCCTGGTGCGCGGGGCCGGTTCGCCGCTGGCCGGGCCGGTGCGTATCACGGTGGCGACCACCCTGGCGCGGGCCTTCCTGGCCGACTGGCTGGCGGGCTTTGCCCAGCGACACCCGGGCCTGGAGATCGATCTGCAGGTGACGGATGCCGAACTGGACCTGCTGCGCGACGGCATCGACATGGCGGTGCGCACCGGTCCGCTGCCCGACTCGGGGCTGGCGGCGCGGCTGCTGGCGAACTCGCACCGCGTGGCCTGCGCCAGCCCGGACTACCTGGCCCGCCATGGCCGGCCCGAGCACCCGCAGGCGCTGGTTGGTCACGCCTGCCTGGTCTACCAGGTGCGTGGCCGGCGGCTCAATGACTGGACCTTCTCGCGCCCGGAGTGCGGCGGCGCGGCGCCGCAGGAGCCGATCCATGTCCGGGTGCAGGGTGCCTTGAGCTGCAACGATGCCTCGATCGCGCAGCAATGGGCCTTGCAGGGGCGGGGGGTGGCCTACCTGTCAGAGCTGGGGCTGGCAGAGGCGCTCAGGCAGGGGACCTTGGTGCGTCTGTTTCCCGACCATGTCGGCGAGCCGGCGCCCTTGTATGCGGTGCTGCCGAGCAACCGTTTCGTGCCGCCGCGGGTGGGCTTGCTGGTCGAGGCCCTGGCGGTGTTGTTCGCGAGCCCGGGGGGGCCTGGGCGCCTCAGCGGGGGCTGAGGGGATGACCGATCCAGGGGCAGATCCGGTGCAGAAAAAAGGCTTGGCTGGTCGGACGGCAGGTCCGATGGCTGGCCAAAACGACCTTGGAGACTGGGAACAGTCTCTTTGTCGCCCCACGATGAAACCCGGCAGGACGGGGTGCTGGGCACCCGGCCCTGTGCTATTTGGTCAGGATCAACTTGCCCAGGCGGGTGGCCTGCAGGCGGTAGAGCAATCCGTTGTGAAGAATCTCGATGGCCCTCTGGCCCTGCAGCAGTTCGGCGCTGTCCACCACCCGGCAAGGCTGGGCCGAGCTGGCGCGCATCGGTTCGATCGGCGCGGCGGCGGTGGCGGACCCAGGGCAGGAGTCGGAGGTGGCGAGAAGCGCAGGCATGGTGTTCCGGACAGAAGGACTCTGGCTTGGCAGGCGGGTGGCCCCGGCTTGCGGAGGCCGCCACAGCTTGCTGGCTGGTGCCCATTATGCACGCAAATGAGAATCAATCTTATTAAAAAACCATGACTGATGCCCGGTCATTGCGCGCCGGGCGGTGGCGGTGCCGATCGCCTCAGACGACGGCGCTGACCTGCACCGCGCAGTCGTAGAAGGTGGGGCCGCGCCCCAGGTCGGTCAGGGCCTGGCCGGTGACTTCGTTGACGTTGGTGCCGTTGAGGCCGTACTTGCGCCACCACACCCCCAGGCCATTGACCACGCCGGGCCGGGCGCGCAGGCTCACTTCGGCCTTGCAGCGGTATTCGCCGCGGTCATTGAAGACGCGGACCTCGTCGCCGCTCGCGATGCGGCGCGGCGCGGCGTCGTCGGGGTGGATCTCGAGCACCGGTTCGTGCTCGATGCGCTGCAGGCTGGCGACGTTGACGAAGGTCGAGTTGAGGAAGTTGCGAGCCGGCGGCGAGATCATGGCCAGAGGCCAGGGGCCGGCCGGGTCCGGCAGTTCGCGGTTGGGCAGGTGGTCGGGCAGGCCGTCCAGGCCCTGGGCCACGAGCTGAGGGTTGAGGAATTCGCAGCGCCCCGAGGGGGTCGGAAAACCGCCTTCGGCAAAGGGCGCATCGGGCAGCGGCAGGCTGGCGAAGCCCTGTTCGAGCAGGGTGTCGAAACGGACCCGGTCGCCGAAGGCCTGGCGGCACAGGGTTTCGTCGTCCTCGCTGAAGCAGGGCTCGTCATAGCCCATGGCCCGCGCCAGGCGGCGGAAGATCTCGCTGTTGGGCAGGGCCTCGCCCAGGGGGGCGATGGCCGGGCGGTTGAGCAGCACATCGGTGTGGCCGTAGGCCAGGTGGATGTCCCAGTGCTCAAGCTGCGTGGTGGCGGGCAGCAGGTAGTCGGCGTAGTCGGCGGTGTCGGTCTGGAAGTGCTCCAGCACGACGGTGAACAGGTCTTCGCGCGCGAAGCCGGCGACCACCTTGGCCGATTCGGGGGCCACCGCCACCGGGTTGCTGTTGTAGACCACCAGGGCCTCGATGGCCGGACCGAAGGCGGCCGAGGCCGGGCGCAGCAGGTCGTCACCGATGGTCGACATGTTGATCAGCCGGGGCCGGCGCCCACCCAGCAGGTCGGGCCGCTGCAGGGCCTGGCGCTGCACCGGGAACTGGCCCGAGCTCGACAGCAGCACGCCGCCCGCGCGGTGCCGCCAGGCGCCGGTGAGCGCCGGCAGGCAGGCCACCGCGCGCACCGCATTGCCGCCGCCATGCACCCGCTGCATGCCGTAGTTGAGGCGGATGGCCGCCGGCCGGGTGGTGCCGTAGTCGCGGGCCAGGTCGACGATCTGCTGCACCGGCACGCCGCAGACCTCGGCGGCGCGCTCGGGCGGCCACTGCAGGGCGCGTTCGCGCAGCTCGGGCCAGCCCAGGGTGTGGCGGGCCAGGTAGTCGTGGTCGAGCCAGTCGTGGGTGATGAGCTGGTGCATCAGGGCCAGGGCCAGGGCGGCATCGGTGCCAGGACGCAGCGCGATGTGCTCATGGCATTTCTCGGCCGTCTCGGTGCGGCGCGGGTCGATGCAGACCAGGCGGGCGCCGGCCCGCTTGGCCTCCTGGGCGATGCGCCAGAAATGCAGGTTGCTGCCGATCGAGTTGCTGCCCCAGATCAGGATCAGCCGGGCCTCGGCGAAATGCTGCACCTTCATGCCGACCTTGCCGCCCAGGGTGTGGGTGAGGCCTGCGGTGCCGGCGGCCGAGCAGATGGTCTGGTCGAGCTTGCTGGCGCCCAGCCGGTGGAAGAAGCGGGCGGACATGCCATCGCCCTGCACCAGGCCCATGGTGCCGGCATAGCTGTAGGGCAGCACGGCTTCCGGGTGGCGCGCGGCGATCTCGCCCAGGCGGCGGGCGATGTCGGCAATCGCCTCGTCCCAGCCCACGGGCTCGAAGCGGCCCGAGCCCTTGGGGCCGACCCGCTTCATGGGGTGCAGCAGGCGATCGGGGTGGTAGCTGCGCTCGGTGTATTTGGACACCTTGGCACAGAGCACACCATCGGTCAGCGGGTGGGCCGGGTTGCCCTGCACCCGGGTGGCCACGCCGTCCTTCACCGTGGTGAGCAGGGCGCAGGTGTCGGGGCAGTCGTGCGGGCAGGCGCCGCGCACGGTGTGGAGGGTCGGATCGGCCAGGGTGGGGGCGGGGGTGGACACGGGGCACTCGCAATGGGTTCGGAGGAAGCCGCCACTGTAGCGCGAGGCGCCCCGGTGTGCTGCTTCAGACCGGGTCTTGCCAGGAGGCCATCAGGGTGTTGGAGGGCAGGCTCTCGTCGAGCAGCTTGCGCGCCGTCTCGATGCCGGCGACGGGCAGGCCCCGCGGGTCGAGCAGGCCGATCTGCACCAGCACGCTGGCCTGGTCCCAGTAGATGTGCTCGTGGTAGAGCTTGTCGCCCCGGAACTTGACCACCGCCACCAGCGGGATCTCGACCGGGCGCCCGGTGGGGGCGACGCCGGGCAGCATCCAGTCGATCTCGCAGCTGTGGGTGAAGCAGAACAGCAGCTCGTCGACGATCTGGGTGGCGCCGATGGTGCGCGAGATCGGGATCAGGCGGGTGTCGGGCGGGTTGCTGTTGACGAAGTGGTGCTGGTAGAAGTGCGCCAGATGCCGTTGACCCACGCCCCCGGTCATGGTGGGGATGTGGTTCACATAGGGCTCGGCCACCATGGTGGCCATGGTGTCGGCCACATTGCGGGTGGCGAATTCATACTCGCAGTGCCGGTCCCACAGCGCCGAGAAGTCGGGGTGCGGTCCAATGGCGGCCTTCAGCGCGGCCACGCTGCGCTGGTGTGCCATCAGGGCCGAGGGCTTGTGGAAATGTTCGCCGCCGCGCCGCGCAAAAGCGTGGTCGACCCCGGGGTAGACATACAGCTCGATCCCGGGGCGGCCGCCCAGGCGTTCCAGGATGGCCTGGCGTGCTTCGGGCGGGCAGAAGCCGTCGTTCTCCGCCACATGCAGCAGCAGGCGGGCCTGGATCCGGTCGGCCTCGTCGAGGGCCTTTTCGATGCCCACCCCGTAGTAGCCGATCGCCACCGCCGCATCGGTGCGGCAGGCCGCCAGGTAGGCCAGCTTGCCGCCCAGGCAGAAGCCCAGCACGCCGGCCTGGCCGACGAACTCGGGGCAGGCGCGCAGCGCGTTCAGACTGGCCTGGATGTCCTGCACGCCGGCGGCCTCGTCGAAGCCCTGGTAGAGGGTGAAGGCCCGCTGCCAGTCTTCGGGGCTGTACCCCAGCTGCACGCCGGGGCTCTGGCGCCAGAACAGGTCGGGCACCAGCACCACATAGCCCTCTTCGGCGTAGTAGTCGGCCACCTCGCGCATGGTGGCATTGACGCCGAAGATCTCCTGGGCCAGCACCAGGCCGGGGCCCTTGCCGCCGGGCGGTAGGGACAGGTAGGCGGCGAAGCGGCCGCGGCCGTCGCGGCTTTCGATCTCGATCATGCTGGCATTCATGGGGTCTCTCCTTGGGGGGGGCTGAGGGTGGTGAATTCGCCGTTGGCGTACAGCAGCGGTGCCTGGCCGGCCGGGCCC
>JAFAMV010000206.1 GCA_019233055.1 Curvibacter sp.
GCCGGCCTTGGCCGCCCGCGCCGGGTAGCGCACATCGGTGATGTTGGGCGTGAGCTTCACGATCACCGGCAGCTTCGAATACTGCTTGCACCAGGCGGTCACCATCTGGATGTACTCGGGCACCTGGCCCACCGCCGCGCCCATGCCACGCTCGCTCATGCCGTGCGGGCAGCCGAAGTTGAGTTCGATGCCATCGGCCCCGGTGTCCTCGACCTGGGGCAGGATGTCGCGCCAGGACTTCTCCTCGCAGGGCACCATCAGCGACACCACCATGGCGCGGTCGGGGAAGGCGCGCTTGACCTCGCGGATCTCGCGCAGGTTGGTGGCCAGCGGGCGATCCGAGATCAGCTCGATGTTGTTGAAGCCCATCACCTGGCGATCGGGCGACAGCAGGGCGCTGTAGCGCGGGCCGTGCACATTCACCACCGGCGGGTCTTCGCCCAGGGTCTTCCAGACCACGCCGCCCCAGCCGGCCTCGAAGGCGCGCAGCACGTTGACGGCCTTGTCGGTGGGCGGCGCCGAGGCCAGCCAGAAGGGGTTGGGGCTCTTGATGCCCACGAAGTCGATGCTCAGGTCTGCCATGTCGATGTCCTTGGGGCTCAGGCGGTGGGAGAGGAAAGGGTGGCGTGGATGGCCAGGGCGGCCTGCTTGCCGTCCTCGACGGCTTCGACCGTGAGGTCGCGGCCGCCGCCGACACAGTCGCCGCCGGCCCAGACACGCTCGAGGCTGGTGCGGCCCTGGGCATCGACCGCGATGCGGCCGCCCTCCAGGCGCAGGCCCTGCAACCAGGGGGCCGAGGCCAGCTTCTGGCCGACGGCCAGCAGCACGGTGTCGGCCGCCAGGGTCTCGAATTCGCCGCTGCCTTGCAGGCGGCCGTTGACCTGCTGCTGGCGCTCGAAGCGCACCGCCCGCAACGCACCCTGCCCACCCTCGAAGGCCACCGGGGCCAGCCAGTGCGTGATCGTCACGCCATTCTTCCTGGCCCAGTCCTGCTCCTCGACCGAGGCGCCCATGGCCTCGGGGCCCCGGCGGTACACCATGTGCACCTCGCGGGCGCCCAACAGGCGCGATTGCACCGCCGCGTCGACCGCGGTCATGCCGCCACCGATCACCACCACCCGGCGCCCGACGGGCAGGGTGGACAGGTCGGGGCATTGACGCAACTCGGCGATGAAGTCGACCGCATCGCGCACACCGTCGAGTCCGCTGCCCGGCAGCTCGGGCCGATTGACCGCGGCCAGGCCGATGCCCAGGAACACCGCGTCGTAGCCGGCGCGCAAGGCCTCGAGCTGGGCTGCGGAGTCCAGGGTCCAGCCGGTCTGCACCGTGATGCCGCCGATGCCCAGCAGCCAGTCGATCTCGCGCTGGGCGAACTGGTCAACCGTCTTGTAGGTGGCCAGGCCGTATTCGTTGAGGCCGCCGGCCTTGGCATGGGCGTCGAACAGGGTGACCTCATGGCCTTTCAAGGCCAGGCCATGGGCGCAGGCCAGGCCGGCGGGGCCGGCACCCACCACCGCCACCCGGCGGCCGCTGGCCGGGGCACGCTGGAACAGCGCGCTCTGGGGTTGCGGCATCACCGCGTCCACCGCATGCCGCTGCAGACGGCCGATGGCCACCGGCACCCCCTGCTGGGTCTGGCGCACGCAGACCGCCTCGCAGAGCTCCTCGGTCGGGCAGACCCGGGCGCACATGCCGCCCAGGGGGTTGGCCTCGAGGATGGCCTGCGCCGCGCCGCGCAGATTGCCCTGGCCGATGCGGTGGATGAAGCTGGGCACATCGATGCCGGTGGGGCAGGCGGTGGCGCAGGGCGCATCGAAGCAGTAGAGGCAGCGCTGGGCCTCCAGCACGGCCTGCTGCGCGGTCAGGGGCGGCACCGCATCGGCAAAGGCCGCCTGGTATTGGGCCGGCGTCAGCCGGCCGGCCTGGATGTCGGGTCCGGGGATGGGATGGGTACTCACGGGGCCACTCCTGTGCATCTCGAAAAGTTGATCAAACGGTCAGCTTTTCAGTTGATGCAACTGGCGTGCCAGCTTCAGGTGGCGCGATGGCACCGTGGCGGCGCACTCCGGGGCGGCGCGCGGCGAACAGGGGCACCGCCGTGGTGCCCGTGCCTTCTTTCAGTGATCGGCCTGGCTGATGATGCCGCCGCCCAGGCACACCTCGCCGTCGTAGAGCACGGCGCTCTGCCCCGGCGTGACGGCCCATTGCGGCTCGTCGAAGTCCAGGTGGAACACCGAATCGTCCGCCCCCGGGGCCAGGCGACCCGGCGCGTCGGCCTGGCGGTAACGGGTCTTGCTGCCCAGCACCCCGGGCGCCGGTGCCGCGCCCGCAACCCAGCTGGCGTTGCCGGCCTGCAGCGAGCGGTATTGCAGCCAGGGGTGATCGTGCCCCTGCACCACCCAGAGCGTGTTGTCGGGGATGTCCTTGCGGGCCACGAACCAGGGGGCATGTTCTCCGCCGCCGCGTTGCGCGCCTTTTTCCTTCACGCCGCCGATGCCCAGGCCCTGGCGCTGGCCCAGGGTGTAGAAGGACAGGCCCACATGGGTGCCAAGCCGACGACCGCGCTCGTCCTTGATGGGGCCGGGTTCGCGCGAGATGTAGCGGTTCAGGAACTCGCGGAAGGGCCGCTCGCCGATGAAGCAGATGCCGGTGGAGTCTTTCTTCCTGGCATTGGGCAGGCCGATCTCTTCGGCGATGCGCCGCACCTCGGTCTTGCGCAGCTCGCCCACCGGGAACAGCGTCTTGCTGATCTGCGCCTGGTTCAGGCGGTGCAGGAAATAGCTCTGGTCCTTGGCCGGGTCCAGGCCCTTGAGCAGCTCGTGCAGGCCGGTGGCCGGGTTGAAGCGGGCCCGGGCGTAGTGGCCGGTGGCGATGCGGTCGGCCCCCAGGCGCATGGCATGGTCGAGGAAGGCCTTGAACTTGATCTCGGCGTTGCACAGCACATCGGGGTTGGGTGTGCGTCCGGCCTGGTACTCGCGCAGGAATTCGGCGAAGACCCGGTCCTTGTACTCGGCGGCGAAGTTGACGTGTTCGATCTCGATGCCCAGCACATCGGCCACGCTGGCCGCGTCCAGGAAGTCCTGCCGGCTCGAGCAGAACTCGCTGTCGTCGTCATCTTCCCAGTTCTTCATGAAGATGCCGACCACCTCATGGCCCTGCTGTTTCAGAAGGTGGGCGGTGACGGCGGAATCCACCCCGCCGCTCAAGCCCACCACGATGCGTTGTTTGTTCATAGCGGTGCAATTATCCCGGAAGGGGGGATGCCCGCCTCAGGGTGGGCCGGCGCAACCCTTCGGTCGCAGGGCCCGGCCTTCACCCACCCCGCGACGCCGGCTGCAAGCCCGACAGGTAGTTCCAGAGCTGGCGGCTGGCGGGGCCCTGGTTCTCGACCGACGCATGCAGGCGGATGTCGAGGCGGGTGCTCCAGCGCTCGTCGCCGGCGGGCACCAGCAGGCCTTCGCGCAGCTCGCGGGCCACGCAGCTGGCCGGCAGCCAGCCCACCCCGTGTCCCGCCACCACCATGGCCTTGAGCGCCTCGGACATGTGGCTCTCGAAGCGCCGCTGCAAGGCGCTGCGCTGCGGCGAGTTGAGCAGCAGCCGCTCCACCACATTGCCCAGGAAGGCGCCCGACGAATAGGCCATGAACGGCAGCGGTGCCTGGGGATGGCCCGGCAAGGCGAAACGGGGGCGGCCCTGCGCATCGGGCACCGAGAAGGGCCGGATCTCTTCCTCGCCGAGGGTCAGGAAGGGGAAGCGGATCGGGTCCAGCACGATGGGCGACTGCGCGTGGTGGAAGCCGAGCAGCAGGTCGCAGTGCCCCTCGACCAGCATCTGCACCCCTTCGGGCACATTGACCGCCTGCACCCCGGCCGACACCTGGCCGTAGCGCTCATGCAGCCCCTTGAGCCAGTCGGGAAAGAAGGTGAAGACCAGGGTGTGCGCCACCGCGAACTGCACCGCCTGCGGGTCGCCGGCCAGCGATTCACGGCCGCTGACCAGGGTGCGGGCCGCGTAGATGCTGTGCAGGATGTCGGCCGCCAGGCTGCGGAACAGCCAGCCCACCGGGGTGAGCTGGGCCGGGATCACGCTGCGGTCGACCAGGGTCACGCCCAGCCAGGCCTCGAGGGCCCGGATGCGCCGGCTCAGGGCCGACTGCGTGAGGTGCCGCTCCTCGGCCGCGCGCGAGAAGCTGCGCGTCTCGGCCAGGCTGAGGAAGTCTTCAAGCCACTTGGATTCCATGGTCGGGGCCTCCGGTCTGTCCCCGCGCCGAGATCAGGCGGGCGGGGTCCATTCATTTTCCGACTTCGCGACCACCGCGGTCGCGATGCCGTTGCCGATCACATTGGTGGCGGTGCGCCCCATGTCGAGGAACTGGTCGACCCCCATGATCAGCAGCAGACCGGCCTCGGGCAGGTTGAACATCGGCAGCACCGCGGCCACCACCACCAGCGAGGCACGCGGCACGCCGGCAATGCCCTTGCTGCTGATCATCAGCACCAGCAGCATGGTGAGCTGGGTCGACAGCGGCATGTCGATGCCATAGGCCTGGGCCACGAACAGCGCCGCGAAGGCCTGGTACATCATCGAGCCGTCGAGGTTGAAGGAGTAGCCCAGGGGCAGCACGAAGCCGATCACCTTGTCGCGCACGCCGAATTTCTCGAGCTGCTCCATCATCTTCGGGTAGGCGGCCTCGCTGCTGGCGGTCGGGAAGGCGATCAGCAGCGGCTCACGCAGCAGGCGCAGCAGGGTGCGCATGTGCCGCCCCAGGAAGGCCGTGCCGGCGGCGATGAGCACCAGCCACAGCACGGCCAGGCCGGCATAGAAGCCACCGACGAACTTGCCGTAGACGGTGAGCACGCCCAGGCCCTGCTCGGTGATCACCGAGGCGATGGCGGCGAACACCGCCAGCGGCGCCATGCGCATGACCGCGTCGGTGACCTTCAGCATGACATGGACCATCTTGTCGATCAGGGCCACCAACTGGTCGGCCACCGGATCGCGGACGGCGGCCAGGCCCACCCCGAAGAAGACCGAGAACACCAGGATCTGCAGGATGGAATTGCCGGCCATGGCCTGGAAGATGCTGGTCGGCACCAGCTGGCTCACGAAGTCCTTGAAGTTCAGCGCCGAGGTCTTGAGGTGGGTCGAGCTGCCGCTGTCGGGCAGCGCCAGGCTCAGGCCGTGCCCGGGCTGGATGAGGTTGACGAACAGCATGCCCAGCACCAGCGACACCAGGGACGCGAAGACGAACCACAACAGCGACTTCAGGCCGATGCGCCCGATGGTGGCGGTGTCGCCCATGCCGGCGATGCCCACCACCAGGGTGCCGAACACCAGCGGCGCGATGATCATCTTGATGAGCCGCAGGAAGATGTCGGCCACGAGGTTGAAATAGCCGGCGATCTCGCTGGCCGCCTTGGCATCGGCGGCCTGGGTATGGCAGGCATAGCCCACGGCCACGCCGAGGACCAGGGCCAGCAGGATCCAGCGCGTGTTCTGTTGATTTTTGGCGTTGCCGCCCGAACGCTCACCCATGGTGTCGTTTCCTTCTTGTTCGACTTGTTGGCTACAAAAATGCCGGCTTCATGGGCCGGCATCGGGGGGTGGGATTGTGTCAGAGCTTGCGGGCCACCAGCGGCTGGGGGCGGGTGAGCATGTCGGGCCGCAGGATCGCGTCGAGCTGTTCGCGCGACAACAGACCGCGCTCGAGCACGATCTGGTAGACGCTGCCGCCGCTGGCATGGGCCTGCTGGGCCACGGCGGTGGCATGCTCGTAGCCAATGTAGGGGTTGAGGGCGGTGACGATGCCGATCGAGTTCTCGACCTGGGCCCGGGTGTGCTCGGCGTTGGCGGTGATGCCCTTGACGCAGCGTTCGGCCAGGGTCAGGCAGCCATTGCGCAGGTGCTGGATGCTCTTGGTGATGCTGTGCGCGATGATGGGCTCGAAGGCGTTGAGCTGCAATTGCCCGGCCTCGGCGGCGAAGGTCACCGTCACGTCGTTGCCGATCACCTCGTAGGCGATCTGGTTGACCACCTCGGGGATCACCGGATTCACCTTGCCCGGCATGATGCTCGAGCCGGCCTGCATCGGCGGCAGGTTGATCTCGCCGAGACCGGCGCGCGGACCGCTGGAGAGCAGGCGCAGGTCGTTGCAGGTCTTGGACAGCTTGACCGCCACGCGCTTGAGCACGCCCGAGAGCTGCACGAAGGCGCCGCAGTCCTGCGTGGCCTCGATGAGGTTCGGTGCCGTCACCAGGGCCAGGCCGGTCTGGGCCACCAGCTTCTTCATGACCAGGGCGGCGTAGTCGGGGTGCGAGGTGATGCCGGTGCCGATGGCGGTGGCGCCCAGGTTGAGCTCGCAGATCAGCGAGGCGGCTTCCAGCAGACGCTGCTCGTCCTCGCCGAGCATCACCGCGTAGGTGCTGAACTCCTGGCCCAGCGTCATCGGCACCGCGTCCTGCAGCTGGGTCCGGCCCATCTTGAGGATGTCCGCGAAGGCCAGGGCCTTCTCTTCGAAGGCTTCGCGCAGCGTGCCCATGGCCTGCACCAGCTGCGTCAGGCTCCAGTGCGTGGCCAGCTTCAGCGCCGAGGGGTAGACATCGTTGGTGCTCTGGCCGATGTTCACATGCTCATTGGGGTGCAGGTGCTGGTATTCGCCTTTGGCATGACCCAGCAGTTCCAGGGCCCGGTTGGCGATGACCTCGTTGGCGTTCATATTGGTCGAGGTGCCCGCCCCGCCCTGGATCACGTCGACCACGAACTGCTCATGCAGCCGGCCGTCCAGGATCTCCTGGCAGGCCGCCACGATGGCCTCGCAGCGCCGGGTGTCGAGCAGCCCCAGCTCGTGGTTGGCCTGGGCCGCCGCCAGCTTGATGCTGGCCAGCGCCCGCACCAGTTCGGGGCTGGTGGAGATGGGGATGCCGGTGATGGGGAAGTTCTCGACGGCCCGCAGCGTGTGCACGCCGTAATAGGCCTCGGCAGGCACCTCGCGGTCGCCGAGAAGATCGTGTTCCTTGCGTGTGGTGGGCGTGGCCATGGTCTGTCTCCTGTGGCGCTGCGGGCCCCCTGTGGGCCGCAGCATGCAGGCAAGCGTAGCCATCACCAGCCCCGTTGGCGAAACTTATGCGGATTCGGACTAACCCCTTGTCGGAATGGCGGGCGGGCGGTCTGCGCCCGGCTCAGCCCGCCTGCCCGCCCTGCAGCAGCACCCGCAGCTGCTCGCCCAACTGGCTGGCGACGGCCTCGAAGGGTTCCAGGCTCTGGTCGGCACGGCTCAGCACCACCGCCCCCTCGGCTGAGGCGATCAGCAGCATCGCGAAGGGCCGGGCGGCGTCGGCGGGCAGACCGCCCTGCCGCAGCAGATCCGCCAGCCGCTCACGCCAGTGGCGGAACACCGCCGTGGCGTGCGACAGCAGCTCGGCCGAGTCAGTCGCCACCGTGACGGCCAGGACGGCACAGCCCGACCCGCATTGCGAGTGCGTCAGCACGCTGCGCCAGATGGCAAAGAAGCGCGCCACCACCGCCTCCGCCGGGGCGCCGGCCAGGCCTTCCAGCGCCGCCACCAGCAGCGAACCCGCATGGTCGACGGCGGCGGACACCAGTTGGTCCTTGCCGCCAGGAAAGTGGTGGTACAGCGAGCCCCGGGGCGCGCCCGTGGCCGCCAGCACCTCGCTGAACGAGGTCGCGTGCAGGCCGCGCCGTGCCAGCAGCGCCGTCGCGCCTCGAACCATGTTGTCCCGGACCTCGCCCGCCATGAGATGTGCCGCCTTTCCTGGTGAAACCTGACCTATGACAATCATCATATTCAGTGCTACTATGACGATCATCATAGAAATCTGGTACGACCAGCGGACGCCACTGCGCCGCCCCGATTTCATTGCCGCACCGCGACAGCCCCAGCCTCACCCACCCCAAGGAGCCCTTGCCATGAACCTCGAACAGACCCGCCAGGCCGTGATCGGCGACTGGACCAGCATCGCCCCCGAACTGCGCCCCAGCGCCCAGAAGAACCCCGACGGCAGCCCCAGGCCGTTCTATCTGAGACGCGAATTCAAGGCCTTCGCGGGCGACGGATTCGAGCTGACCCTGCTCCAGTTCGCCGATCCGCTGGGCCAGGCCCCCCTGGCACGATTGCGCATCCAGGGCCACATGTTCTGGCGCGGCGAGCACCCCATCGCCGCCGCCGCACAGAAGGTGGACTTCGTGGCCGACCAGGCCTATGAGATCACCCCGCTGCTGCAGGGCTTTGCCGACCTGCTGAACCAGGTGGCCACCGAGGGCTTTACCCGCTGGGAAGTCGGCCAGACACAAAGCATCTTCGGCAAGGACTTCGCGCCGTTCGGCTTGAAGGCCGGCCAGAATTTCATGGAATACGACCTGGTCCACCTGGCGCACGGCATGCTGTTCTGGGGTGCCAGGCATGTGGACGGCCGGGGCTTCGACACGGAACAGAACCGGCCGACCCATCTGCAGATCCCCCTGGTGCGCAAGCCGGCTGAGCCGACGACCGAGCCGGCCAGCGAGCCGCGCTGAGCCGGCTCACTGGGCCGCCGGCGGCAGCCTCCGGCTCAGTCCTGCACCTGGAGCCGGACGCCGGCCACCCGGCCGCAGTCGGCTTCGTAACTGCGCGAGGCCTGCAGCAGGGCCAGGGCAGCCAGCAGGCCGAAGCCCGGCATCACCGCCAGGGCGAATTGCAGATCCTTCAGGTCCGAGATCAGCCCGGTCAGAAAGGCCCCTGTGGCCAGGCCGAACAGGTTCTGGGCCAGCGACAGGACGGCCGCCCCCGTCGAGCGGACACCCGGGTGGAGCACGTCGTAGGCCACGGCGGTGATCGGGCCGGAGAGGCTGGTCATCAGGAAGCCGCCGACCAGGATCAGCCGGACCTGCGCCGGACCGGGCGGCAGGGCCGCGAAGGCCAGCACGAAGACCATGGCCGTCAGAGCGCACAACAGGGCCACGGCCTCGATCTTGGCCCGGGCGCGGCGCAGCGCCAGGCGATCGATCAGCGCACTCCAGAACAGCGTCCCCAGTGCGCCGACCAGCACGATGCCGGCCGCCTGGATGGCCGCCTGGTCCGTCGGCAATCCCAGGTAGCGGTTGAGGTAGCTGGGCATCCAGCCCCAGATGCTGGCGATCACATTGCACTGCAGGGCCGCGCCAAGACAGCACCACAACAGGGTCGGCGTGGCGCGCAGGGTGCTCAGGATCCGGGCCGGGAAGCGGCCCGGGGGCCGTGCGGAGGGCGCGGCTTCCGGCTGCCAGCCCACGGTCCGGTAGTCGGGCACCCAACGGTAGGCCAGGGCCAGGACCAGCCCCGGCACACCGACCACCCCGAAGGCGGCCTGCCAGCCATAGCGGGCGGCGATCACGCCCCCGAGCAGGACGCCGAGCACCGAGCCCAGCGAGGCCGCCGCAAAGAAGGCTCCCATCAGGACCGAGCGCAGACGGGTCGGGAACAGGCCCGAGATCAGCGCACCGCCCACTGCGCCGTAGCCGGTCTCGCCTGCGCCGATGGCCGCACGGGCCACGAACAGCTGACCGTAGTTGCGCGCGAACATGCAGGCGATGCAGGCCAGGCTCCAGACCGTGCCCATGACCACGATGCTGCGCACGCGGCTGAATCGATCGGCCACCGCCGCCACCGGGATGCCCCCCACCGCCACCACCATCGAGATCACCGAGACCAGGGCCCCCAGCTCTTTGTCACTGAGCTTCCAGGCCGCCTTCAGGTGGGGAAACAGGGACACGATGACCTGCCTGTCCATGTAGTCGAACAGCATCAGGGCGAAGGTCATCGCAAAGGCAAACCAAGCCTGCCTGCGGCTCACCAGGTAGTCGTCCCGCTGCACTGTGCTGGGGTGAAGTTCCATCTTGTCTCCTGTCTTCTTCTTTCATGCCGACCCTGTTGCGTCGGATTTTGGCCCAGGCCAACCCAGGTGCCAGACACCCTGCTGCTGCGCCAGCCCCAGGGTCCGCAGGCGGAACTCCGGGCTTCCCTGAGCACTCCCGGTCTGCAGGTCGAAACGCATGCCGTGGGCCGGGCACCGCAGATGGCCGCCTTCGCAGGGCACGCCGAAGAAGGATGCACCACCGTGAGGACAACCGTCTTCGATGGCATGCAGGCGACCGTCCACATGGAAGACCAGCACCAGCTTCTGCTCGACAAACAGGCTCGCCTGTCGTCCCGGCCCGGGTGGTGCCCAGTCAGGCAACTCGACCCATCTCATGGCGCCGAGCCCCTGCCCGCCCTCGGCACCCCAGGTGCGGCAGCGACCGCCTCCAGCAGTTGCTGCAACAAGGGCAGGGCCTGCGGCCAGTGGCCGAAACCCGCCGCAGGGTTCAGGTGACCGACCTCGCCCAGGTCGACCGCGCGGCTGCCCCAATCGGCGGCCAGGGCCTGGAGCCGCTGCGGGCTCCCGAGCGGGTCGTTGCGGCTGAAACCCAGCCAGGACGGGAAGGGCAGGCGCACGCGCGGCAGGGGCAGCCAGCCGTTGGACTCGATCTCCGACAGGCTCGGGTAGCCCGCCGGCAACGGATTCTCAAGATCCGCCGGCGTGGCCAGCAGGGCCGCATGGATCGCGCGGCGCTGGGTCCGAGCCCAATGGGCCACGATCGCATTGCCGGCACTGTGGGCCACGAGCACCACCGGCCCCGGGATCGGCTCGAGCACCTGCTGCAGCGCATCGACCCGGGCCTGCCGGCTGAGCTTGTGCTGCGTCAGCGGCGGCACACTGACTGCCCTTGGAAGTTGCGCCTGCAACAGCGTCTGCCAGTGCAGGGGCACATGGTCGCGCAGCCCCGGAACGATCACCACCGTCACTTCATCGAGTGTCATGGCGCTCAGCAGACGAAGACCG
Organism: Curvibacter sp.; assembly: GCA_019233055.1. Taxonomy (GTDB): domain Bacteria; phylum Pseudomonadota; class Gammaproteobacteria; order Burkholderiales; family Burkholderiaceae_C; genus Curvibacter. The sequence goes on from JAFAMV010000206.1 coordinate 10,857, forward strand.
AGGAACCGGTGGTCTTGCGCGACTCCAGATCCCGATGGGCCTGGACCGCTTCCTCGAGCGCGTAGCGCTGGTGGATTTCGATGCGGATGCGTCCCGACGCCACATGGTCGAACAGCTCCTCGGCCAGCGCCGCCTTCTCCAGCGGGTCGGCGATGTAGTCCGCCAGGGCGGGACGGGTCAGGTACAGCGAGCCTTTGACGGCCAGCAACTGCGGGTCGAAGGGCGGGATCGGCCCCGACGCGGTCCCGACGCAGACCATCAGGCCACGCCGCATCAGCGAATCGAGCGAGCCCATGAAGGTGTTCTTGCCGACGCTGTCGAAGACCGCCGTCACCCCGCGGCCCTGGGTGATTTCCCGGGCCCGTGCCGCGACGTCCTCGCGGCTGTAGTCGATCACATGGCTGCAGCCGTGCTCAAGCGCCAGCCGGGCCTTGGCCGGGCTGGACACCGTGCCGATGACGGTCACCCCCAGCAGGCGGGCCCATTGCGACACGATCAGGCCCACACCGCCTGCGGCGGCATGCAGCAGCAGGGTGTCGCCGGGCTTGAAGTCGTGGATGCGGCGCATCAGGTAGGCGGCGGTGAGGCCCCGCATGGTCATGGCCGCCGCCGTCTCGAGGCTGATGGCTTCGGGCAGGCGGATCAGGGCCGAGGCTGGCACCAGCCGCTCGGTGGCATAGGCGCCCAGGGTGTTGAGAAAACCCGTGTAGGTCACCCGGTCGCCGACGCGGAACTGCGCCACGTCCGGCCCCACCGCCTCCACCGTGCCGGCGGCCTCCACCCCCATGCCGGCCGGCAGGGGAACCGGGTACAGGCCGCTGCGGAAGTAGGTGTCGGCGAAATTCAGGCCCACCGCGCCCTGGCGCAGGCGGACCTGGCCCGGGCCGGGCTGGCCCACCTCAACCTCTTCAATGCACAGCACCTCGGGGGCACCCACCTGATGCATGCGAACGATCTTTGCCATCCATGTCTCCTGTGTGCAGACGCCTGTGCGGCGCCTGTCGATCCTTGAAATGGGATGAGTCTAGGCAGGAGGGCAAACCACTATTTCTCATTTGACGCCATCTGATTTCCAATAGACGCCGGATCGACCCCTCCTGCTCCGATGCCGGAATGGATCGGCCGACAGTGCGCTGCAAACCTGGAGAGACACGCCATGCACACGCTGGTCCGCGCGGCCGCATTGACCAATTACATGCAGGTCGCCGAACAACTGGGCCTCAACCCGATCGAGCAGCTCAGGGAGGTGGGGCTGACGCCGGGCATGCTGGAACCGAGAGACCGCCTGATCTCGCTGGATTCGACGGTCCGTCTGCTGGAGCGCTCGGCGAGCAAGGCGAACTGCCCGAATTTCGGACTGCGCATGGCGGAGCTGAGGCAGCTCGCCCATTTCGGGGTGACCAGCATCCTGCTGAGCCACCAGCGCTGCCCCCGCGACGTGCTGCAGATGACGATCCAGTACCGCCATGTGCTCAATGAATCCCTGGCGCTGTACCTGGAGGAATCCCATGGCACCTGCGTCATCCGGGAAGAGATCCTGACCGACGAACCGATGCCCCTGGTCCAGGCCACCGAATTGGCGCTGGCGGTCATCGTGCAGATGTTCCGGGCCATCGCCGGGGTCCATTGGCGGCCGCAGACCGTGCACTTCACCCACGCCGCCCCGGCGACGCTGGAGGTTCACCGGCGCGTCTTCAAATGCCGCATCGAATTCGACAGCGATTTCAACGGCATCTCCTGCCCGGCCAGCGACCTTGACATTCCCAACCCGGCTGCCGACCCGATGATGGCCCAATACGCCCGCCATTTCATCGACACCCTGCCGGCGCACAACGCCAACCCGGTGGTCACCAATGTGAAGCGCGCCATCTATCTGTTGCTGCCCATGGGCAAGGCGACGATCGAGCAGGTGGCCCTGTCGATGGGCACCAGCATCCGCAGCCTGCAGCGGGATCTGGACCTTCACCAGGAAAGCTTTTCGCAGCTGTTGAACGGCATCCGGCGCGAATTGGCGCTGCGCTACATGGAAAACGCCCGCTTCGAGATCGGCCACGTGGCGGTTCAGCTGGGGTACTCGCGCCACGCCTCATTCACCCGCTGGTTCATCCAGCAATTCGGCATGTCGCCGGCGCGCTGGCGCCATCACCGGCGCCTGGACCGTCACGGGCAGGGCGTCTGAAATGGGGCGGCCTCCACCCGGGAGGCACCGCCCCGTCGACGCCCGACTCAGAAGGTGTGGCGAATGCCCGCCATCCAGGCCCGCACCCCCGTGTTGGCCATGACCGGGGTGCTGTAGATGGGGCTGAGGTTCATGTTCGCCCCGCGGTTGCTGATGTCGGCGGCCTCCACATACAGCGTGGTCCGCTTGGACAGCAGGTAGTCCAGCCCCAGCGCCAGTTGGCTGGCCGAATTGCCCCGGTTGGTGTTGTCGGTCATGCGGTAATAGCCCAGCGAGAGGTCCATGGTGCCGGTGACGCGCCAGGCGGCGCCGACCGACCACATGTCCAGGCTGGCCGAACCGCCCTTGACCACCGCATGGGCAGGATTCCTGGCCATGAAATACGAGGCATGGACGGTGTAGGCATCCCAGTTGTAGAGCGCGCCCAAGGACGTCAGGCGGTTGGTGTTGGCGCTCGGGGTGATGCCGGCTGCGGCCACCGCCGCAGCGGCAGCCGTCGCACTCCCCAGGGCCCCGGTGTAAAGCGTGGTCGCCGCGGCCTGGTTGTTGCCATAGCCGTTGTAATACAGCGCCGACAGCTTCAGGCCGTTGCGGGCATATTGCGCCGTCAGCGCCTGCTGCGAATTGGCCTTGAAACTCCCGGCGGTGTTGCCCAGGGCATATTCCAGATTGACCGTCACATCGTGCCAGGTCGGCAGGGTGTAGATCACAGCGTTGTCGTTGTAGACAGAGCCGAAGGAGGCATTGGAGTTGTTGCCGATGAAGGCGCCGCTGGCACTGTTGATGCCGACCAGGGCGGTCAGGGAGGAGCCGAAATACCGGCCTTGCCGCGAATCGGTGCTGGCCATGGCCCAGTACATGGGCGACACCTGGCGGCCGAATTTCACATCACCGCAGTCGCCATGCAGACCGACCATGGCGATCTGGTTGAAGAAGGACGTCCCGCTGCTGCTGTTGGGCCCCCCCGTCACCCCGGAAGGCAGGGTCAGATTGCCCTGCAACTGGAACAGCGCCGCCAGGCCCCCGCCAAGATCCTCCCGGCCCTTGAAGCCCCAGTTGCTGCCCCC
>JAFAMV010000258.1 GCA_019233055.1 Curvibacter sp.
GGCGTGTTCGGCATTGCCCTGGACCGCAGCGGTGAGCTGTTCGATGGCGGCTGCAGTCTGCTGCAGGCCCATGGTCTGGTCTTCGGTGCGCGAGGCCAGTTCGGCATTGCCCTGGGCGATCTGCTCCGTGGCCGACACCACGGCATCGCTGGCCCGGCGCACGCCTTCCAGCGAGGCGCCAAGTTGCGTCTGCAACCGGATCACCGCCGCCAGCACGCTGTGGGGCGCCAGGGTCCTGGGCGGAGGGATCGCGCGCAGATCGCCTGCCGCCAACTGGGCCATCAGTTCGTTGATCTCACCGGGCTCTGCGCCCAGGGGGCGGGTCACCGAGCGGGTCAGGGCCAGCCCCAGGGTGGCGCTGCACAGCAGCGAAAGCACCACGAAGCCGGCCAGGAAGGCCTTGGCATGCTGGTAGTCGTTCTCGGCCTGTCTGGCGGCCTGTTGCGCTCCCTGGCGGTTCAGCAGGATGTCCTGCTCGATCAGATCCTGGAGGTCTTCGTAGCGCTTCAGACCTTCGCCGAAGGGCAGGGTGCGGGCCTGGGCCCTGCCGCCTTCGCCCTGTTCCGACAGGTGCAGCGTCATGGACAGGCTCTGGAGGTAGGCCTTCCAGCAGGAGGCCAGCCGATCGTAGAAGCGTTGCTCCTCGGTGCTCAGCACCAGAGGGCGGTATCGGACCATCAAGGACTGGAACCTGGTGTCGGCGTCGGTGACGAACCTGAGGTGCTCACCCTTCTGCGCCGGTTCGGCCGCCAGCAGATGGCGAAGTTCAGTCTGGCGGGTCAGGGTGGCCTGGGCCCGCAGGTCGCCGAGCAGTTGGATGCTCGGCAGCCAGCTCTCGGCGATCAGCACCGCGCTGGCGTTGATGCGGGCCGCCTGCTGCAGGCTGGCCACGCCTGAGGCCGCCATGAGCGTGAGCACGATGAAAAAGGCGAGCGCCAGTCTGGTCCTGATCCGCAGGTGTGGGGTGATGCGCATGAAGCAGTCCTCCATGCGGCCCATTCTTGGGCATCGGGGCGGCGCCGGACCCGGGGGTGCCGGGCTGGATCGGGCGATCTGTCGTGCGGACTACAGATCGATCCTTATCCGCCCTTCGCGGCGGTCCGGGCCGCTTTCAGTGCCCGGATGCGCTGCACCGCCAGGAACAGCAGTGCGCCGACCGGAACCGAGCACGACAGGATCCAGGGGCCGATCCAGCCCTGTCGGATCAGGGACACATTGAAGAGGCTCAGCGCCAGCGGATTGAGCGTCACCGCGCCGCTGCTCCAGTCGAGGCTGAGATCCATCGCCCCCGACACGATGAGCAGGGCCCACAGGGCCCGGTAGCGCAGACCGGGCAGGCGCAGACAGCGCTGCAGGGTCCACAGCGTGAAACCCAGCAGGGCCAGGGCCAACAGCGCGAAGCCGGCGTGCCAGGCGCCCTTGCCGCGCAGGCTCAGCGCATGGGTCTCGGCCAGGGGCGCGGCCAGCGCCTCGATGTAGAAGCCTCGGATCAGGAAATGTCCCGGCTCGCCCTGCAGCCGCGCGGTGACCAGCACCGGGCCGGCATGGGCGAAGTGCAGCTCGGCGGCCACCGTGCTCAGGCGCCGGGGGCCGTCCGGGCCGCCTTCGACCTCGAGGGCGACCGGCTGCAGGTCCTGGACGCCCTCGGCCGGCAAGGCCTGGGCGGCATGGGCGAGGCCGGCCGCGCTGACCTGGGCGGATAGGGCCGGGGCCACGCGCAGGGCCAGGGCCGCATCGTCGTGCCGCTGCAGCAGGGCCACGGTGTCGAGCAGGAAGACCGCCTCGGGCCGTTGGCGGAACACCTCGGCCTCCATGGGCCGGCTGCAGGCCCCCAGCCACAACAAGGGCGTCAGGCAGACGAGCAGGCCCCAGGTGCGAAGGTGCCTCATGGGGTGGTGTTCCGGTTGCCGCCTTCGGCGCTGCGCGCGGCCAGCTGAGCGATGCCGCTGGCCATGGAGACGAATTCGCTGGGCATCATGATGATGGTGGTGGTGTTCTGCTCGGCGCCCACCTCGGTGATCATCTGCATGCGCCGCAGCTCCAGCCCGGCCGGGTTGTCCATGATCAGGCCGGCCGCCTCCTTGAGCTTCTGCGAGGCCTCGAGTTCGGCCTCGGCCTTGATGATGCGGGCGCGCTTCTCGCGCAGCGCCTCGGCCTCCTGCGCCATGGCCCGCTGCATGGATTCGGGGATCTCGACATTGCGCATCTCCACCCGTGCCACCTTCACGCCCCAGGGTTCGGTGGCGCTGTCGATGGACTGGCGCATGTCGGTGCCGAGCTTTTCCTGTTCCTTGAGCACATCGTCGAGGCTGTGCCGGCCCATGATGTTGCGCAGGGTGGTCAGCGCCACCTGCACCACCGCCTGGTCGACGTTGCGCACCTCGACCACCGAGCGGATCGGGTCGGTGATCGAGTACCAGATCACCACCGTCACCTTGACCGGCACATTGTCCTTGGTGATGGTCTCCTGCTGGTCCACCGAGGCGGTGACCGTGCGGATGTCGATGGTGCGCTGCCATTCGATCAGCGGGATGATCCAGTACAGGCCGGGGCCGCGCAGGCCGCTGAGGCGCCCGAGGCGGAACACCACGGCGCGCTGGTATTGGTTGGCGATGCGCAGGCCGGCCACGAAGAAGGCCAGGGCCAGGACGGCGAGAAGGAAGACCATGGGAGCTCCTGAAGCGACAGGCGCGATTATGGTGCGGACCGCGCCTCGGTGACCTGGCTCAGCAGCCAATCGCGGAACACCTGCAGCGGCCGCATCCCTGCCGAGTCTTCCGGGTAGACGAGGTAGTAGCCCTTGGCATGGCGCCAGCGCCGCCGCGACAAGCGCTTGAGCCGGCCCAGGGCCACCATGTCGTCGGCCATGTAGGGTGGCAGCAGGACCACCCCCATGCCGGCGACGGCCGCGTTCAGCGCCATGGACATGATCTCGTAGCAGGGCCCCCGCCGGTCCGCAGGGGCGGGCTGGCGCTGCAGGCCTTCGCTGAGGAACCACTGGTCCCAGGCGTCGGCCAGGGTCTGGTGGTGGATCAGGCCGCCTTCGGGGGTCTGCGCATCGATCCTGCGGCCATGGCGGGCGATCCACGAGGGCGCGGCATAGGGCGACAGCATCAGCGGCAGCACGAAGTCGTTGTGCAGGCCGGGGCGCTGGCCGTCGCCGAACTCGAGCGAGGCATGCACCGGCGTGGACGCGAAGTCGACGGCGCCCACCCGCGTGCCGAGGTTCAGCGTGATTTCGCCGTGGGCCCGGGTGAAGGCCGGCAGACGCGGGATCAGCCAGTAGGTGCCCACCGAGGCGCCGACCGACAGGGTCAGCGCCCCGCCGCGGCCCTTGAGCGCCATGACGTTCAAGGTTGCGCGCTCCAGACGCTGCAGCAGGGGCGCCACTTCTTCGAGGTAGTAGCGGCCGGCATCGGTGAGGGCCAGTGCCTCGCGGCGCCGGTGGAACAGGCGCAGGTCCAGCCGCGACTCCAGGGCCTGGATCTGCCGGCTGACCGCGCCCTGGCTCAGATGCAGCTCCTGGGCCGCGGCGGTGAAGGAGCCCAGCCGGGCGCTGGCTTCCAGGCACAGCAGGGACATGGTGGAGGGCGCTCGGTACATGAGGGGCATGAGTAAATCACAGTTCAAATGCCCGCGCCAGTGCTGCGTGGAAGTGGCAAGGGCCCGAAGATCCATGAAGAAAACGCATGCCACCCGCAGCAAATGTGGTTTGCCGGCCGGGCGGTGCCGCGACAAGATGCGCCCACCCCCTGTTCCCGCCACCGCATCCGAAAGGCCCGCCCATGGACACGAAATACCCCCTTCGCCGTGACTTCCTGAAACTCGGCACCGCCGCGCTGGCCCCCTGGCCCCTGCAGGGTCATCCGGCCGGCTGGCCCGAGCGTCCGGTGCGCCTGGTGGTGCCGTCCTCGGCCGGAGGTTCGCCGGATGCCATCTGCCGCATCCTCGGCGCCGAACTGGCCCGCGCCCTGAACCAGGCCTTCATCATCGACAACAAGGCAGGTGCCAGCGGCACCATCGGCATGATGGATGTGGTGCGTGCGGCGCCCGATGGCTACACCCTGGGCTACGGCAATGTGGGCACCCTGGCCATCAACAGATCGCTGTTCGCGCGCCTGCCCTACGACCCCGACCGGGATCTGGTGCCGGTGGCCCTGCTGGGCTATGTCCAGAACGCGCTGGTGGTCCGCCCGGGGCTGGGCGTGTCCAGCGTGAAGGACCTGATCGCACTGGCCAAGGCCAAGCCGGGCGCCCTGAGCATGGGCTCGGCCGGCAGCGGCACCACCGGCCATCTGAGCGGAGAGCTGTTCAAGACCCTGACCGGCACCTCCATCGTCCACATCCCCTACCGGGGCAGCCCGCAGGCGATCCAGGACCTGATGGCCGGCCAGGTCGACCTCATGTTCGACAACCTGAGCTCCATCGCGCCGCACCTCCTGGCCGGCCGGCTGCAGGCCCTCGCAGTGACCGGTGCCCGGCGCAGCACCCTGTTCCCGGCCCTGCCGACGCTCGACGAATCCGGGGTCGCCGGCTACGACGTGGTGGCCTGGGGCGGCATCGTGGCGCCGGCCGGCACGCCGATGTCTGTCGTCGGCCAGCTCAACAACCTCATCAACAGTGTGCTGGGCGTCCGCGCGGTGCAGGAGAGGTATGCCGCCATCGGCTTCGAGACCACACAATGCCCGGCCGACCGGCTGTTCGAGCGGGCCCGGCGCGAGACGCCCATCTGGGCCCGCATGGTCAAGCGCTCCGGCGCCCAGATCGGGTGAGGCGACGATGCTGGACCTGATCATCGAGGGCGGCCTGTTGGTCGACGGCAGCGGAGCCCCCCGCCGCCGCGCCGATGTGGGCCTGCGGGCCGGCCTGGTGGCCGAGCTGGGCGATCTGCGGCTGCGCTCCGCCCGCGAACGCTTCGATGCCCGTGGCCAGATCGTGGCCCCGGGCTTCATCGATGTGCATACCCATGACGACCACCTGCTGCTGCAGGGCGTGGAGGGGGTGCACCATCCCAAGCTGTCCCAGGGGGTGACCACCGTGGTCACCGGCAATTGCGGGATCAGCCTCGCGCCCCTGGTCAGTGCCCAGCTGCCTCCGGCGCCTCTGGATCTGCTGGGGCGCGAAGGCTGGCGCCATGAGCGCTTTGCGGACTACCTCGGGGCCCTCGAGAGCGCCGGGCCGGCCACCAACGCGGCCTGCCTGGTCGGACACACCACGCTGCGGGTGCGGCACATGGCGCAGCTAGACCGGCCCGCCACCGCCGGCGAGGCCCGGGCCATGGCGCAGGACCTGGAAGAGGCCCTGCGCAGCGGGGCCCTGGGTCTGTCCACCGGTTTCTACTACCCGCCCGCCCGGGCCGCCACGGTGGACGAGGTGCTGATCGCGGGGGCCCCGCTGCGTGCGGCCGGCGGGCTGCTGGCCATGCACATCCGCGACGAGGGCGCGGCCATCGACGAGGCGTTGCGTGAAGCCCTGTCGCTCGGGCAGGCCCTGGGGGTGGACACCGTGCTGTCGCACCACAAGCTGGTCGGCCGCGACAACCATGGCCGCTCGGTGCAGACCCTGGGCATGATCGAGGCGGCGGCACGACACCAGGGCGTCTGCCTCGACTGCTACCCCTACACCGCCTCGTCGACCATGCTGCTCGCAGCCCGGGTGAGTCAGTCCGACGAGGTGCTGATCACCTGGTCGCAGGCCGATCCGACGGCGGCCGGGCAGTCGCTGTTCACGCTGGCCCGGCAGCGCGGCTGCACGCCCGAGGCCCTGGCCGAGGCCCTGAGCCCGGCGGGCGCGATCTACTTCGCGATGAGCGAAGAGGACGTGAGCCGCATCCTGGCCCATCCGCTGACCCTGATCGGCTCCGATGGCCTGCCGCATGACGCCAGCCCCCATCCCCGGCTCTGGGGCAGTTTTCCCCGCGTGCTCGGGCACTACGCGCGTGACCGGCGCCTGTTCTCCCTCGAAACCGCAGTGCACAAGATGACCGGCCTCAGTGCGCGGCGTTTCGGCCTGCAGGGACGGGGCCTGCTCGTGCCCGGCCATGCCGCCGACCTGGTGGTGTTCGACGCGCTCACCGTCGGCGACCGGGCCACCTTCGCCGAGCCGGCGCGGGTCAGCCACGGGATCCGGGCCGTCTTTGTCAACGGCCGGCTGGCCTGCCTCGGGGGGCGCACCCAGGACCGCCATGCGGGTCAGGTGCTCCGGCGCGGGCCGGTCGCAGACCGGCATCTCCGGGCCGAGGCCGCGCGGGCGTCCTGACGCGCGGCCCACGGGCCGGGCCGACCGCATCATGCCCATTGATGCAGGCCTGCGGACCGCCACGCCGCAGGTCGAGTCTCAAGGCTTTCGACGGTAACCCGACTCGCTGCATCCATCCATCTCGCCAGCAATACCCGCCATCTATCCCGCCAGCCCCGTCAAAGCCATCGCCATGCCCGACAAAGCTGCGTCGGGTGAGGATCCGGGCGCCGTGGACGGCGTCCGCCGAGGGCCTCACCCTGGTTTTGCCGACGTCCGGCAGGTTTTCAAGGAGCGCGTGTTGAAGCTGGAATCCCATGGGCCCTGGCGGCCGGCCTGGACCATGAGCTCGGAGGGGGCGGGCGGTCTGGTGGCGCAGGCCGGGTTCGACTGGCTGCACGGGCAGATGCTGGCGCGGCCCTTGCTGGTATGGACCCTCTACCTCGTGCTGCTGATCGGCGCGGCGGCACTGGTCGGGGTCTGGCCCTGGCTGCGGCGGGCGCCGGCCCGTGTGCTGCTGTATGGGCTGCTGCCAGGGCTGGTGTTGGGCGTCCACCTGCAGGGACTGTCTCCGTGGGGGCTGCGGACGCTGCAGCTCGCTGCCGACCGGCTGGACCCTTTCGTGGGCGGCGTCCTGCCCGCCTTGCTGGGCGGGCTGGCCGGGTGGGGGCTGGGCCTGCTCGGTGCGGTGTGCCTGCGGCCCGGCCGCTGGCTGTTGCTGTGCACCCTGCATCTGTGGGCGCTGGCGGTGCTGGCCTCGGTGGTGGCGATGGCGCAGGGGCAGCGCCTGCAGGGCGAACAGCTGCACCTCATGGGGCTGGAGTCCCGGTTGCGTCAGGCCAGCACCGAACTGGCCGACCAGGTGCGCCGCTACGAGGCCGGCTGCCACACCGGCCCGCAGAGCGACGGCCGCCGCGCCGCCTGCCGCTGGGCCCGGGCGGTGCAGCAACCCTTGAACGACTTCCGGCTGTACCGGGCGGGGCAGGCCGCACGGACGGGCCCGGCCAGCAGTGCCGATCTCTACGGCCCCACACCGGCCTTGCGCACCCCGCTGCAACAGTGGGCGGTGCAGGCGGAACTGGCCCGCTTCAATGCCCAGCAATGCGCGCCGGAGCCTGTCTTGCGGGCCGCGCCGCGCCGCGCTGCGGTGGCCCTGCCCTGTCTGGTCCACGATGCCCAGCTCGACTGGCTGGCGCCCGCCGAACGTGCGCCGATGCTGCGGCGTCCCGTGGCCCTGGCCAACGAGGTGCTGGTGCCCAGCGTGGTCCATTGGTACCAGCAGGCGCAGGCGCAGCAGTCGACGGTCCGCCGGTTGGCGGACGGCCAGCGCTGGCGAGGGCTGGCCGACCTGCTCGTGTGCCTGTTGGGCGGCGCCTGCCTGGGGCTGGTGCTGGGGGCGGCGCTGTGCACCCGCCGGCGGCCGAGGCCTGCCGTGGCCTCTTCGGCCCCAATGACGCCGGCGCTGTCCGACAATGGCACCCTGTCCCCCGGCCCCTGACATGACCCAGTACGAACGATATGCCCAAGACATTGCCGGTCTGATCCACAGCGGCAGCCTGCGCGTCGGCGACCGTCTGCCCTCGGTGCGCGCGGCCAGCCGCAGCCGGCGCATCAGCGCCTCGACCGTGTTCGAGGCCTACTACCTGCTCGAATCCCAGGGCCTGGTCCAGGCCCGGCCCCGTTCGGGCTACTACGTGAGCGCCCGGGCGTTGCCGGATCTGCGGGCGCCGGACCCGGCGGCGCCGGCCCGGCAGGCGGCGGATGTCGAGATCAGCGACCTGGTGCTGGAGATCCTGAACCTGGCCCGGCGCGAGGCGGTCGTGCCCCTGGGCTCGGCCTTTCCCGATCCGGCCCTGTTCCCGCTGGCCCGTCTGGCGCGCAGCCTGGCCAGCTCGATGCGGCGCCTGCAGCCCCAGCACCTGTTGCAGGACCTGAGCGCCGGCCATGCCCGGCTGCGTCAGCAGATCGCCCAGCGCTATGCCCAGGACGGCCTGACCATCGGGGTCGAGGAACTGGTGGTGACCAATGGGGCCATGGAGGCCCTGAACCTGTGCCTGCAGGCGGTCACCGAACCCGGCGACCTGGTGGCCATCGAGACGCCGACCTTCTATGCGGCGCTGCAGGCGCTGGAGCGCCTGAAGCTGCGCCCGCTGGAGATCGCCACCGACCCGGTCCAGGGCATGGACCCCGAGGCCCTGGCGGCGGTGCTGGCCGAGCACCCGGTCAAGGCCTGCTGGCTGATGTCCTCCTTCCAGAACCCCATGGGCCACTCGATGCCCGAAGGGCGCAAGCGGGCGGTGGCCGAGCTGCTGGCCCGTCATCGGGTGCCCCTGATCGAGGACGACGTCTATGGCGAGCTGTATTTCGGCGCCCGCAAGCCCTTGCCTGTGAAGGCCTTCGACCGCCAGGGGCTGGTGCTGCACTGCGCCTCCTTTTCCAAATGCCTGGCCCCGGGCTACCGTGTGGGCTGGGCGGCGGCGGGGGCCTACACCCGCAGGGTCGAGCGTCTCAAGCTCATGAGCAGCCTGTCGGCCTCGGTGCCTTCGCAGCTGGCGCTGTCCGACTACCTGGGCCAGGGGGGCTACGACCTGCACCTGCGCCGGCTGCGCCAGACCCTGGAGCGCCAGCGTGACGTGATGCTCGAGGCCCTGGTCCAGACCTTTCCCGCCGGCACCCGCATGACCCAGCCCGAGGGCGGTTGTTTCATCTGGGTCGAGCTGCCCGAGGGGATGGATGCGCTGCAGCTCCTGCGGCAGGCCCTGGACCAGGGCGTGAGCCTGATGCCGGGCCAGCTGTTCTCGGCCGATCGGCGTTTCAGCCGCTTCGTGCGCCTCAACTATGCCGCCGCGCCGGCCCCGGCGGTGCGTGAGGCCACACGGGTGCTGGGGCGCCTGGTGGGCGACGGCCCTCTGCTCTCCAACTGATAGGGCCGACAAGCGCAGCATCTGAGACTGCCGCCCGCGCCGCCGGCATGGCCCACTGCGGGTTGCGGATGCGCCGTCCTGGCGCAACGCCTGTCCCGGAGCGCCATCCATGTCCTCAAACCCGGGCCCGTCGGCCCACGTTCTCCACTTCCATCCCCCCGTCGCGCAGCCCCTCAAATTCGGCATCCGCGAGATCCAGGGGCGTTTCAACCGCTACCGGGGGCTGTCGATCGGCCTCACCCAGGCCCTCTATTTCGGCCTGTGCTGGGCCCATTGGGACGGGCATCCACTGCTCGGTTTCGACTTCGTGCGCCAGCGGGTGCATCTGTTCGGCGCGCTCTACGGCCCGCAGGACCTGCTGTTGCTGGCCCTGCTGCTGATTGCCGGGGCCCTGGCCCTGTTCACCGCCTCGGCGATCGCCGGCCGCATCTTCTGCGGCTTTGCCTGCCCCCAGTCGGTCTACACCGCGGCCTTCCTCTGGCTGGAGCAGCGCTGCCAGGGCTCCCCGGGTCGGCGCCAGCGCCTGTGGCGCGAAGGTCGCCGCGCCGAGCGCCTGCTGCGCCGCACCGCCACCTGGGCCGCCTGGGCCCTGCTGTCGCTGGCGGTCGGCTGGACGCTGGTGGCCTATTTCTCCAGCGCGCCCGACCTCTGGAGCCGGACCTGGCAGGCCCGGCTGAGTCCGCTGGAGTGGACGGGGCTGCTGGGCTATGCGGCCTTCACCTTCCTCCAGGCCGGGCTGTTGCGCGAAAGCGTCTGCCAGCACATGTGCCCCTATGCCCGCTTCCAGGGCGTGATGGGCCATGCCAGCACCCAGGTGGTGGGCTATGACGCGCCGCGCGGCGAACCCCGGGCGAGCACGATCACGACTGCGCGCACCTCGGGCAGCGGGGCCTGCATCGACTGCGGTCTGTGCGTGGAGGTCTGTCCCGCCGGCATCGACATCCGGCAGGGTGCGCAGTACGCCTGCATCAGCTGCGGCCTGTGCATCGACGCCTGCGAGCGGGTGATGCAGCGCAGCCGGCAGCCCGGTGGCCTGATCCGCTTTGCCGCCGCCGATGGCTCCGGCCTGAAGCAAACCCTGTCGCAGCCCCGCATCCGCCTCTACCTCGGGCTGCTGGCCCTGTGCGGCCTGGGCGTCGCGGTGCTGGCGGCCACGCGCGTGCCGCTGCAACTGGAGGTGCTGCGCGACCGGGGCGTGCTGAGCCGGCAGCGGGCCGACGGCCTGCAGGAGAACGTCTACCGGCTGCATGTCCAGAACTACGACCTGCGCGCACATGCCTACGCCCTGGAGCTGCAGGGCCCACCCGGCCTGCGGCTGGCCCAGGACCTGACACCGACGCTGTACATCGAGTCGGGCGGCGAGCGCAGCATCGCCGTGCGGGTGCTGGCCCCGGCGGACGCGGTCGCGGAGGGGCAGGCGCCGAACCCAGCGCCTTCGGCCGTGCTGCCCCTGCAGTTCCGCCTGCGTGCGCTGGATGCCCCCGCCCAGCAGCGGCAGCAGGCCTCGACCTTTCTCTGGTCGCGGGCGGGTTGAGGCCGCGTGCGGCGCCGCTGCGCTGCGCTGCACCGCCATCCCCGGCCCGGGCGTGATCGGCTGCCGTGAAGGCGCGCCGGGGCCCTGGCCGATGACATAATCCGGGCGGCTTCATTTCTGCCGGGAATCGCCGCGGAAAGCCCCGCCTGGTCATGGCTTGCGGTCCCTGTCGACAGGGGGCGGGCGAGGGCCGGTGCGGCCCCTCCCCCCGAACCCAACCCAGCCCCTGCGGAGCCCGCGATGCTCAACATCTTCACGCTGGCCAACGGCCGCCTCGTCCAGGAAGAGATCGAATCCCTGGAAGAGCTTTCGCAGTTCCAGCCGATCTGGGTCGACCTGGAGTCGCCCAGCGTCGAGGAAAAGCGCTGGATCAAGCAGTACTACGGCCTGTCGATCCCCGAAGACGCGATGGACGAGGACATCGAGGAGTCGGCCCGTTTCTACGAGGAAGACAACGGCGAGCTGCACATCCGCAGCGACTTTCTCATCGCCGACGCCGATGAGCCCCGGACGGTGCGGGTGGCTTTCATCCTCAACCAGCACAACACCGACCTCAAGAGCCGTGGCGTGCTGTTCTCGATCCACGACGAGGATGTGCCGGTGTTCCGCCTGCTGCGCATGCGGGCCCGCCGCGCGCCGGGCCTGTTGGCCGATGCCAAGGAGGTGCTGCTCAAGCTGTTCGACGCCGACGCCGAGTACTCGGCCGACACCCTCGAAGGCATCTACGACGAACTGGAGAAGGCCGGCAAGCAGGTGCTCTCGGGCGATGTGACCGATGCCCTGGCCGGCGAGGTGCTGGGCGCGATCGCGCGCCAGGAAGACCTCAACGGCCGCATCCGGCGCAACGTCATGGACACCCGCCGCGCGGTCAGCTTCATGATGCGCAGCCGCATGCTCAATGCCGATCAGTTCGAGGAGGCACGGCAGATCCTGCGCGACATCGAGTCGCTGGACAACCACACCGCCTTCCTGTTCGACAAGATCAACTTCCTGATGGATGCCACCGTCGGCTTCATCAACATCAACCAGAACAAGATCATCAAGATCTTCTCGGTCGCCAGCGTGGCCCTGCTGCCGCCCACCCTGATCGCCAGCATCTACGGCATGAACTTCAAAGCCATGCCGGAACTCGATCTGGCCTGGGGCTACCCGCTGGCCCTGGGCCTGATGGTGGCGTCGGCCGTGGTGCCCATGCTGTATTTCCGCAAGCGGGGCTGGTTGAAATGACCCCCCCTGAGGCGCTGCGCGCCTCGGTGCGGCCGCGAGACGCGGACGCTCTTCGCCCTGTCCTGGCCTGCGTCGGCAGGCCAGGAGCCGCAGGGCTCAGCCCCCAAGGGGACGACACCCGTGGCCGGGCGAAGCCCGCTCCACGGTGTCTCTGGTGTGGCTTGCTCCGCAGCCTTCTGAAGGTGGCTGCGGCGGCTTTTCGGGCGCTGTGCGCATTGGTGCGCTTGCTGGGCTCAGCCCCCAGGGGGACGACACTGGTGGCCGGGCGAAGCCCGCTCCACGGTGTCTCTGGTATGGCTTGCTCAGCAGCCTTCTGAAGGTGGCTGCAGCGGCCTATCGGGCGCTGTGCGCGTCGGTGCGCTTGCTGGGCTCAGCCCCCAGGGGGGCGACACTGGTGGCCGGGCGAAGCCCGCTCCACGGTGTCTCTGGTGTGGCTTGCTCCGCAGTCTTTTGAAGGTGAGGCTGCGGCGGCCTTGCGGGCGCTGTGCGCCGCGAGGGCGGCGGCGCCGGGGCCGGGTCTCATGACCGGCTGAGGGCGTCCAGCAGGTGGCGCAGCACCTGGGTGCTGCAATGGCCGGCCACCTCTTCGAGGAAGCAGGCGAAATCGACATGGGCCTGGTCGTCGGCCCGGTCGGAGACGCTGCGCAGGGCCGCGAAGGGCAGGCCGTAGTCGTGGCAGACCTGGGCGACGGCGGCGGCCTCCATCTCGACCGCCAGCGCTTCGGGCAGTTCGCGGCGCAGGGCCGTCGATTCGGCCTCCGTACCCACAAAACGGTCTCCGCTGAGCAGCAGGCCCTGGTGCACCTGCAGGCCGTCGAGCCGGTAGCGCTCGCGCACCTGGGCGTCGAAGCGTCCGGCCAGATCTCCTTGCAGGGCCTGGGCGCCCGCCAGCAACAGGGCGGCCAGCGCCGGGTCGCAGGCAAAGCGCGAGCGGCCGTAGAGCGGCACCTCGTGGCGCGGGAACAGCGGCGAGGCGTCCATGTCGTGCTGCAGGCACTCGGCCGCCACCACCAGGTCGCCGACCCGGACCCCGGCCCCCAGGCCGCCGGCCACGCCGCTGAAGACGATGCGCTGCATGCCGAAGCGCTCGATCAGCGCGGTGGCGGTGGTGGCCGCTGCCACCTTGCCGATGCGCGACAGCGCCAGCACCACCGGCAGCCCCCGGTAGTCGCCGCAGACGAATTCGCGCCCGGCGTGCGTCTGCACCCGGGTCCCCGACAGCAGGGGGTGCAGGCCGGCCTGCTCCTGGGGCAGGGCGCTGAGGATGGCGAGGGTCATGCCTTGTCGCGCAATTCGCGGCGCAGGATCTTGCCCACCGGCGTCTTGGGCAGCTCGGTGCGGAATTCGATGTGGCGCGGCTGCTTGTAGCCGGTCAGGTTGGCGCGGCAGTACTCGCGCACCTTGGCTTCGCTGAGCCCGGCGTCCTTCTTCACGATCACCAGCTTCACCGCCTCGCCGGTCTTCTCGTCGGGCACCCCCACGGCGGCACATTCGAGCACCCCGTCCAGTGTGGCCACCACCTCTTCGACCTCGTTGGGGTAGACGTTGAAACCGCTGACCAGGATCATGTCTTTCTTGCGGTCGACGATGCGGAAGAAGCCCTTGTCGTCCATCACGCCGATGTCGCCCGACCGGAAGAAGCCGTCGGCCGTCATGACCTTGGCGGTCTCGTCTGGGCGCTGCCAGTAGCCGGCCATCACCTGCGGCCCCTTGATCGCGATCTCGCCGGCCTGGCCCAGGGCCACCTCCTGGCCTTCGTCGTCGAGCAGCCTGAGCACCGTGCTGGGCAGGGGCACGCCGATGGTGCCGGTGTATTCGTGGGCGGTCACCGGGTTGCAGCTGACCGTCGGCGAGGTCTCCGACAGGCCGTAGCCCTCGCAGATCGGGCAGCCGGTCTTTTCGAGCCAGAGCTTGGCCACCGCGCCCTGCACCGCCATGCCGCCACCCACCGAGACCTTGAGGTTCTTCCAGTTCACCGTGTTGAAGTCGGGGTGGTGCGCCAGCCCGTTGAACAGGGTGTTGACCGCCGGAAAGCTGTGGAAGGTGTGGCGGCTGAGCTCCTTGAGCACCGCCGACAGGTCGCGCGGATTGGGGATCAGGATCAGCTTGCCGCCGGTGCGCATCGACAGCATCATGCCGACCGTGAAGGCGAAGATGTGATAGAGCGGCAGGGCGCAGACGCTGGTGGGCTGTTCATGGGCCGGCACCTGGGTCATGACGGGCAGGTTCCAGGCCTCGGACTGCAGCACGTTGGCGATCACGTTGCGATGCAGCAGCACCGCACCCTTGGACACCCCGGTGGTGCCGCCGGTGTACTGCAGCAGGGCCACATCGTCTTCGCGGATGTCGGGCCGCTTGAAGGCCTTGCGCTGGCCGCGGGCCAGCGCGTCGCGGAAGCGCACCGCGCCGGGCAGGCTGTACTCGGGCACCATCTTCTTGACGTTGCGCACCACGTAGTTGACCAGGGTGCCCTTGATCAGGCCCAGTTCGTCGCCCATGGCGCACAGCACCACATGCTTGACCGGGGTGTGGGCCAGGCATTGCTGCAGGGTGGTGGCGAAGTTCTCGATCAGGATGATGGCCTTGGCCCCGGCATCCTTGAGCTGGTGTTCGAGCTCGCGCGGGGTGTAGAGCGGGTTCACGTTGACCACCACGAAGCCGGCGCGCAGCACGGCCGCCACGGCCACCGGGTACTGCGGGATGTTGGGCATCATCAGCGCCACGCGGTCGCCCTTGACCAGGCCCAGCCCCTGCAGATAGGCCGCCAGCGCCCGGCTCTGCTGATCGGCGCGGGCATAGCTGATGTCCCGGCCCATGAAGCTGTAGGCCACGCGGTCGGCGTGGCGCTTGAAGCTCTCGTCCATCAGCGCCACCAGGGATGCGTAGTGCGAAGGGTCGATGTCGGCGGGCACCCCTTGCGGGTAGCTGGCCAGCCAGGGGCGGTCGGTCATGTTTGTCTCTCCAAACTCATGGTGCTTTGTTGCTCGGCTGAGGCGTTCGCGGCCCGGGCGTCTCCCGGTGCCTGCCACATCAGGCGCTGCTATTTGCAGGCAAAAGCGTCTATTCTTACCGAAAAATTACATCGCAAACACGTTCTGGGGCCCCAAAGCAGACCGGCGCCCTGGGGCGCCGGTCGGTCTGGCTGTGAGGGCCCCGGTGCCCTTATTCGACGGCCTTGACCATGTCCTCGACCACCTTCTTGGCGTCGCCGAAGACCATCATGGTCTTGTCCATGTAGAACAGCTCGTTGTCCAGGCCTGCATAGCCGGCCGCCATCGAGCGCTTGTTGACGATGATGGTCTTGGCCTTGTAGGCCTCCAGGATCGGCATGCCGTAGATGGGGCTGCCCTTCTGCAGCGCGGCGGGGTTCACCACATCGTTGGCGCCCAGCACGATGGCCACATCGGCCTGGCCGAATTCGCCGTTGATGTCCTCCATCTCGAAGACCTGGTCGTAGGGCACCTCGGCCTCGGCCAGCAGCACGTTCATGTGGCCCGGCATGCGCCCCGCCACCGGGTGGATGGCGTACTTCACCGTCACGCCCTTGTGGGTCAGCTTCTCGGCCAGTTCCTTGACCGCGTGCTGGGCCCGCGCCACCGCCAGGCCGTAGCCCGGCACGATGACCACGGTTTCGGCGTTCGAGAGCACGAAGGCCGCGTCGTCGGCGCTGCCGCTCTTCACGCTGCGCTGCTGTTGCTGGCCCTGGGCTGCGGTGCCGGCCTCGCCGCCGAAGCCGCCCAGGATCACGTTGAAGAAGCTGCGGTTCATGGCCTTGCACATGATGTAGCTCAGGATGGCCCCCGAGCTGCCCACGAGCGAGCCGGCAATGATCAGCATGGCGTTGTTGAGGCTGAAGCCGATGCCGGCGGCCGCCCAGCCCGAATAGCTGTTGAGCATGGACACCACCACCGGCATGTCGGCACCGCCGATGGGGATGATGATCAGCACGCCCATGACGAAGGCCAGGGCCAGCATGGCGAAGAAGGCCGGCCAGCTCTCGGTGGCCATGAAGGTCAGGCCCAGGCCGACGGTGGCCAGGCCCAGCACCAGGTTCAAGAGGTGCTGGCCGGCGAACTGCACCGGCGCGCCCTGGAACAGGCGGAACTTGTACTTGCCCGAGAGCTTGCCGAAGGCGATCACCGAGCCGCTGAAGGTGATGGCGCCGATGGCCGCGCCGAGGAACAGCTCCAGCCGGTTGCCCGACGGGATGGCCAGGCCACGCTCGGCCACGATCTGGAAGGCATAGGGTTCGGCGACCGCCGCGATCGCGATGAACACCGCCGCCAGGCCGATCATGCTGTGCATGAAGGCCACCAGCTCGGGCATCTTGGTCATCTCGACCCGCTGGGCCATCAGGGCGCCGGCGCCGCCGCCGACCACCAGGGCGACCAGCACATAGCCCAGGCCGCCGACCGCCGACAGGCCGGCGCCATCGGCCAGCTTGAAGATCAGGGCGGCGGTGGTCAGCACCGCGATGGTCATGCCGACCATGCCGAACAGATTGCCGCGGATCGAGGTGGTGGGGTGCGAGAGGCCCTTGAGCGCCTGGATGAAGCAGACGCTGGCCACCAGGTACAGCAGGGTGACGAGGTTCATGCTCATGCTGCGTCTCCCTTGGCGGCCGGGGCCTTCTTTTCCTTCTTGCGGAACATCTCGAGCATGCGCCGGGTGACCAGGAAGCCCCCGAACACATTCACTGCCGCCAGGGCCACGGCGAGCACGCCCATGGTCTTGCCCAGCGGCGTCTCGGTGAGTGCGGCGGCCAGCATGGCGCCCACGATGACGATGGCCGACACCGCATTGGTGACGGCCATCAGCGGCGTGTGCAGGGCTGGGGTCACGGTCCAGACCACGTGGTAGCCCACGTAGATGGCCAGCACGAAGATGATCAGGTTGGTGAGGGTATGCGAAACGACATCCATGACGGGTCTCCTGTTGTCCTGTCTGTTGCTGTCTATTGCGGTTTAGGGGTTCAAAACCATCGGGAAGGCCGGCAGGCTGAGCGTGCCGTCGAGCATGCCGGCGCTCACGCGCACCGCCCGGGCCAGCTTGTGGCCCCAGTCGATGGCCGGCTGGCCGGCCGCGAGGAACTCTTCGTTGCCACGGGGCACCGGCTCGATCAGGCTGCGGCCCACCAGGGCCTGCACCGACACATAGGCGCCGGCCTCGGTGTTGTAGCGGTAGCTCATGTAGGCATAGGGTGTGGCCGGCAGGCCGTTCTTGCCCTTGAGGTAGTCGTAGAGCACCGGCTGGTATTGCGCCAGCCAGCCGTTGCCGTCGGCCCAACGCTTGAAGCGAAGGCAGTCGATGCGCACCGGGCTCTTCGCACTGAGGTCCTCGACATGGACTCCGCGCTGCTCGGGGCAGGCATTGAGGCCGTATTGGCGGTCGCCCGGCAGGCCGGTCCGGTTGGACTGGACCACCATGACCGCCAGCCATTCCTGCTTGGGGCCGCGCAGCGCCAGCACATGGGTGGGCAGCTTCAGCAGACGGCCGCCGGCCGAGGCGCTTTCGAGTTCGGCGTCACCGCCACCCAGGTCGACCCAGTCGCCGGTCGGGGCCACCACCTGGGTGCGGCCGGCCACCGGCGTGTCGGGCGGGACGACTGCACAGGCGGTCAGCGACAGGGCCAAGGCGAGCGGGACGGCCAGCCCGGGCGAGGGGCGGTGGCGGGTGCCCAGGTGGGGGCGGGGCACAGGGATCATCATCTTGCGGAACACGCTCATTTGCGCTTCACCGTCCCTTCGTGG
>JAFAMV010000014.1 GCA_019233055.1 Curvibacter sp.
TCACCAGGAAGATGCCGGTGACGATCTGGATCACCAGCACCAGCAGCGCCAGCGAGCCGAAGATGTACCAGAAGTTGAAATTCTTCGGAGCGTAGTACTCGCTCATGTGCTCCTGGAAGAGCTTGGACGCCGGGAAGCGGTTGTCCACCCAGTTCAGCAGCTTGGCAGCCGCCGGGGCATTGGGGGAGATTTCCTTGTATTCAGCCATGATGTGGTTTCCCTCAAGCCTTCTTGTCTTCGCCGATCAGCAGGCGCGTATCGGACAGGTACATGTGGGGAGGCACCGCCAGGTTGTCCGGGGCGGGCTTGTTCTTGAAGACCCGCCCAGCCAGATCGAAGGTCGAACCATGGCAGGGGCAGAGGAAACCGCCTTCCCAGTTGTCGGGCAGCGAAGGTTGCGGCCCGGTCGCGAACCTGTCGGACGGCGAGCAGCCCAGGTGGGTGCAGATGCCCACCACCACCAGGTATTCCGGCTTGATCGAGCGGCCCTCGTTGCGGGCGTATTCGGGCGTGAACTCATCGGGATGGCGCTCCGACTTCGGGTCGGCCAGCAGCGGGTCGAGCTTGGGCAGCTCGGCGATCATCTCCGGGGTGCGACGGACGATCCACACGGGTTTGCCGCGCCATTCGACCGTCATCTTCTCGCCGGGCTTGAGCGAGGAGATGTCCGCCTCGACGGCAGCGCCGGCTGCCTTGGCTCGTTCGGACGGCGACAGGCTACTCACGAAGGGGACGGCTGTTGCCACGCCGCCCACCACACCAGCGCAGGTCGAAGCAATCAGCCACGTCCTTTTGCCGGAGTCGATCCTCTGGGTGTCACTCATGGGGTTCCTCGATGAACAATCGCTTATTTGGAGACAACCGGGGATTGTACCGGAGCAACTCTTGCAAACTCAATGCACAGCCACCATGTTGGCCGACCGAAAAATGGGAAGAAATTGCACACTTCCCTGCTTTAGCTCATTGACTTCCACATTGATTGATCAAGACTGTGCAGAATCAGCCTTTTATCGCCCGCACGGGTCCAGCAGGAGAAAATTGAATGAGCTTTTTGAAAGAGTTTCGGGAATTTGCGATTAAGGGCAATGTGATCGATCTCGCGGTCGGTGTGATCATCGGCGGCGCCTTCGGCAAGATCGTCGACTCCGTGGTGGCCGATCTGATCATGCCGGTGGTGGGCCTGGTATTTGGCAAGCTCGATTTTTCAAATCTCTACCTGATACTGGGCAGCGCACCGGCGGGCACCGCCGATAACCTGGAAGCCCTGCGCAAAGCCGGCGTTCCGGTATTCGCCTACGGCCACTTCATCACCGTCGCGGTCAACTTCGTGATTCTGGCCTTCATCATCTTTCTGATGGTCAAGCAAATCAATCGCCTCAAGCGCGAAACCCCTCCGGCGCCCGCCGTCGAGGCCGCGCCAGCCGAAGACATCGTGCTGCTGCGCGAAATCCGCGACAGCCTGAAGAAATAAGCAGCAGCCCCGTTCGCACGGCCTGCGCCATTTCGCTCAGGCCACGAGTTGGCGCGCCATGCGCAGCGCCTGCAACAGACTGGAGGCACTGGCCCGCCCCGTGCCGGCCACGTCGAAGGCCGTGCCATGGTCCGGGCTGGTGCGCACCATGGGCAGGCCCAGCGTGACATTCACGCCGTGCTCCACGCCCAGGTACTTCACCGGGATCAGACCCTGATCGTGGTACATGGCCACCACCACATCGAACTCGCCGGCCAGCCCCGGCCCCGAGCGGGCCCGCATGAAGACCGTGTCCGGCGCGATCGGCCCTTGCACCGCCATGCCCAGAGCTGTTGCCGCACGCACCGCAGGAGCGATGACGTCGATCTCCTCGCGGCCGAACAGCCCGCCCTCACCCGCGTGAGGATTCAGGCCCGCCACCGCGATGCGCGGCGCCCGGCCCAGCATGCGGGCCAAGGCCGCATGGGTGATGCGCAGGGTCTCCAGCACGTTCTCGAACGTCACCGCCTCGATGGCCTGGCGCAGCGAGACGTGGATGGAGACCAAGACCGTGCGCAACTCGGGGCTGGCCAGCATCATGCGCACCGGCATCTCCTGGACCGCACACGCCGCATGACGGGCCGCCTCGGCCTGGAGCAATTCGGTGTGACCGGGGAATTCGACCCCGGCGGCATGCAGGGACTCCTTGTGCAAGGGCGCGGTGACCACAGCCGCCACCTGCCCCGAGAGGGCCGCACGGGCCGCCCAGACCACCGCCTGCGCAGCCTGGCGCCCGGCCTGCGCCCCCACCTGCCCCCAAGGCGGCAGCACCGGCCAGGCCCCGGGCCCGGGCCCGGGCCCGGCAGGATCCAGCACGGGCAGGCAGCGTGGCGGCAGATCCATCACCTCGGCGGGCGTCTCGATGCGGATCACTGGCAAAGGCATCCCCCCGGACGCGGCCTCGACCACGGCTGCGGCACGGCGCAGCACCTCGACCTGCCCCACCACAAAGGCATGCCGGGTGGCCGCTGCGTCCTCCAGAAAGGCCTTGACGATGATTTCCGGCCCGATGCCGGCCGGATCGCCCTGGGTGAGGGCCAGAATGCGGGACGGGCCCGCCAACAGATCGCTGTCCATACAAGGCCGCCTCAGGCAGGGTTGTCGATATCGATGAAGGCATGCGTCAGGCCGAGTTCCCCGGCCACACGGGCGGCCACGGCCGGTGCGCCGTAGCGCTCGGTGGCATGGTGACCTGCGGCCACGAAGGCGACGCCGGTCTCGCGTGCGTAATGGGCCTGCGGCTCCGAGATCTCGCCGGTGATGTAGACATCGGCCCCCGCCGCGATGGCCGCCTCGAAATACCCCTGCGCGCCACCGGTGCACCAGGCGACCTTGCGCAGACGCCGGCCATCCCCAGGCACCACCGTCACCGTCCGGCCGAGCACGGCCTGGAGCGCTGCCTCCAGCTCGACCAGCCCCGCCCAGGGCGAAGCCCCGATGCAGGCCAGATCCTGATCGCCGAAACGGGCCTCGACCGCCAGCCCCAGCACATGCGCCAGCCGGGCGTTGTTGCCGAGTTCGGGGTGGGCATCCAGCGGCAGGTGGTAGGCCAGCAGATTGATGTCATGGGCCAGCAAGGCCTGCAGGCGCTGCTTCATCCAGCCGGTCACCCGACCGTCCTGGCCGCGCCAGAACAGGCCGTGGTGCACCAGGATGGCATCCGCGCCCGCATCGCGGGCGGCCTCGATCAGGGCCAGGCTGGCGGTGACGCCCGAGACCAGATGGCGGATCTCGGGCCGGCCCTCGACCTGCAGGCCATTCGGTCCATAGTCTTTGAATCGTTCTGGCAGCAACAATCGGTCGCAGGCCTGCTGGAGTTGGAGTCGGGTGCAGCTCATGGCTCGATTCTCTCAGAGCCTGTTCAATGTCTCCCACGGGTCCCGCAGCGGCCTTTTCGGGATGGGATGCAAGGCGCGGTGCGCCGTCGATAGCGCGGCTATCAACAAGTGCCGCAACGCCGCAGACCGCTCGAAAAGGCCACTGCCCTTGGGGTTGGAGCGAAATCGGGCGAGACATTGAACAGGCTCTGAGGTACCCACACATCCCGGCCGACGCCTTGAGGGACAATAGCCCCAGAACGTGTTGGCAGTCTGGCGGTCCTTGCCGGCAGGCTGGTTGAGCCCCTCGGGCTTTGAGCTTTTCCCACCTGGATCCATGAAGCGAATCTGGCTGCTGTTTTCCCAAACCGTGACAGTCCTTGTCGCGGCCTATTTCGTGGTCGCGACATTGCAACCCCAATGGCTGGGCCATGCCCTGCCGGGGCGTGCCGGCGTCGCCTTGCTCGAAGCCCCGGCCGGCCGCACCGCCTCCGCGCCGCCAGGCAGCCTCAGCACCGCGGCCCACAAGGCGGCGCCTGCCGTGGTCAGCATCAGCACCAGCAAGAATGCCCGCCACCCGCGCAGCAACGACCCCTGGTACCAATTCTTCTTCGGCGACCAGGGTCAGCAGCAGCCCCAGGGCGGCCTGGGCAGCGGGGTGATCGTCAGCCCGGCTGGCTACATCCTGACGAACAACCATGTGGTCGAAGGTGCCGATGAGATCGAGGTGATCCTCAATGACAGCCGCAAGACCAGCGCCACCGTGATCGGAACCGACCCCGACACCGACCTGGCGATCCTGAAGATCAACCTCGACAAGCTCCCGGTCATCGTGCTGGGCAACTCGGACAGTCTGCAGGTCGGCGACCAGGTCCTGGCCATCGGCAACCCCTTCGGCGTGGGCCAGACCGTGACCGGGGGCATCGTCAGTGCCCTGGGTCGCAACCAGTTGGGGATCAACACCTTCGAGAACTTCATCCAGACCGATGCCGCCATCAACCCCGGCAATTCGGGCGGCGCCCTGGTCGATGTCTACGGCAATCTGCTGGGCATCAACACCGCGATCTACTCGCGCTCCGGCGGCAGCATGGGCATCGGCTTCGCCATCCCGGTCTCGACAGCACGTCTGGTGTTGGACGGCATCATCCGGGACGGCCAGGTGACCCGCGGCTGGATCGGCGTCGAACCCAACGAACTCTCGCCCGAGCTGGCCGAGACCTTTGGCGTGAAGCCGGGGCCCGGCGTCATCATCACCGGCGTGCTGCAGAACGGCCCGGCCGCGCAGGCGGGCATCCGGCCTGGCGATGTGATCCTCGAAGTGGCCGAACAACCTGTGAGCAGCGTGTCCGAACTGCTGACCCGCGTCGCCGGGCTCAAGCCGGGCAGCCCGGCGCACATCCATCTGCTGAGGCACGGAGACGACATGACCGTGGACGTCACACCAGGCCTGCGCCCGCGCGCCCCCGCCGCCGCGCAGCGCCGCTGAGCCGGTTCTCAGGTCGTCGAAGACTCTTTCTGGTCGCCGCGTCCGGCAAAGGCCTGGGCCGCCAGGATGCCGACCTCGTAGAGACCGCCCACGACCCCCAGCAGGATCATCATCGAGCCGGCGTCGGGCGGCGTCACCAGGGCCGTCCCGACTGCGGCAGCGACCCAGAAATAGCCGCGGTACTGGCGCAGTTGCGCCGGCGTCACGATGCCCATGCGCACCAGCAGGATGACGGCCACCGGCACCTCGAAAGCCAGCCCGAAGGCCAGGAACATGCCCAACACGAAGCTCAGATACTCCTCGATGTCCGGGGCCGCCGTGATGGATTTCGGAGCGAAGGTCTGGATGAAGGCGAACACCTTGCCGAACACGAAGAAATAGCAGAAGGCCACGCCCGCCAGGAACAGCACGGTGCTCGACACCACCAGCGGCAGCACCAGGCGCCGCTCGTGCGAATAAAGGCCCGGCGCGACGAACGCCCAGATCTGATAGAGCACATACGGCAGGGCGATCAGGAAGGCCGCCATGAACAGGATCTTGATCGGCACCACGAACGGCGAGACCACGTTGGTGGCGATCAGCGTCGCGCCCTTGGGCAGGTAGGCCACGAGCGGCGCGGCCAGCAGATCGTAGAGATGGGCGGGCCCCGGGTAGACGGCCAGGATCAAGGCCACCACACCGACCGACAACAAGGCCTTGACCAGGCGGTCGCGCAACTCCATGAGGTGCTGCACAAAGGGCTGCTCGGTGCCGGCCAGTTCGTCTTCTTGTTCAGGGGCGTTGGACATGATGGAAGGAGCCAAAAGGTGCTCGGTCGAGACGCAGGGAGCCGGCAAGGCCGGCAGGATCAGATGCCGCCGGTCAACCGGTCCAGGCACCACATCGATTCAATTGATCTTGCGGGGCCGATATCGGGCCACGCGTGCCGCACCCGACAGCGCCTTGGTCCGCACGCCCTGCCGGGCCTTGTACCACTGCGGCGTGGCACCCCGCTTGAGCCGCCAGTTCTTGCCGGGATGCCGGTAGACCGGTTCATCGGGCAAGGCCGGCTGGGCGCCGCTGTCCGGCGTGTCGGACCAGGACTGTTCGAATTCACGGGCCGTGGTGTGGATGGAATGTTCCACATCGCGTGCCGCACTCTCGACGGTGTCCTTCATCTTGCGCAGCTCGTCCAACTCCATGGACCGGTTCACCTCGGCCTTGACGTCGTTGACGTAGCGCTGGGCCTTGCCCAGCAGCGTGCCGACGGTGCGCGCCACACGGGGCAGCTTTTCGGGGCCGATGACGATCAGGGCCACCGCACCGATCAAGGCCATCTTGGAGATGCCAAGGTCAATCATGGACGGCCGCCCCTGGCGTCAGACCCGGAATCAGACGGAAGACCGGCATCAGGACTTGGTCTTGGCTTCGACGTCGATCGTGGTCTTCTCGGCGCCGGCCTGGGCCGTCACCTGGGCCGCCGGTGCGGCCGCCGCAGGGGCCGAAGCGGCCTCTTCGGTGGCGCCATCACGCATGCCGTCCTTGAAGCCCTTCACCGCGCTGCCGAGATCGGTGCCGATGTTCTTGAGCTTCTTGGTGCCGAACACCATGACGACGATCAACAGCACGATCAGCCAGTGCCAGATGGAAAAGGAACCCATGGATTTCTCCTGAAGAATGAACCGGATTTTAGACGCCCGCGCCGCAGCCCCGGGCGTCCGAACAAAAGTATCAGCCGCGCAACCAGGGGCGTGGCCCCCCCATCACGTGCACATGCAGGTGATGCACCTCCTGCCCGCCTTCGGCGCCCGTGTTGGTGACGATGCGGAACCCCCCTTCGGGGTAAGGCCTGCAACCCTGTTCGAGCGCCAGCCGGGGGGCCAGCGCCATGATCTTGCCCAGCAGCGGCGCGTGCTCCAGGCCCACCTGGGCCATGGACGGGATGTGCAGCTTGGGAATGATCAGGAAATGCACGGGCGCCCACGGCGCGATGTCATGGAAAGCGAACAGGTCCTCGTCTTCGAACACCTTTTTCGACGGGATCTGACCCGCCACGATCTTGCAGAAAATGCAGTTGGCATCAGCCGACATCGGGCAACTCCATGGCTTGTTGACGGTTCATGCGCACCATGCCCAGCACGATGCGGTAGAGGAACCAGAGCGAGATGAGACCCCAGGCCAGCCAGCCGGGGAACAGTAACAGCCACAACGGCGCCGTGACCAGGTAGAGCACCGCCACCCAGAGCACGGTGCGGATGCGCCAACGGAAATGGCTTGCCAGCCAACCGCCTGCGGCGTCGTGCTTCTTGACCTGATCGATGACCAGGGCCACCAGCAGCAGCCCCACGGACGCCTGGGCCCCCTGCAGCACCGCACCCACGGCGACCACCAGATGCAGCCCGTAGCTGATCCAGCTCCAGGCCACTGTGCCGTCTTCGGTCTGGGTTCGCTCATTGCTCATCGGCAGCCTTTCGGACCATCGCTCGAGGCGGCTCAGACGCCGCCCTGCTCGCGGCCCTGCACCTTGCGCAAGGCCTTTTCCTCGATGCCGCTGGTGCCTTCGCGGCGCTCCAGCTCGGCGATCACCTCCAACGGCGACAGGCCGTAGTGGGCCAGCGCGATCATGCTGTGGAACCAGAGATCCGCCACCTCATAGACGATCTTGCGGCGGTCTCCGCCATGGTCTGCATCCTTGGCGGCCATCACGACTTCGGTGGCCTCCTCGCCGATCTTCTTCAGGAAGGCATCCGGGCCCTTGTGCAGCAGGCGGGCCACATAGCTCTTTTCCGGGTCGCCGCCCTGGGCCGGCTTGCGGCTTTCGATGACGGCGGCCAGACGGGCCAGGGAATCGTTGGAACTCATGGAAAACCTATTTGTAGATGGACTCGGGGTCTTTCAAGACCGGTTCGACCGCCTTCCAGGACCCCTGCTGGTATTGCTGGAAGAAGCAGCTGTGGCGCCCGGTGTGGCAGGCAATGCCGGGGTCGTGGCCCGGTTGGGCCACCTTGAGCAGCACCACGTCGTTGTCGCAATCCAGGCGGATGTCGTGCACCGTCTGCACATGGCCGGACTCCTCGCCCTTGAACCACAGGCGCTGGCGCGAGCGGCTGTAATACACCGCACGGCCGAGTTCGGCGGTCTTCTGCAGCGCCTCGCGGTTCATCCAGGCAAACATCAGCACATCGTTGCTGCCTTCTTCCTGGGCGATCACGGGCACCAGGCCCTGCGCGTCCCACTTGATGTCATCGAGCCAATTCATGGAGAGGATTGTCGGTGATTTGCTGAATATGGCTTGCACAAAGCAGGCAACACCTGCCTCCAGCCAGGATTCCGGAGCCGAGCGAAGCCAGCCTCATGGAGGCATCGGCCGCCCGCCGCCCGGAGCGGACCTCAAAGACGCACGGGGATCCCGCGCTCGGCCATGCGGGCCTTGGCCTGGGCCACGGTGAATTCGCCATAGTGGAAGATGCTGGCGGCCAGCACCGCATCCGCCCCACCCTGTTGCACGCCGTCGGCCAGATGGTCGAGCGTGCCGACGCCCCCTGAGGCGATCACCGGCACGCTGACGGCATCGGCCACCGCCCGGGTCAGCGCCAGGTCGAAACCCGACTTGGTGCCGTCGCGGTCCATGCTGGTCAGCAGGATCTCGCCCGCACCGCGGCGGGCCATCTCGCTGGCCCAGGCCACGGCGTCCAGGCCGGTGTTCTTGCGCCCGCCATGGCTGTAGACATCCCAGCCCTCGCCGCGCGCGGCCAGGTCGTCGCCGTGGCGGCGTTTGGCATCGATGGCCACCACGATGCATTGGGCCCCGTAGCGGGCCGAGGCATCGCTGATCATCTGGGGGTTGGCGATGGCGGCCGAATTGAAGCTGGTCTTGTCGGCGCCGGCATTGAGCAGGCGGCGCACGTCTTCGACGGTGCGCACCCCGCCGCCGACCGTCAAGGGGATGAAGACCTGGGAAGCCACGGCCTCGATGATGTGCAGGATCAGGTCGCGGCCGTCGCTGGTGGCGGTGATGTCCAGGAAGGTCAGCTCGTCAGCGCCCTGCTCGTTGTAGCGGGCGGCGATCTCCACCGGATCACCGGCATCGCGCAGTTCGACGAAATTGACGCCCTTGACGACCCGACCGCCGGTCACATCAAGGCAGGGGATGATGCGCTTGGCCAGCATCAGAGGCTCTCGCCCAGCTCGTCGGCCCGGCTCTGTGCGGCGGCGAAATCCAGGTCGCCCGAGTAGATGGCGCGACCGCAGATCACGCCTTCGACGCCCTCGGCCTCGACCTCGCACAGCTTTTCGATGTCGTTCATGTTCGACAGACCGCCCGAAGCGATGACCGGAATGCTCAAGGCCTGGGCCAGCTTCACCGTGGCATCGATGTTGATGCCCGACAGCATGCCGTCGCGGCCGATGTCGGTGTAGATGATGGATTCGACGCCCCAGTCCTCGAACTTCCTGGCCAGGTCGACGACCTCGTGGCCGGTCAGCTTGCTCCAGCCGTCCGTGGCCACCTTGCCGTCCTTGGCGTCGAGGCCGACGATGATGTGGCCGCCGAAGGCGGTGCAGGCATCCTTGAGGAAGCCGGGGTTCTTGACGGCTGCGGTGCCGATGATCACGTAGCGCAGGCCGCCGTCGATGTACTTCTCGATGGTGTCCAGATCGCGGATGCCGCCGCCGAGCTGCACCGGGATGTCATCGCCGACCGCCTTGAGGATGGACTTGATCGCGTTGTAGTTCTGGGGCTTGCCGGCAAACGCACCGTTGAGGTCCACCAGATGCAGCCTTCGGGCGCCCTTGGCCACCCAGTTGAGGGCCATGGCAGCGGGGTCTTCGCCGAAGGTGGTGGCCTGGTCCATGTCGCCTTGTTTGAGGCGCACGCAATGGCCGTCTTTGAGATCGATCGCAGGAATGAGAAGCATGGTGCTGAAGGCAGCGGGAAAGAATCAGGGATTCCAGTGAAGGAAATTCCGGTACAGGGCCAGGCCGTGGCTGGCGCTCTTCTCCGGGTGGAACTGGGTGGCAAAAATATTATCGCGTGCGATGGCAGCGGTAAAGCGGCCACCGTAATCGGCCTCACCCACGCTGTGGCGCGCATCGGACGGTCGGGCGTAGAAACTGTGCACGAAATAGAAGTAGCTGGCATCGGGCACCCCGGCCCAGAGCGCATGCGGCTGCGACTGGATCACCTGGTTCCAACCCATCTGAGGCACCTTGAAACGGCTGCCGTCGGCCTGCAGGCGGCCCGCCAGATCGAACTTGACCACCTCGCCATGGATCAGGCCCAGGCCCGGCGTGTCGCCCTCGGCGCTGTGGTCGAGCAGCATCTGCATGCCCACGCAGACGCCGAACAGGGGCTTGCGGGCGGCCGCCTCGAGCACCGACTCGAGCAGCCCCGACTCGCGCAGCTCGCGCATGCAGTCGGGCATGGCGCCCTGGCCCGGCAGCACGATGCGGGTGGCCGCACGCACCTCCTCGGGGTTCGAGGTGATGACGACCTGCACCCCGGTGCCGTCGGCCGCGGCCTGGACGGCCTGCGAGACCGAGCGCAGATTGCCCATGCCGTAGTCAACGACTGCCACGGTGTTTGCAACTGAATTCATAAGTGGAAGCTGAGTGAGGCGATCAGCCCGGGCCTGGGGCCCGGCACGCCCTGGAGTCGATCAAAGAGACCCTTTGGTGGATGGGATGACACCCAAGGCCCGGGGGTCCAGCTCCAGCGCGGCCCTCAGGGTCCGGCCAAAGGCCTTGAAGATGGTTTCGCACTGGTGGTGCGCATTGACGCCCTTGAGGTTGTCGATGTGCAGGGTGACGCCCGCGTGGTTGACGAAGCCCTGGAAGAATTCGAACACCAATTGGGTGTCGAGGGCGCCGATCATGCCGCTGCTGAACTTCACGTCCATGTGCAGACCCGGGCGC
This sequence comes from Curvibacter sp., assembly GCA_019233055.1. Taxonomy (GTDB): domain Bacteria; phylum Pseudomonadota; class Gammaproteobacteria; order Burkholderiales; family Burkholderiaceae_C; genus Curvibacter. Next base: position 10,706 of record JAFAMV010000014.1, read on the forward strand.
CCCGAAAAGTCGACCACCACCCGCGACAGCGCCTCGTCGAGCGGCACATAGGCGTGGCCATAGCGGCGGATGCCCTTCTTGTCGCCCACGGCCCGCGCAAAGGCCTGGCCCAGCGTGATGCCCACGTCTTCCACCGTGTGGTGGCCGTCGATGTGCAGGTCGCCGGCGCATTCGATGCTCAGGTCGATGAGGCCGTGGCGCGCGATCTGGTCGAGCATGTGGTCGAAGAAGCCGATGCCCGTGTTGAGCTTGGCCTCGCCGCTGCCGTCGAGGTTGATGCGCACCTGGATGCGGGTCTCCGCCGTGTTGCGGGTGACTTCGGCGACGCGGGGGGCGCTGCCGGCATGGGAGGGGACAAGTGCGGAAGAAGTCATAGGGAAGCCTGGAGGGCGGCCAGCATCTGCGCATTGTCGTCGGCGGTCCCGACGGTGAGGCGCAGGCAGTTGGCCAGCAAAGCATGCATTTTAGAGACGTTCTTGACCAGCACGCCGCGCGCCTTCATGCCCGCAAAGGTTTTGTCGGCCTCGGGCACCCGCACCAGCACCATGTTGGCATCGCTGTCCCAGGCCTGCACGCCGGCAAGCCGGCGCAGGGCCGCCAGCAGCAGCCCCCGTTCACGGCGCAGGGTGGCCGCCTGCTCTGCGAAGACCTCGGCATGCTCCAGCGCGAACAGCGCGCATTCGCTGTTGAGCACGCTGATGTTGTAGGGCGGCCGCACCTTGTCGATCTCGGCGATCAGGTCGCTGCGGCCCAGCATGTAGCCCAGACGGATGCCGGCGAGACCGAACTTGCTGAGCGTGCGCATCAGCAGCACATGGGCATTGGCCTCGGGACGGGCCTCGATCTCGCTGAGCCAGCTGTGGCTGGCGAAGGGCTGGTAGGCCTCGTCCATGACCACCAGACCGCCCTGCTCGCCGACGGCGGCAATCAGGCGGCGGAGGGTCTCCACGCTCCAGAGGTTGGCGGTCGGGTTGTTCGGGTAGGCCAGGTAGGTGAGCGCCGGCCGATGCTCGGCGATCGCCGCCAGCATGGCCGCCTCGTCGAGTTCGAAATCAGCCGTCAAGGGCACGCCGACGAAACGCAGCCCCTGCAACTGGGCGCTCATGGCGTACATCACGAAGCCCGGCAACGGCGCCAGGATGCTGGCGCCCGGGGTATCGCAGGCCAGGGCCAGCAGGGAGATCAGCTCGTCCGAGCCGTTGCCCAGCATCAGCGACTGCCCCGCCGGCAGGCCGACATGGGCGGCCAGCGCCGACTTCAGGCGCTCCACGCCCTCGCCGGGATAGCGGTTCAGCGCCAGGGCGCCAAGGCGCTGGCCGAGTTCGGACTGCAGCTGCGGCGGCAGGCCGAAGGGGTTTTCCATCGCATCGAGCTTGAGCAGGCCGCGCGAGTCCTGCACCGCATAGGCATGCATGGACTGGACGTCCTGACGGATGACGCGGGCGATGGTGGCAGCAAGAGCACTCATTCAAGATCTTTCAGTTCGGCAGGGGCGACAAGATACGGGTTGAGGATTCGGACCGCATCCATCTGGCGGCCGTGTTCAAAGCCTTCACTGAGCAGGTAGCGGCAACCCTGCTGATGGGCGGAGGACAGGATCAGGGCATCCCAGTAGCCCAGGCCGTAGCGGTCCTGCAGACCCCAGGCGCCGTCCACGGTGTAGGCATCGAGATGGGGCGGCTGCCAGACCCGCAGCCGGCGCACCTGGGCCCGCACCAGGGCCACCGTGCGCGGCCCGGGAAAGCGCGTGATGGCGTTGTTGTAGAGCTCGTTGAGCACCTGCGAGCTGATGCGGCCGGCACGTTCCTGCCAGCACCAGCCGAGCCATTCACGGGCCCGCGCCTGGCGGGCCGGGTCACGCTCATCGACGCTGTAGAGCAGCACCGGGGTGTCGACGAAGACCAATGCACTCATGGCGCCCCGTCCGCACGGGTGGGCGCAGGCGCCAGGCCGCCACGCGGCAGATAGGGCCCGCCCGAAGCGCCCCAGGACTCGAAGCCCAGGGCTTCGCGCATGGCCTGGGCATAGGCATCCTCCTGACGCATCTTCTCCCCCAGCCACTCACCGACCAGGCGCGAGACGCTGCTGTCGCGGCGGGCCGCCTCGATGCGCACCCACTCGGCCACAGCGTCTTCCATGGTGATGGTGATGTTCTTCATGGGTTCATCTTACACGAATTTCGTGTTGCACGAAATTCGTGTCTTCAAGCCACCCGAGGCAGCGGGGCTGCCAGCAAGACAGAAGCCAACTCGCCGACGCGTCGCAAGGCAGCCGGGTGGGCGCCGGACCACTCGCTGCCGACGCCGATGCGCAGACAGTTGTGGAAACGCGGGCTGTTGCTGAACCAGTTGCCCGGCGCCACCAGGATCTTCTCCTGCAGGCAGGCCTCGTGCAGCCGCACCGCGTCCAGCCCCTTGGGCAGCTCCAGCCAGAGCAGGAAGCCGCCGGGCGGGTCGGTGACCCGCGTGCCCCGGGGGAAATGCGCCGCGATCAAGGACCTGGCCTCGTCCAGACGTGCCGAGGCCTGCCCCTGGAGCTGGCGCAGGTTGGCGGCGTAGCCGGCCTGGGTCAGCAGGTCGGCCAGGGCCAGCTCCAGCACCGCCGACTGGGCACCGGTCTGGACGTCCTTGATGCGCCGGACCGCCTCGGTCCAGCGGCCCGCTTCCAGCCAGCCCAGGCGCAGACCCGGGGCCAGCGTCTTGGAGAAGGAATCGCAGATCATCACGTGGCCACTGCTGTCGAAGGACTTGACGCTGCGGCGCATCTCCTCGTTCTCGACCAGGTCGTTGTAGATCGTGTCCTCGATCACCGCCACCTCATGCCGGGTCGCCATGGCCGCGAGACGGCGCCGCTCGGGCACCGGCATGCAACTGCCCAGGGGATTGCTCAGGGTGGGCACCACCAGCACCGCCTTCACCGGCTGGGTCTCCAGGGCCAGCTGCAGAGCGTCGAGCGACATGCCGTGCCGCGGGTGGGTGGGGATCTCCAGCGCCTTCAGGTGCAGGCCCTGCAGCAACTCGAGAAATGAAAAATGCGTCGGCGACTCGATGGCCACCACATCCCCCGGCCGTGTGGCCGCCCGCAGGCACAGGCTGATCGACTCCATGCAGCCGCCGGTGATCATGATGCGCGCCGGGTCCAGACTGCAGCCCAGTCCCAGCGCGTAACGCGCCAGGGCACGGCGCGCCGGTTCCTGACCGTCGGAGGCCGGATAGACGCACAGCAGATGCCGGTGGCGCTGCACCGCACGCACCAGCGCCCGCCGCACCCGGTCCGGATTGAGCATCTCCGGCGACGCCGTGCCGCTGCCAAAGGAGATCAGCCCGGGTTCGTAGCGAGGGCCCAGGGCCCGCAGGCCGATCCAGTCGATGCTGACCGTCTGGGCCTTCTTCGGTGGGCGCGACACCGAGGGTTGCGGCAGGCTGGGGGCCCGTTGGGCCACGAAAAATCCCGACCGGGGACGGGCCTGGATGAGGCGCGCGTCCTCCAGCCAATGGTAGGCCTGCACCGCCGTGCTCTGTGCCACCCCATGCTGTCGTGCCAGCTCTCTCACCGAAGGCAGACGTTCGCCGGCAGCCAGTGTGCCTTGGCGTATCAATTGGGCCAGCGAGGTGGCGATCTGCAGGTACAGGGGGCTGTCGTCGGTGGCTTCCATGGTCTGATTCTGTGTCGAACAGAAAAGCCCGACCCGATACAGATGAGCACCAGTGTGACCAGCACAGATGCCCATGCCATGGCTCTGTACCACCCCGGTTGGCCCCGGCCTGTGTCTGGCCGGCCCTTCAGCCCACCGGCACAGTGCAGACATGACCCACGACACCGACACTCCCCGCCTTGCCCACGGCCTGCCCAGCGATGGCCGGATCGATCTGCTGGCGCCGCAGGCGCCCGTCCACACCTTGAGCTGCCCCCCGGGCCAGACCCTGGAGCTGGTGGTGCTGGAAGGTTGCATCTGGCTGACCCACGAGGGTTGGCCCACCGATCATTTCCTGAAGCCCGCGCAGCACTGGTCGGTGATGGGGCCGGCCCTGCTGCACCTGAGCGCCGAAGGCAAGCAGGCCGCCCGCCTGCACTGGCGGCTGGCCGGCGCTGCCGCCCCCGTGCCGCCAGCGGGGAGCCCACAGGGCCTTGTGCCGGCCGCTTGAGAAGGGCCCGGGCCCCCGCCCTACCCTCCCTGCCCAGCGCCGGCTTCGCTGCCTGGGCCTCGCCCCGGCAGCGGCTGGCCCATCACTTCAGCCGCAGCTCGGCCGCCCGCGCATGGGCCTGCAGCCCTTCGCCGTAGGCCAGCTCGGCGGCGATCCCGCCCAACACCTGGGCGCCGGCTTCGCTGACCTCGATCAGGCTGCTGCGCTTCTGGAAGTCGTAAACCCCCAGCGGCGAGCTGAAGCGCGCGGTGCCGCTGGTGGGCAGCACATGGTTGGGGCCGGCGCAGTAGTCGCCCAGCGATTCGCTGGTGTAGGCCCCCAGGAAGATGGCGCCTGCGTGCCGGAGCAGCGGCTCCCAACGGTGCGGCTCGCGGCTGGACACCTCCAGGTGCTCGGGCGCGATGCGGTTGCTGATGGCACAGGCCTCTTCCATGTCGCGGGTCAGGATCAGGGCGCCACGGTCGTTCAGCGATTTGGCGATGATGGCCGCGCGCGGCATGGTGGGCAGCAGGCGGTCGATCTCACGCTGCACCGCCTCGATGTAGGCAGCATCGGGGCACAGCAGGATGCTCTGCGCCAGCTCGTCGTGCTCGGCCTGGCTGAACAGGTCCATCGCCACCCAGTCGGGCGGCGTGCTGCCATCGGCCAGCACCAGGATCTCGCTCGGCCCGGCGATCATGTCGATGCCCACCGTGCCGAAGACGCGCTTCTTGGCGCTGGCCACATAGGCATTGCCCGGCCCGGTGATCTTGTCGACCTTGGGCACGGTGGCGGTGCCATAGGCCAGCGCGGCCACGGCCTGGGCGCCGCCGATGGTGAAGGCCCGGCCCACGCCGGCCACATGGGCGGCGGCCAGCACCAGGGGATTCTTTTCGCCCTTGGGCGTGGGCACCACCATGATGATCTCGCCCACCCCCGCCACATGGGCCGGGATGGCGTTCATCAGCACGCTCGAGGGGTAGGCCGCCTTGCCGCCGGGCACATAGATGCCCACGCGGTCCAGCGGCGTGACCTTCTGCCCGAGCAGGGTGCCGTCTTCGTCGCGGTAGCTCCAGCTTTCGCCCGAGGCCTTCTTCTGCGCCTCGTGGTAGCTGCGCACCCGGCGCGCGGCCTGCTCCAGTGCCCGGCGCTGGGCTTCTGGCAGGCCGTCGAAGGCCGCCTTCAGCTCGGCCTGGCTCAGCTCCAGCTGCGACAGGCCCGAGGCGTCGAGGCCGTCGAAGCGGGCGGTGTACTCGAGCACCGCCGCGTCGCCGCGCTGCTGCACGTCGGCCAGGATGTCGGCCACGCGCTGCTCGATGGCGGCATCGGTGTCGGCCGACCAATGCAAGCGGGCCTTGAAATCGGCCTCGAAGGTGGCCGATGCGGTCGACAGGCGAAGGGGGGCGGCTTGCAGGGTCATGACGGGGACTCCGGGGACGGGGATTCTTCTTCGAGGGCTCAGTCGGCCTTCACGGCGCCGGCGAAGGCGTCGATGATGCGACGGATGGGCGCCTGCTTGAGCTTGAGCGCGGCCTGGTTGACGACCAGGCGCGAGCTGATGTCCATGATGCGCTCCACCTCGACGAGGTGGTTGGCCTTCAGGGTGCTGCCGGTCGAGACCAGGTCGACGATGGCATCGGCCAGGCCGGTCAGCGGCGCCAGCTCCATGCTGCCGTAGAGCTTGATCAGGTCCACGTGCACGCCCTTGGCGGCGAAGAAATCACGCGCGATCGAGGTGTACTTGGTGGCCACGCGCAGTCGCGAGCCCTGCTTGACCACGCCGGCATAGTCGAAGTCCTGGCGCACCGCCACGCTCATGCGACAGCGCGCGATGCGCAGGTCCAGCGGCTGGTAGAGGCCCTGGCCGCCATGCTCGATGAGGGTGTCCTTGCCGGTCACGCCCAGGTCGGCGCCGCCATATTGCACATAGGTCGGGACGTCGGTGGCACGCACCAACACCACCCGCACCTCGGGCTGGTTGGTGGGCAGGATCAGCTTGCGCGATTTTTCGGGGTCTTCGAGGACCTCGATGCCGGCCGCCGCCAGCAGCGGCAGGGTCTCATCAAAGATGCGGCCTTTGGAAAGGGCGAGGGTGATCATGGTGTGTCCTTATCTGACGCGCTCGATGTCGGCTCCCAGGCCGCGCAATTTTTCTTCCATGCGATCGTAGCCGCGGTCGAGGTGGTAGATGCGTTCGACCACGGTCTCGCCATCGGCCACCAGGCCGGCGATCACCAGGCTGGCCGAGGCCCGCAGGTCGGTGGCCATGACGGTGGCACCGGAGAGCCGCGGCACGCCCTCGACCACCGCCACCTTGCCATCGGTCTGGATGCGGGCGCCCAGGCGCACCAGTTCATCCACATGCATGAAGCGGTTCTCGAAGATGGTTTCCGTGACCGTGGCCGTGCCCCGCGAGACGCAGCTCAAAGCCATGAACTGGGCCTGCATGTCGGTCGGGAAACCCGGGTATTCGGTGGTGCGGAAACTCTGGGCCTTGAAATATTCGTAGGCCGGCGCCTGCGCCTGCAGACGGATCCCGCCGTCCATGGCCGTGACGGTCGCCCCGGCCTCGCGCAGCTTGTCCAGCACTGCATCGAGGTGATCGGCGCGGGCATGGCGCAGGAACACATCGCCGCCGGTGGCCGCCACCGCGCAGAGAAAGGTGCCTGCCTCGATGCGATCGGCCACCACATGGTGGCTGCAACCGCGCAGACGCTCGACGCCCTGGATGCGGATGCGGCTGCTGCCATGCCCCTCGATGCGGGCGCCCATGGCGATCAGCATTTCGGCCAGATCGACGATCTCGGGCTCCTGGGCGGCGTTCTCGAGCAGGGTCTCGCCCTCGGCCAGCGCCGCCGCCATGAGAAAGTTCTCGGTGCCGGTGACGGTCACCATGTCGGTGCTGATGCGAGCACCCCTGAGTCGGCTGAGCCCCGCGCCCAGACCGGCCACCATGTAGCCATGCTCGACCACGATCTCGGCGCCCATGGCCTGAAGCCCCTTGATGTGCTGGTCCACCGGGCGCGAACCGATGGCACAGCCCCCCGGCAGCGAGACCCGGGCACGGCCGAAACGCGCCAGCAGCGGGCCGAGGGCCAGCACGGAGGCCCGCATGGTCTTCACCAGCTCATAGGGGGCTTCGGGCCGGTCCAGGGCCTGGGCGTCGATCTGCATCTCGCCCAGGGAGTTGCGTTCGGCCCGCACCCCCATGTTGCGCAGCAGTTGCAGCATGGTGCTCACATCCTGCAGATGCGGCACGTTGTGCAGGGTGACAGGGGCGTCGGTCAGGAGGGCGGCGCACAGCTCGGGCAGGGCTGCGTTCTTGGCGCCGGAGATGGGCACTTCGCCCTTGAGCGAGCGGCCACCGCGGATGAGGAGTTTGTCCATCGGGAAAATCGGGAGAGTCAGGAATGCCGACAGCGGCAGGGCCGCCGGCAGGCGGCCGTCAGCGTGGCTGGGCCGCCCATTCTGCGGGCGTGTAGGTCTTCATCGACAGGGCATGGACTTCATCGGTGTGCATTTTTTCACCCAGGGTCGCATAGACCCGCTGGTGGCGCTGGATGGAACGCCTGCCCTCGAACTCGGCGGACACGATCACGGCATACCAATGCCGGCCATCTCCCTCCAGGGTGAGGTGCTCGCAGCGCAGGCCTGCGGCAATGAGGTGCTTGATGTCGTCGGCAGTCATGATGGGAAAACAGAAGGGAAATGGGTGGAAAAGGGCTGCCGCCGGCTCAGCTGCGGATCTTGTAGCCGATGCGCAGCAGGTGCAGGGCGATGCCGCTGACCAGCAGCCAGGCGCCTCCGACCAGGGTCAGGCTGAGCCAGGGCGAGACATCGCTGACACCGAAAAAGCCGTAGCGGAAGCCGTCGATCATGTAGAAGAACGGGTTCAGGTGGCTGACCTGCTGCCAGAACGGCGGCAGGGAATGGATGGAATAGAACACCCCGGACAGAAAGGTCATCGGCATGATGACGAAATTCTGGAAGGCGGCCATCTGGTCGAACTTCTCCGCCCACAGGCCCGCGATCAGGCCCAGGGAGCCCAGCATCGAGGCCCCCAGCACCGCGAACACGATGATCCACAGGGGCGCCACGAAAGGGGGTACCGCAAAGATCAGCGTGACCACGAACACGCCCAGGCCCACGGCCAGCCCACGCACCAGGGAGGAGCCGACATAGGCGACGAACCACGCCCGGTGCGACAGCGGGGTCAGCAGCAGGAACACCAGGTTGCCCATGATCTTGCTCTGGATCAGCGACGAGGAGCTGTTGGCAAAGGCGTTCTGAAGCACGCTCATCATCACCAGACCGGGGATCAGGAAGGCGGTGTAGGACACCCCTTCATGCACCTGGACCCGCTGGTCGAGCACATGGCCGAAGACCATCAGGTACAGCACGGCCGTCAGCACCGGCGCCGCCACGGTCTGGAAGCTGACCTTCCAGAAACGCAGGATCTCTTTGTAGAGCAGGGTCTGCCAGCCGTTCATGCTGCCACCCCCTGGCGTGCCACGCCGGCGGCACCGCCCGCCATGACGCTGATGAACACATCCTCGAGATCGGCCTTGCGCACCTCGATGTCCTCGGCCACTAGGCCGGCCTGGCGCACCTGGGCCAGGCTGGTCTCGATCTCGGCGGCATCGTGCACCGGCAACTGGGCGATGCGACCGGTGACGCGGGCCCGGCCGCGCAGCGCGGCAGGCAATTCGCCGTCGACCTTGAAACGCAGCACATTGCCCGAGGCCCGGGCCAGCAGGTCCGAGGTGCGCTCGAGCGCCACCACCTGGCCTTGCTTGAGCATGGCGATGCGCCCGCACAGGGCTTCGGCCTCGTCGAGGTAATGGGTGGTCAGCAGCACGGTATGGCCCTGTTTGTTGAGACGGGCGATGAACTGCCACAGGGTCTGGCGCAGCTCCACGTCGACCCCCGCCGTGGGCTCGTCGAGCACGATGATGGGAGGCCGGTGCACCAGGGCCTGGGCCACCAGCACCCGACGCTTCATGCCACCCGACAGCTGGCGCATATTGGCCTTGGCCTTGTCAGCCAGCCCCAGACTCTCGAGGAGTTCATCGATCCAGGCGTCGTTATTCCGAACCCCGAAGTAGCCCGACTGGATCTTCAGGGCTTCGCGCACCGAGAAGAACGGATCGAACACCAGCTCCTGCGGCACGATGCCGAGCCGGCGGCGCGCCGTGGCGTAGTCGGCCTGCACATCGGCGCCCTGGACCAGCACCTGGCCCGAGCTGGCCCGGGAGAGGCCCGCCAGAATGCTGATGAGGGTGGTCTTGCCCGCCCCATTGGGGCCGAGCAGTCCGAAGAACTCCCCTTCCTCGATGTCGAAACGGACATCGTTCAAGGCCTGGAACGGGCCTCGGGGGGTGGAATAGGTCTTGGAGACGGATTGGAAGGAGACGGCTGCAGGCATGGAACCGTCGATTTTAAGCGCTCCCCCTGGTGTCCGCCCGCCCACCGCATCCAACCTTGCGCCAGGACAGGGCTTGAGGAGGACTTCATCCGGGCAGGCACCCACCTCTGGAGCCGACCTGGCACACCGCCCTGCGCACAGCGGCAGGCGCCAGGAGAGCGGTCTGGCTCAGGCGCCGGGCAGCAGCTCGCTGACGCCGTAGATCGATGCCAGCGTCGCCAGACGTTCGTGCAGGCCGCGCACCGCAAAGGTCTTGCCCAGGCCCAGCGCCTCGCGCCGGCAGGCCAGCAGCACCGCCAGCGCCGACGAGTCGAACACCACCGTGGCCGAGGCATCGGCCACCACCTCGGGCGCCTGGTGCGTGCGCAGGGTCTGGACCAGCATGCCCAGGCAGGCGCTGGCCTGCGCATGGGTCAGTTCGGCGGGCAATACCAGCACGACCTCAACCCTTCTTGCCGGCGGCGTTGGCCTTGTTGCGGTCGCTCAATGTGGTGATCAGGCCGTCGATGCCCTTGGCATTGATCTCCTGGGCGAACTGGCTGCGGTAGGTGTCGACCAGCCAGACCCCCAGCACATTGAGGTTGTAGATCTTCCAGCCGGCGCCCACGCCCGGGGTCTTTTCGAGCCGGTAGTCCAGCTGGATCGGATCGCCCTTGCCACGGACTTCGGTGCGGACCACCACATCGGTGTCATCGGCGGCCGAACGCATGGGCTTGATGAAAATGGTCTGGTCGGACACCTGGGCCAGCGCACCGGAATAGGTGCGCACCAGCAGGGTCTTGAATTCATCCTGCAGCCGGGCCTTCTGATCAGGCGTGGCCTGACGCCAGGCCGGACCGACCGCCGCCGCCGTCATGCGCGGGAAGTTCACGTTCGGCATGATCTTGCTGTCGACCAGGGCGATGATCTTGCTGGTGTCGCCGCCTTGGATGGCCTTGTCGTTCTTGATGGTGTCAAGCACATCGGTGGAGATCTGCTTGATCAGTTCGTCGGGTGCCAGATCGGCCGCCTGCGCCATCAGGGGCAGGGACAGCGAGAGTGCGCCGACACCGGCGAGCAGCCATTGGGCCAGGGTACGTCTTTTCATGTCTTCCTTTCAGTGCGGGTCTTTCCCGCCGGATCCGGGGCTCCGACCTGTCGGAGCATTCCCACCATGCCTCTAACGGCCCAGCCCTCGACCTGGAGGACAGGCCTCAAGGCAGGGGCTCGGGCGGCAAGGCGCCGCCATCGTCGTCTTCCGACTTGCTGTGCTTGCCGTTGCGCTGCTCGTTGTCACGCAATTGCAGGTAGACATCGCGGGTGAACGAGTATTTGTCGAGCGCCGCCTCGTCCAGCACCTGGCTGGCGCCCAACAGGTTCGAACGGATCGAGACCAGCCGCAGGGCATAGAGCGAATTGCGCGTCGGCACATCGTTGATGCGGGTGACCACATCGCCCTTGAAGATCACCGGCAGGGCCAGCGTGTCGCGCAGGGTCGAAGGTCCCAGCAGTGGCAGCACGATGTAGGGCCCGGTCGGCACGCCGTAGCGCGCCAGGGTCTGCCCGAAATCCTGCTTGTGCTGCTCGATCTGCAGATCGGAGGCGATGTCCAGCAGGCCGCCCAGGCCATAGATGGTGTTGATGCCGAAGCGCAGGGCGGTGTCGGCCGAGCCCTTGAGGTCGAGCTGCAGCACGTTGTTGAACAGGGACCAGACCTCGCCGAGGTTGGAGAAGAAGTTGTTCACGCCGGTACGCACCAGCGAAGGGGTGACCTCGCGGTACCCCGTCGCCACCGGCTTCAGGATGGCGCTGTCCACCGCGTCGTTGAAACGGGACATGTCCCGGTTGAAGGGCTCGATCGGGTCGCGCGGGTTCTTGCCCGGCCCCGTGGCACAGCCGGTCATGAGCACCAGCAGGGTGAGCGCCAGCAGGCCTCCCGCCCAACGCCGGAGCCGCTGCAGATTCCCTGGTCTTGAATGGTCGTCGTTCATGCTTGTCGAAGTTCTTATTTCTTGCTGCCCCCGGCCGGAGTGGTAGGACCGTCGGCCGCCTTGCTGTAGAGGAACTGGCTGATCAGATTCTCCAACACCACGGCAGACTGCGTGCTGCCCACCTTGTCTCCCTGCGCGAGGTTCTTGTCGTCCGCACCGGCCTCGATGCCGATGTACTGCTCTCCCAGCAGGCCGCTGGTCAGGATCTTGAGCGAGCTGTCCTTGGGAAAGGCGTAGCGGCTGTCGAGTGCCAGGGTCACCAGGGCCTGGAAGGACTTGTCGTCGAAGCTGATCGATTCGACACGCCCGACCACCACCCCGGCGCTCTTGACGGCGGCCTTGGGCTTGAGCCCGCCGATATTGTCGAACTTTGCGGAAATCCTGTAAGTCGGCTGGAAATTGAGGCTCAGCAGATTGGCCGACTGCAAGGCCAGGAACACGATGGCCGCGAGGCCGAGCAGGACGAAAAGACCCACCAGAACATCATTCTTGGAGCGCTGCACGTCACTCTCCTTTTCTTGTCAGGGCAGGCCGGTCGGCCTGCCGGGTTGATTCTCAAACACTGAACATCAGCGCGGTCAGGATGAAATCCAGACCCAGCACCGCGAGCGATGCCACCACCACGGTGCGGGTGGTGGCACGCGAGACGCCCTCCGGGGTCGGCAGGGCCTCATAGCCCTGCAACAGGGCCGTGAAGGTCACGGTGAAGCCGAACACCACACTCTTGATGACGCCGTTGCCCACATCGCTGAAGACGTCGACGCCACCCTGCATCTGGCTCCAGAACGAGCCCGAATCGACGCCGATCAGGGGCACGGCGATGATCCAGCCGCCCAGGATGCCGACAGCACTGAACACCGCCGTCAGCAGAGGCAGCGTGATCACCCCGGCCCAGAAGCGCGGCGCCAGGATGCGGCGCACCGGGTCGACGGCCATCATCTCCATGGCGCTGAGCTGTTCGCCCGCCTTCATGAGCCCGATCTCGGCGGTGAGCGAGGTGCCGGCGCGGCCGGCAAACAGCAAGGCGGTGACCACCGGGCCCAGCTCGCGGACCAGGGACAACGCCACCAGTTGCCCCAGGGCCTCGGACGAGCCATAGCGCTGCAGAATGTTGAAGCCCTGCAGCCCCAGCACGAAGCCGATGAACAGACCGGACACCGCGATGATGGCCAGCGAATAGTTGCCCAGGAAGTGGATCTGGTCGCGCACCAGGCCAAAACGGCGCAGGCAGCCCCCCAGGTCGAGCACCAGGCGCACGAACAGGCGGGCACCATGCCCGATGTGGGCCAGTTGCCGGCGGGTGGCGTATCCCACGTCTGCGGGGCGGTACCAACTCATCGCTGTGCTCCGGCCTGGGGGCCAAAATCGTCGGCCACGGTGGGGCCGGGGTAATGAAAGCGCACCGGCCCCTCGGGCAGTGCATTGACAAACTGGTGCACCAGCGGATCCTCGCTGTGGCGCACCTCGTCGGGCGTCCCCTGGGCCACGATGCGGCCGTTGGCCAGCACGATGACCTGGTCGGCGATGTGGAAGGTCTCGTCAAGGTCGTGCGAGACGATGATGCTGGTCAGGCCCATGGCATCGTTGAGTTCGCGGATCAGGCGTGCCGCCGTGCCCAGCGAGATCGGGTCCAGCCCGGCGAAGGGCTCGTCGTACATGACCAGTTCGGGGTCGAGCGCGATGGCCCGGGCCAGGGCCACGCGCCGGGCCATGCCGCCGGAGACCTCGCTGGGCATGAGGTCGCGGGCCCCGCGCAGACCCACCGCGTTGAGCTTCATCAGCACGATGTCGCGGATCAGCGCCTCAGGCATGTCGGTGTGCTCGCGCAGCGGAAAGGCCACGTTGTCGAAGACACTGGAGTCGGTGAACAAGGCACCGAACTGGAACAGCATGCCCATGCGCCGCCGCACCCTGAACAGGCCGGCCGAGTCAAGCCGCCCCAGATCCTGCCCATCGAAACACACCGTGCCCTTCTGCGGCTGCACCTGGCCGCCGATGAGGCGCAGCACGGTGGTCTTGCCGCCACCGGAGGCGCCCATCAGGGCCGTCACCTTGCCACGCGGCACGGTCAGCGTCACCCCGTCCAGGATGACACGATCCCCGTACCCGAAAGTCAGGTCCTTGAGTTCAACGAGCGCAGAGGTGGGTGTGGGTTCCATGAAATGCGAAAGCCGGACGGTGGCCGGCTGAGGGATCATAAGGGATTCAGGTTAACCCGGAGTCAAACCGCCTTAGGCGCAGCCAAAGACAGACGCCCCCACCAACGCCAACGCCCCCGAAGGGGCGTTGGTACGGGCACGAACCGGGGGCGCTCAGCGCGGCAGGTCGCTGAAGCCCATCAGGAACTCGTCCACGGCGCGGGCGGCCTGGCGGCCTTCGCGGATGGCCCAGACCACCAGGGACTGGCCACGGCGCATGTCGCCGGCAGCGAACACCTTGGCCACATTGGTGACGTAGCCGCCGGTGAACTCGGTGCTGGCCTTGGCATTGCCGCGCGCATCCTTGTCGACGCCGAAGCCGTCGAGGATGGTGGCCACCGGGTTCACGAAACCCATGGCCAGCAGCACCAGGTCGGCCTTGTATTCCTTCTCGGTGCCCGGGATCTCGACCAGCTTGCCGTCCTTGAACTCGACATGCACGGTCTTCAGGCCGGTGACCTTGCCCTTTTCGCCGATGAACTCCTTGGTGGAGATGGCGAATTCGCGGCTGCAGCCTTCCTCGTGGCTGGAGCTGGTGCGCAGCTTCAGCGGCCAGTAGGGCCAGGTCAGGGGACGGTTCTCGACTTCGGGCGGCTGGGGCATGACCTCGAACTGGGTCACGCTCACGGCGCCATGGCGGTTGCTGGTGCCCACGCAATCGCTGCCGGTGTCGCCGCCACCGATCACGATGACGTGCTTGCCGTCGGCGCGCAGCTGGCCCTTGAGCTTGTCGCCCGCGTTGACCTTGTTCTGCTGGGGCAGGAATTCCATCGCGAAGTGGATACCGTCGAACTCACGGCCCGGCACGGGCAGGTCGCGCGACTGCTCGGAGCCGCCGGTCAGCAGCACGGCGTCGAAGTCCTTCTTGAGCTGCTCGGGGCTGATGGTTTCCTTGGCCCAGTTGGTGACCTTGGAGCCCTCGGGCAGCTTGCCCACCAGCACGCCGGTGCGCAGGGTGACGCCTTCGGCCTTGAGCTGGTCGGCGCGGCGGTCGATGTGCGACTTCTCCATCTTGAAGTCGGGGATGCCGTAGCGCAGCAGGCCGCCGATGCGGTCGTTCTTCTCGAACAGGGTCACGTCGTGACCGGCGCGCGCCAGTTGCTGGGCGGCGGCCATGCCGGCGGGGCCGGAGCCCACGACGGCGACTTTCTTGCCGGTCTTGTGCTTGGCCGGGCGCGGCTGCACCCAGCCTTCGGCCCAGGCGCGGTCGATGATGGCGTGCTCGATCGACTTGATGCCCACGGCGTCATCGTTCACGTTCAGCGTGCAGGCCGCCTCGCAGGGCGCGGGGCAGATGCGGCCGGTGAACTCGGGGAAGTTGTTGGTGCTGTGCAGCACCTCGATCGCGTTCTGCCAGTCGCCACGGAACACCAGATCGTTGAAATCCGGAATGATGTTGTTGACCGGGCAACCGTTGTTGCAGAACGGCGTGCCGCAATCCATGCAGCGTGCGCCCTGCACCTTGGCCTGCGGCTCATCCAGGCCGACGACGAATTCCTTGTAGTGCTTCAGGCGCTCGGCGACGGGCTTGTAGCCCTCTTCGATGCGCTCAAATTCCATGAAGCCAGTGACTTTTCCCATGATGTCTGAGTCCTTGATTCGTGTGGTCGGTCGGGTTACTTGGCGGCAGCGGTTTCTTTGGCGGAGGCCTTGGCCTTGGCCGTGGTGGCAGCCGCTTGCTTCTTGGCGTTGATCTCGCCCAGGGCGCGCTTGTATTCGGTCGGGAACACCTTCACGAACTTGGTGCGCGCCTCCGCCCAGTTGTCCAGCAGCTCGCGTGCACGCTTGCTGCCCGTCCAGCGGTGGTGGTCGTCCAGCAGCTTCTTCAGCTGGGCTTCGTCGGTCTGGTCGCGGTGCCAGATGGCGCGATCGACACCGGCCTCCTGCTCGGCCGACGGCAGCACCTTGTCGAGGCTGACCATGGCCATGTTGCAGCGGCTGGCAAAGCTGCCGTCATCGTCGTAGACATAGGCGATGCCGCCGCTCATGCCGGCCGCGAAGTTGCGGCCGGTCTTGCCCAGCACCGCCACGGTGCCGCCGGTCATGTACTCGCAGCCATGGTCGCCGGTGCCTTCGACCACCGCAGTGGCGCCGGACAGACGCACGGCGAAACGCTCGCCGCCGACACCGCTGAAGAAGGCCTCGCCGCTGGTGGCGCCGTACATGACGGTGTTGCCGACGATGATGTTGCGCGAGGATTCACCGCGGAAGTCGATGCTCGGGCGCACCACCACCCGGCCGCCCGACAGGCCCTTGCCGGTGTAGTCGTTGGCGTCGCCGATCAGGTACATGGTGATGCCGCGGGCCAGGAAGGCGCCGAAGGACTGGCCGCCGGTGCCCTCGAGCTGGATGCGGATCGTGTCGTCGGGCAGGCCCTCGGGGTGCACCTTGGTCAGGGCACCCGACAGCATGGCGCCGACCGAGCGGTTCACGTTGCGGGCCACCTCGATGAACTGCACCTTCTCGCCCTTGTCGATGGCGGCGCGCGACTTGGCGATCAACACATTGTCGAGGGCCTTGTCCAGGCCGTGGTCCTGGTCTTCGATGTGGAAGCGCGAGACCTCCGGGCCCACCTGGGGCACGGCGAACAGGCGACCGAAGTCCAGGCCCTGGGCCTTCCAGTGTTCGATGCCCTTCTTCATGTCGAGCAGGTCGACGCGGCCGATCATCTCGTCGAACTTGCGGATGCCGAGCTGGGCCATGATCTGGCGCACTTCTTCAGCGATGAAGAAGAAGTAGTTCACCACATGCTCGGGCTTGCCCGAGAACTTGGCGCGCAGCACCGGGTCTT
>JAFAMV010000023.1 GCA_019233055.1 Curvibacter sp.
GGTGCAAGCAGTATTCGAAGCTGCCGGTGATCGTGAAGCTCACGCCCAACATCACCGATGTGCGCTACCCGGCGCGGGCGGCCAAGGCCGGCGGGGCCGATGCGGTGTCGCTGATCAACACCATCAACTCCATCATGGGCGTCGATCCGCGCAGCCTGACCATGGTGCCCAGCACCGCGGGCAAGGGTTCGCACGGCGGCTACTGCGGTCCGGCGGTCAAGCCGATCGCGCTCAACATGGTGGCCGAGATCGCCCGCGATGCGCAGACCGCCGGCATCCCGATCTCGGGCATCGGCGGCGTCAGCACCTGGCGCGATGCGCTCGACTTCCTGGCCCTGGGCGCCGGCAGCGTGCAGGTGTGCACCGCGGCCATGGTGTATGGCTTCAAGATCGTGCAGGACATGGCCAGCGGCCTGTCCAACTACATGGACGACATGGGCTTCCAGTCCGTGGCCGACATCACCGGGCGCGCCGTGCCCACGGTCAGCGACTGGAAGTTCCTCAACCTCAACCACATCAGCAAGGCGGTCATCGACAGCGACAAGTGCATCGAATGCGGCCGCTGCCATGTGGTCTGCGAGGACACCTCGCACCAGGCCATCACCGCCACCAAGGATGGCCAACGCCATTTCGAGGTCAAGGAAGAAGACTGCGTCGGCTGTAATCTGTGTGTGTCGGTGTGCCCGGTCGATGACTGCATCACCCTGCGCGATCTGGCGCCGGGCGAGATCGATCTGCGCACCGGCCGACCCGTGAGCGCCCAGCCCCTGAACTGGACGGCCCACCCCAACAACCCCCAGCGCCTCGGCGTCTGACATCCGTTGCGGAGGAAACCATGAACACCAATTACCTGATCCGAGGCGGCACGGTGGTGAACGCCGAAGGCATGGCGCGGGCCGACGTGCTGCTGGCCGATGGTCGCGTGGCGGCGCTGGGGCCGGAGCTGGCGTGCCCGGCGGGGGCGCAGACCATCGACGCCGGAGGGCAGTACGTGCTGCCCGGGGGCATCGACCCGCACACCCACATGCAGCTGCCCTTCATGGGCACCGTCACGCGAGACGACTTCTTCAGCGGCACGGCCGCAGCCTTGGCCGGGGGCACCACCAGCATCATCGACTTCGTCATCCCCGACCCCCAGCAGCCCCTCATGGACGCCTACCGCACCTGGCGCGGCTGGGCCGAGAAATCCTGCGCCGACTACGGCTTCCATGTGGCCGTCACCTGGTGGGGCGACAGCGTGCACGCCGACATGGGCACCCTGGTGCGCGAGGAAGGCGTCAACAGCTTCAAGCACTTCATGGCCTACAAGAACGCCATCATGTGCGACGACGAAACCCTGGTGAACAGCTTTCGCCGCGCGCTCGAGCTCGGCGCCATGCCCACCGTGCATGCAGAAAACGGCGAACTCGTCTTCCTGCTGCAGCAGCAGATGAAGGCCCAGGGCCTCACCGGCCCCGAAGGCCACCCGCTGTCGCGCCCGCCGGCGGTGGAGGCCGAAGCCGCCCAGCGCGCCATCGCGATTGCCGACGTGCTCGACGTGCCCATCTACGTCGTGCACGTCTCGTGTGCCGAATCGGCCGAAGCCATCGCGCGGGCGCGCGCCAAGGGCCAGCGCGTGTACGGCGAAGTGCTCGCCGGCCACCTGGTGGTCGACGACAGCGTCTACCGCGACGCGCGCTTTGACTTCGCCGCCGCCCACGTCATGAGCCCGCCGTTTCGCGAGAAAAGCCACCAGCAGGCGCTGTGGCGCGGGCTGCAATCGGGCCAACTGCACACCACCGCCACCGACCACTGCACCTTCTGCGCCGAACAAAAGGCGGCCGGGCGGCTGGACTTCAGCAAGATCCCCAACGGCACCGGCGGCGTCGAAGAACGCCTGGCCGTGCTGTGGAGCGAAGGCGTCAACACCGGGCGCCTCACCCCCAGCGAATTCGTCGCCGTCACCTCGGCCAACGCGGCCAAGCTGTTCAACCTCTACCCGCGCAAGGGCTGCGTGGCCGTGGGCGCCGACGCCGACCTGGTGGTCTGGGACCCGGCGGCCACCAAGACCCTGTCGGTCCAGACCCAGCACTCGCTGGGCGACTTCAACATCTTCGAAGGCCGCCAGGTCACCGGGCTGCCCAGCCACACCTTCAGCCAGGGCGAACTCGTCTACGCCCAGGGCGAACTGCGCGTGAGCCCCGGGCGCGGGCGCTACCTCAAGCGCCCCCCCTTCGGCCCCCAGTTCGAAGCCCTGGCGCGCAAGGCCGCCCTGGCGCGCCCCAGCCCCGTCCTTCGCTGATCCCCCCACAGGAGAGCCCCATGAACCCCCAAGACCTCCCCCCCCAACTGCAGGCCCTGCGCATCGACGGCCAGCGCCTGTGGGACAGCCTCATGGCCCTGGCCCAGATCGGCGCCACCCCCAAGGGCGGCGTGTGCCGGCTGGCCCTCACCGAACTCGACCGCCAGGGCCGTGATCTGGTCATCGGCTGGGCCCGCGAGGCGGGCCTGTCCATCACCGTCGACCAGATCGGCAACGTCTTCATGCGCCGCGCCGGGCGCAACAACAGCCTGCCGCCCATCATGACCGGCAGCCACATCGACACCCAGCCCACCGGAGGCAAGTTCGACGGCAACTACGGCGTGCTCGCCGGGCTGGAGGTGGTGCGCACCCTGAACGACCACGGCATCCAGACCGAGGCCCCCATCGAAGTCGCCTTCTGGACCAACGAAGAAGGCTCGCGCTTCGTGCCGGTGATGATGGGCTCGGGCGTGTTCGCCGGTGCCTTCACGCTCGAGCACGCCTACGCCGCCACCGACAGCGAGGGCAAGAGCGTCAAGGACGAACTCGCGCGCATCGGCTACATCGGCGATCAGGTGCCGGGCGAGCACCCCATCGGCGCCTACTTCGAGACCCACATCGAACAGGGCCCGGTGCTCGAAGACCACGGCAAGACCATCGGCGTGGTCAGCGCGGTGCTGGGCATCCGCTGGTACGACTGCACCGTCACCGGCATGGAGGCGCATGCCGGCCCCACGCCCATGCACCTGAGAAAGGACGCGCTGCAGGTGGCCACGCGCGTGATGCAGGAGGTGGTGGCCATCGGCAACCGCCATGCGCCGCACGGGCGCGGCACGGTGGGCATGGTCCATGTGCACCCCAACAGCCGCAACGTCATCCCGGGGCGGGTGAAGTTCTCGATGGACCTGCGCAACAGCAGCGACGAGGGCGTGGCGCAGATGGACGCCGAGATCCGCGCCTACGCCGCGCAGGTGGGCGCCGACAGCGGGCTGAAGATCGAGGTCGAGGCGGTCTCGCAGTACCCGGCCCAGCCCTTCCACCCTGACTGTGTGCAGGCGGTGCGGCGCGCGGCCGAGCGCCTGGGCTACAGCCACATGCCGGCGGTCTCGGGGGCGGGGCATGATGCGGTGTACATGGCGCGTCTGGCGCCCGCGGGCATGATCTTCATCCCCTGCAAGGACGGCATCAGCCACAACGAGATCGAGGACGCCGCGCCCGAGCACCTCAGCGCCGGCTGCAATGTGCTGCTGCAGGCCATGCTTGAGCGCGCTGGATGAGCGATGCCGTGCCCGCCGGGGCCGGCTTCCCGGTGGGGCGCCGTGTCGAGATTCTCAGGCCGCGAGCCCGCAGCCCCGCAGCAGCAAGGACACCACATGGGCGGTGGCGCGTTCGAAGTCGGGTGCCTGCAGCTCTTCGCGGCCCAGCACGGCCGCGATCTGGACATCGAAATCGGCATAGGTCTGGGTGGCGGCCCAGAGGGTGAAGAAGAGGTGGGTGCTGTCCACCGCCGCCATGCGGCCTTCGGCGATCCAGCCGTCGATCACCGCCGCCTTGGCCTCGACCAGGGCGCGCAGTTCGCTCGCCAGCAGCGACCTGAGTACCGGGGCGCCATGCAGCAGTTCGTTGGCAAAGACCTTGGAGGCCTGCGGCCGCTGTGCCGACAGGCGCATCTTGTCCCGGATGTAGTCGCCCAGGGCCCGCGCCGGGTCGGCCTCGGGGCGGATGCCGTCGGTGGGCGCCAGCCAGTCCTTGAGCGTGCGGGCCAGCACAGCCCGGTAAAGCTCCTGCTTGTTGCCGAAGTAATAGTGCAGATTGGCCTTGGGCAGTTCGGCCTCGTCGGCGATGGCCGCCATCGTGGCGCCGCCGAAACCGGAGCGCGCGAACACCCCCTCGGCGGCTTCGAGGATCCGGGCTTCGTTGGCCTGCCGGATCTGGCCCTTGCTGGCTTCGGCCAGGGCTTCCGGGGACATCAGGGGGGTGTCGGCGAGCATGGGGGATTCACGCGTGGGGAGGGTGAAAAAAGGGGGCGCAGGGCCCCCTGATCATGACAGCAGTGCCAGGCTCAATGCTGGGCTGCGTCCCAGACCGCATGGCTGTAGGCGGCGGCGCCAGGGTCTTTCTTGATGACCGGCGAGCTGCCGCCGGCCAGCAGCACCTTCACCGTGCGCTCGTAGGCGGCGGGCTCCAGGTAGCCGATCTTGGCGGTGCCCGCCTTGGTGATCAGCTTGGCCACGTTCTCCATCTGGCGCTTCTGCACCGCGACGGTGGCGCTGCCCGAGGCGTCCTGGGCGACCACGATCTTGGCGGCCTCCTCGGGGTTCTTCACGGCCTCGTTCCAGCCCTTGAAGGTGGCCTTGAGGAACTTGCCCATCTTGGCCACGAAGGCCTTGTCCTTGAGGCTGGATTCGAGCACGTACAGCCCGTCCTCGAGCGAGGCCACGCCCTGGTCCTCATAGAAGAAGGTGACCAGGTCGCTTTCCTTGACGCCTGCGTCGATCACCTGCCAGTACTCGTTGTAGATCATGGTCGAGATGCAGGCGGCCTGGTTCTGCAGCAGCGGGTCGACGTTGAAACCCTGCTTGAGCACCTTGATGTCGGTCTCGGTGTTGTAGCCGAGCTTGGCCATCCAGTTGAGGAAGGGGTATTCGTTGCCGCCGTACCAGACGCCCAGGGTCTTGCCCTTGAAGTCCTTGGGGCTGCTCACGCCGCTGCTCTTCTTGCAGGTCAGCATCAGGCCCGAGCGGTCGAAGACCTGGGCGATGTTGACCAGGGGCACGCCGGCCTCGCGGGCCGCCAGGGCGTCAGGCATCCAGTTGACGATGGCGTCGGCCGACTTGCCGGCGATCACCTGCACCGGCGAGATGTCGGGGCCGCCGGGCTTGATGGTCACATCGAGGCCGGCTTCCTTGTAGTAGCCCTTGGCCTGGGCCACGTAGTAGCCGGCGAACTGGGCCTGCGGCACCCACTTCAGTTGCACGGTGACCTTGTCGGCCGCCTGCGCCGCCATCCCCCCCAGGCCCAGCAGGGCGGCCAGCACACAGGCCGACAGTCGAAAAGCACGCTTCATGAAAGGCTCCTCAAGAAAAGTTGAAGTTCAGCTTGAACGAAACACACGGGACCACACACAACAAAAAAAATCCATCTGCAGCACAGCCTCTCAGCGGCTGCGCACCGAGGGGTGCCAGAACGCCACCCGGCGCTCCAGCCGCACCAGCAGGGCATAGGCCAGCGAGCCGGTCAGGGCGGCCACCGCGATCGCCGCCCACACCAGGGCCATGTTCATGCGGGCCGCCTCGGTCGAGATGCGAAAGCCCAGGCCCGAGGTCGGCGAACCGAAGAACTCGGCCACGATGGCGCCGATCAGGGCCAGGGTGGCATTCACCTTGAGGGCCCCGACCACGAAGGGAAAGGCCGCCGGCAGGCGCAGGCTCCAGAGCGTGCGGCCGTAGCCGGCGGCATAGCTGTACATCAGTTCGCGCTCGAGCCGGCCGGCCGACTTCAGGCCGGCCAGGGTCGAGACCAGCATCGGAAAGAAGGTCATCAGCACCACCACTGCGGCCTTGGACGGCCATTCGAAGCCGAACCACATGACCGCGATCGGCGCCACCCCGACCAGGGGGATGGTGCTGGTCAGCGAGGCGATGGGCAGCAGGCCGCGCTGCAGAAAGGGTTGGCGGTCGATGGCCACGGCCACCGCGAAGCCCAGCGCCGACCCGCCGGCCCAGCCCAGCAGCACCGCCTTGAGCACCGTCTGTACGAAATCGCCGCCGAGCAGGGCCGCATGCGAGCGCAGGGCCTCCAGCACCAGGGCCGGCGGCGGCAGCAGCACCCGCGGCACCTCGAGGGCCACCACCAGCAACTGCCAGGCGTAGATCACCCACAGACCGAACAACAGCGGTGCCAGGGCCTGGTCGCCGCGCCGGCCTTCAAGGGCCGCGCCGCGCTGGACCGACAGCAGGGCCAGCCCGCCGAGGGCCAGCACCCCGAGCCAGAAGCCGGCCCCGGCCCCTGCGCTGGCCTGGGCCGGCGGCAGCTGCAGCCAGCCGAGGGCGGCCAGCGAACTGAGCGCGATGCCGGCCCAGCTGCCCCGGCGCGCCGTGGGCCGCAGGCCGAGCCCGGCGGCGGCCAGGCCGGCCAGCACTGCCAGCCAGGCCGGGGGCAGGTCGATGAGGTATTGCGGCAGGCGCGTGCCGTCGGCCGCTTCCTGCCAGACCAGGGGCTGCAGTGCGGCCATCGCCCAGAGGGCCAGGGCCACCAGGGCGGTGATCTGGCCGGCCTGCCGGTTCGTCGTGGTCGGCGTGCTCATGTGCGGCTCCGGTGGCGCAAGGCCCATTTCTCGAGTGCCGCCATGGCCGAGGACAGCAGCAGGCCGAGCAGCGAGGCCATCAGCAGGGCCGACCAGATCTGTACCGTGTTGCCGTAGTAGGACCCGGTCAGCAGGCGCGAGCCCAGGCCGGCCTGGGCGCCGGTCGGCAGTTCGGCCACCATGGCACCCACCAGGCCGGCGGCCACGCCCACCCGCAGGGCCGGGAAGATGAAGGGCCAGGCGGCCGGCAGGCGCAGCAGCCACAGGGTCTGCCAGGCGCTGGCGGCATAGGTGTGCATCAGCTCGGTCTCGATGCGCTGTGGCGACCGCAGGCCCTGCACCGCGGCCACCGCCACCGGGAAGAAGCACAGGTACATCGCGATCACCGCCTTGGGCAGCACCCCGCTGAACCCCAGGCTGCCCAGGATCACCAGCACGATCGGCGCAATCGCCAGCACGGGAATGGTCTGCGAGGCCACCACCCAGGGCAGCAGCGCCCGGTCGAGGGTGCGCGAGTGCACGATCAGCACCGCCAGCACGGCCCCCAGGGCGGTGCCCATGGCGAAGCCCAGCAGGGTCGACTGCCCGGTGACGGCCACGTGGAACAGCAGATTGCGCGGTGAGTCGATCGGCCAGTCGACCAGGCTGGACCAGAAATCGGCCGCGATCTGGTGCGGTGCGGGCAGCACCGGCCGCTGCAGGGTCCAGCTGCTGAGCACCAGGTCCTGCCAGGACCACGGCCCCTTGGGGGCGAGCACGCGCTCGATGGCCCCCGGCCCGTTGAGCCAGACCGTCAGCGCGTACCAGAGCAGCACGATGACCAACACGGTGGCCGTCAGCGGCAGCAGGCGGCCGCCGGATTTCGGGTCGGATCGCGGGTCAATGGTGTCCATCGCTGAGCGCCTCGCGGACCTCGTGGGCCATCTGCATGAATTCGGGCGTGTCGCGCAGGCCCAGGTGGCGTTCGTCGGGCAGGGTCGACTCGATCACCTTGACGATGCGTCCGGGCCGCGGCGACATCACCACGATGCGGGTGGACAGGTACACCGCCTCGGAGATCGAATGGGTGACGAACACCACGGTGCGGCGTTCGCGGCACCACAGCTGCTGCAACTGCTCGTTGAGGCCGTCGCGCGTGATCTCGTCGAGGGCCCCGAAGGGCTCGTCCATCATCAGGATGCGGGGTTCGAAGGACAGGGCGCGCGCGATCGAGACGCGCTGCTGCATGCCGCCCGACAGCTGCCAGGGGTACTTCTTCTCGAACTGGGTCAGGCCCACGCGGCCCAGGTGTTCGCGGGCGATCGCCTGCGCCGCCTCGCGGTCGCGGCCCTGGATCTGCAGCGGCAGCATCACATTGGCCAGCACGGTGCGCCAGGGAAACAGCGCCGGGGCCTGGAAGACGTAGCCATAGGCGCGGGCCAGCCGGGCCTCGCGCGGGCTGACCCCGTTGACCAGCACCTGGCCGCCCGAGATCGGTTCCAGGTCGGCAATCACCCGCAGCAGGGTGGTCTTGCCACAGCCCGAGGGGCCGATCAGGGAGATGAACTCGCCTTGCGCGATGGTGAGCCGGATGTCCTGCAGTGCCTGCACCGGCGCGTCGGCCGCCGGATAGACCACACTGGCCCCCAGAACCTCCACCGCACGCAAGGCGCTCGGGGGACGGAGGGGCGAAACGGACGGCGAGGCATCTTCTGTCAGGGGATTCAGCATGCTGGGTCTCAAACCTAACCAAACGGTCAATTTTTCTAACCGGTAAGCCAGATCCGTGCCAGGGGACTTACCCCTGCTGGCACCCGGATGCCCTTTGTTGGCGCCTGCCGTCCGGCGCGTCTGCCCCAGTATTGGGCAAGGCCTTGCCCAGGCGTTGAAACCAGGTGCATGGGCGGCGCAGGAGCGCCGCAAACATTTACTGGTCAGTTGAGGAGAATTCTGTAACTATGTGTTTCAATTCAGGAATCGCTCGGCTGAAACACGAATAAATCGGGTAGACCCCCTCATGGCCGACCCAAACTGGTCGATAGCCCAGAAAGCGGGCACATCCGTGGTCAAAGTCACACAGATTTTCCGGATCGTTTTGTTAACATTTCGCAACTTTTCGATCCTCAAGAACAGGATGCTGTGTCAGTGGGTGGTTTTCCTGGTTCATATTTTTCAAAAAACGGAGCAGTTCCCATGAATGAGGTCGCCAAGAGCAGTGCCCCCGAAGTGACGGAACATCTGGCGCGTCAGCAGTGCTCGAGACAGTGGCGGCACTTTCTCCATGCATTGGCCGCCGAGTTCGCCGCCGCGCTGCCGCCGGCCGATCTGCGCACCCTGAGCCAACGCATCGGGCAGCGTTTCGCCAACGAATTGCCGCTGCAGCCGCAGCCGACCCTCGAAGGCCTGGAAGGCCAGCTGTCGGCCCTCTGGCGTGAGCTGGATTGGGGCTGGGTGCAGCTGAGCCAGCAGGGCGCGCAGCTTGAGATCCGCCATTTCTGTTCGCCGTTGACCGCCGCCTTCGGCGCCTCGGGGGTGGAGTGGGCGGCCGGTTTTCTCGAAGGGGCCTACCAGCACTGGTTCGACCAGCAGGGGGCGCCGGGCCTGAAAGTCGCCCAATCCACGGAAACCGACGCCTGGGGCTGCGTCAGCTTCCGCCTGGGCCGTTGAGTCGAGCACGACGCCCCATGCTGCGAGCCTTGCCATGACCCCCTCTGAAGACATCGTCAACCTGTTCGGGCAATTCGAAGGTCGGGTGGACCAGTACCAGGAGATCGCCCGCGCCAACCAGGCCCAGGCTTCCCGCGAGCGCTGGCCGCTGCTGTCCTCGCTGGACGT
This sequence comes from Curvibacter sp., assembly GCA_019233055.1. Classification (GTDB taxonomy): domain Bacteria; phylum Pseudomonadota; class Gammaproteobacteria; order Burkholderiales; family Burkholderiaceae_C; genus Curvibacter. Next base: position 9,402 of record JAFAMV010000023.1, read on the forward strand.
CGGCGCGGCGCGCCAGCCGGAGGCCCCGGCGGTGCGCACCGGCGAGCTCCAGGAGGCCCCGGCCACCCTGGTGTTCAGGCCGGCCCCGAAGCAGGCGCCACCGCCGCCGATCCAGGCGGCGGTCCAGCCTTTGCCCACGCCGCCCCAGCAGCCGGCCCAGGTGCCAGCTGCCGCGCCGGCCCCGGTCGCGCCCCAGGCGGCCGCCGTGATGCCTCTGCCGACACCGGCCCCCGCCTACGAAGCCGGGGCATTCGCTGCGACCACGGCGGCCACGCCCGCCGCGGCGGCACCGTCCTTCATTCCGGCACCGGCACCGGCACCGGCACCATCGCCGATGCCCTGGCGTCCGGCCTTTGCGGCACCCGCGCCGGCCCCGGCACCCGTACCGGCGCCGGCACCTGCCGTGGTCGCATCCCTGTGGGCGCCTGCGCCCGCCCCGGCACCGGCCACCCCGCCGCGCTCGCCGCTGGCCCAACTGGCCCAGGCGGCCCAAGTGGCCCCAGCTGCTGCGCCAGCCGCGTCCGAGCCGTCCGGCACCGATCTGCAAGGTCTGTTCCGGCAGTTGGCCGGCCAGGTCGATGCGCCGGCATCGCGCTCGCCTTTGTCGGCCCTGTGGAACAACCTTCGAGGGGGCTCATGAACGTCATTTCCGTGGTGTCGTCCAAGGGGGGCGTCGGCAAGACCACCGTGACGGCCAACCTGGCCACCGCCATCGCCCGCCAGGGCCGCACCGTGCTGGTGCTCGACCTGGATCCCCAGAACGCGCTGGGCCTGCACTTCGGTGTGGCGCCCAATGAGATGCGCGGGGTGTCGCGTGCCACACTGGCCCAGCAAAGCTGCAAGAGCGTGGTGTTCGAAAGCCGGGGCGGCGTGTATGTGCTGCCCTATGGCATCGTCAACGAAGAAGACCGCAGCCGTTTCGAACACTACCTCGAAGCCCACCCGCATTGGCTGGGCGGCCTGCTGCAGGAGCTCTCGCTGCCCGGTGATGCGCTGGTGCTGGTGGACACGCCTCCGGGGCCTTCGGTCTACATGAAGCAGGCCTTGCGGGCGGCCAATCTGGCGCTGGTCGTGGCCCTGGCCGATGCGGCCTCCTATGCCGCGCTGCCCATGATGCAAAGGCTGGTGCAGACCTATTGCGTGGGCCAGCCGCATTTCCTCGACTGCCTCTATGTGGTCAACCAGACCGACAGCGCGCGACAGTTGTCCAAGGATGTGACGCAGATCATGCGCAGCAGCTTCGGCGAACGGCTGATCGGCGCCATCCACCTGGACCAGTCGGTCGGCGAGGCGCTGGCCAACGACCTGAGCGTGCTGGACTATGAGTCCAACAGCCAGGCCGCCAATGATTTCCGCGCCTGCGCCGAGAAGATCGTGCAACGGCTGCAGCACAGCCGACATTTCGCATGAGACGCCCCTCCGCACCCGCTTCCGCCCCGGACCGGGCCGCCTCGGCCGAGGACGTGGACCAGCCCACGCGCTGGACCCGCCTGGTGGACCGGGTGCTGGCCTCGGCGGTCTGGAACCACCCGGCCGCCCAGTGGGTGACCGGCATCGCCGGCCTGCTCCTGTTCGCGCTGGTGGTCAGCGTGCCGCTGGACCTCGGCGAACAGTTCGTCTTCGCCGCCACCACCTTCGCCATCGCGCTGCTGCTCAGCAAGACCAAGGGGCGGGTGTCGACGCTGGCGATGATGGTGCTGTCGGTGTCGGCCTCGTCGCGCTACATCTACTGGCGTCTCACCGACACCGTGGGGTTCGACAACTGGCTCGATGGCTTCTTCGGTTTCGGCCTGGTGATGGCCGAGCTGTATGCCTTCGCGGTGCTGATCATCGGCTACTTCCAGACCTGCTGGCCCCTGGGCCGCAAGCCGGTGCCCATGCCCGCCGACAGCTCGACCTGGCCCAGCGTGGACATCTTCATCCCGACCTACAACGAGCCGCTGGAGGTGGTGAAGCAGACCGTGTTCTCGGCCATGAGCGTCGACTGGCCCGCCGACCGGCTCAAGGTCTTCGTGCTCGATGACGGGCGCCGCGCCGAGTTCAGGGCCTTCTGTGAAGAGCTGGGCGTGGGCTACAAGATCCGTGGCGACAACCGCCACGCCAAGGCCGGCAACATCAATGCCGCCTTGGCCACCACCGATGGCGAGTACATCGCCATCTTCGACTGCGACCACATCCCCACGCGCTCTTTCCTGCAGGTCTGCATGGGCTGGTTCCTGCGCGATCCCAAGCTGTCGATGCTGCAGACGCCCCACGTCTTCTTCTCGCCCGACCCGTTCGAGAAGAACCTTGACACCTTCCACCGCACCCCCAATGAGGGCGAGCTGTTCTACGGCATCGTGCAGGACGGCAACGACCTCTGGAATGCCTCCTTCTTCTGCGGTTCGTGCGCCGTCATCAAGCGCGCGCCGCTGATGGAGATCGGCGGCATCGCCATCGAGACCGTGACCGAGGACGCCCACACCGCGCTCAAGCTCAACCGCCACGGCTACAACACCGCCTACCTCGAGATCCCGCAGGCCGCCGGCCTGGCCACCGAAAGCCTGTCGGGCCACGTCGGCCAGCGCATCCGCTGGGCCCGGGGCATGGCCCAGATCGCCCGGATCGACAACCCCCTGCTGGGCCCGGGCCTCAAGTGGGGACAGCGGTTGTGCTACCTGAACGCGATGCTGCACTTCTTCTACGGCCTGCCGCGCCTGATCTTCCTCACCGCGCCGCTGGCCTACCTGCTGTTCGGCGCCCATGTGTTCCAGGCCACGGCGCTGATGATCTCGGCCTATGCGCTGCCCCACCTGGCCCATGCCAGCATCACCAATTCGCGCATCCAGGGGCGCTTCCGCTATTCGTTCTGGAACGAGGTCTACGAGTCGGTGCTGGCCTGGTACATCATGCGGCCGGTGCTGATGGCCTTCATCAACCCCAAGCTGGGCAAGTTCAACGTGACGGCCAAGGGCGGGGTGATCGAGGAGGCCTATTTCGACTGGACCATCGCCCGGCCCTACCTGACCCTGCTGCTGGCCAATATGTTCGGCTTCGGCGTCGGGCTGTGGCGCGGCTTCTTCCATCCGGATGCCGAGACCACCACCCTGGTCATCAACATGATCTGGACGGCCTACAACATCATCCTGGCCAGCGCCAGCCTGGCCGTGGCCAGCGAGACCCGCCAGGTGCGCGTGACGCCGCGCGTGGCTGCCGTGCTGCCGGCGGCCATCCGGCTCGAAGGCGGCAAGGTGCTGAGCTGCCAGACCGACGACTTCTCGCAGAACGGCCTGGGCCTGGCCCTGCCCGAAGGGGTGCAGGTTCCGTCGGGCAGCCGCATCCAGGTCTCGCTGTTCCGCACCGATGACGAGGGCATCTTCCCGGCCGTCGTCACCTTCTCCGGCAAGGGGCACATCGGCGTGCGCTTCGACAACCTGAGCCTGCGTCAGCAGGCCGATCTCGCCGCCATGACCTTCTCCCGCGCCGACGCCTGGATCGGCACCTGGGGCAAACGCCAGCAGGACCGCCCCCTGACCTCGCTGAGGGGGGTGATCACCATCGGGATGCGCGGTTTCGGCCAGTTGTTCGGCAACGTCGCCAAGATCGTCCGCCCGCGTCCGCCCGCGCCTGCTGCCAAGTGAAACTTCGCCACACCATGACCACCCAACACACCGCGAATTCCACCCAACCGTCCCACCGCATGCCGCTGCGACCGCTGGCCCTGGCCCTCGCCCTGGTGCTGGCCGCACCCGGACTGCAGATCGCCGAGGCCAAGTCGCGCAACCAGGCGGCCCGGATGCTCACCGAGGCCCCGGACACGCTGGAGCCGGCGACCATCACGGCGGCGGCACAGAATTCGCACACCGTGCCCTTCTCGCTCAAACAGCTGGGCGCCCTGTTCCCGCTGCAGCTGCGGGGCATCCGGGGCAACAGCGGCGTCACCTTCAGCATCCGGGCCGACCAGGTGGTGACCGGCGCCAGGCTCAAGCTCAACTACACCTACTCGCCGGCGCTGATCCCGCAGCTCTCGCACATCAATGTGCTGGTCAACGAGCAGGTGGCCGCCACCATCCCGGTGCCCACCGAGCAGGCCGGGCAGAACCTGCAGCGTGAGATCATCATCCCGCCGCGCCTGATCACCGAGTTCAACCGCCTCAACCTTGAGCTGATCGGCCACTACACCCGCGATTGCGAAGACCCGGCGCACACCAGCCTGTGGGCCAACATCGGCAACGACAGCGTGCTGGAACTGACGCTGACGCCCGTGGCCCAGGCCAACGACCTGGCGCTGTTGCCGCAGCCCTTCTTCGACCGCCGCGACGCCCTGCCGCTGAAGCTGCCCATGGTGTTCGCGGGTGAGCCCAGCGCGGCGGTGCTGGAGGCGGCGGGCACGGTCTCCTCGTGGTTCGGGGCCCTGGCGGGCTACCGCGGCGCCCGCTTTCCGGCCAGCGTCGACCAGATCCCGGCGCAGGGCAATGCCATCGTCTTCGCCATCGGCAACAGCCGCCTGCCCGGCGGTGTGACGGCGGCCGCCCTGCAGGGGCCGACGGTGTCGATGATCGCCAACCCCAACGACCCGAATGCCAAGCTGCTGCTGGTCATGGGGCGTGATGCCAAGGAGCTGCGGATCGCCGCCGACGCGGTGGCGGTCGGATCGCCGGCCCTGTCGGGGCCGACCGCCACCATCACCAACCTCACCGAACTCAAGCCGCGCAAGCCCTATGACGCGCCCAACTGGCTGGCCAGCGACCGGCCGGTGAAGTTCGGCGAGCTGGCGCTCGAGGACACGCTCAATGTGGCCGGGTATTCGCCGGACCTGATCCGGGTGAACTTCCATCTGCCGCCCGATCTGTTCGCCTGGCGCAGCAAGGGCATCCCGGTCGACCTGAAGTACCGGTATTCGCCGCGGCTGAACCGCGACAAGTCGACCCTCAACATCAACGTCAACCAGCAGTTCCTGCGCTCGCTGCCGCTGCTGGCCGTCGATGGCAGTGCCCCGAACGCGCTGGAGCGGGCCGTCTCCACCGTCCTGCCCGACAGCGAACTGCTGCCCGCCGAGGACCAGTTCCACATCCCGCTGTTCAAGCTGCCGGCGCAGACCCAGCTGCAGTTCCACTACTTCTTCGACATGGTCAAGCAGGGCGCCTGCAAGGATGTGGTGCTGGAGAATGTGCGCGGCACCGTGGAGCCCGATTCGACCATCGACATCTCGAGCTTCTCGCATTTCCTGGCCATGCCCGACCTGGCCGCCTTCAGCAACAGCGGCTTCCCCTTCACCCGCATGGCCGATCTGTCGGAGACCGCCGTGGTGCTGCCGGCCAAGCCCACCGAAGGCGACTACTCGACCTACCTGAGCCTGCTGGGCGTCTTCGGCCGTTCGACCGGCTACCCGGCCACCGCGGTGAGCGTCGTCAGCCCGCAGCAGACCGAGGCCTTGCATGACAAGGATGTGCTGGTCCTGGGCTCGGCCAGCAACCAGCCCCTGCTGGCGCAATGGGCCGATGCCAGCCCGGTGGTGGTGCAGGGCGGGGCGCGCCGCTTCCGCCTTTCCGATTTCGCCTACCGCATCTTCAACTGGTGGGACACCAGCCAGCGCGACGGCGCCAAGCCCGGCCGCAACCAGGTGTCCTTCACCAGCGACAGCACCGACGGCGTGATCGCCGGCTTCGAGTCGCCCCTGAGCGCCGGACGCAGCGTGGTGCAGATCTCGAGCAACAACGCCCAGGGCATGGACCAGATCGTCGACGCCCTGCTCGATCCGAACCTGGTCAAGGAGATCCAGGGCAGCACCTCGGTCATCCGCGGCAAGCAGGTCGACAGCCTGGTGGCCGAACAGACCTACCATGTCGGCCGGCTCGATCCGCTGACCTGGATCCAGTGGTACCTGTCGCGCAGCCCGCTGCTGCTGCTGCTGCTCGGCGTCGCGGCGGCCCTGATGATCGCGGTGCTGTTGTTCCTGTCGCTGCGGGCCCGTGCCCGGTCCCGGTTGAAGAACAAGGACTGACCCGCCCTCCATGTCTCTTCCGCCTTTCGCCCTGCCACGCCCGGCGCAGCCCCCGCGCTCCCGGGCGGCCGGTAGCCTGAGCCGCCGTGCCCTGCTGGGCCAGGCGGCCTTCGGCTTTCTGGCCTCCGCTGCCCAGGCGGCGCCCCAGGTCCGGACCGTCGGCTGCGCCGCCGCCGACTGGCCGCTGTGGAACAGCTTCTACGAACGTTTCGGCACCGATGACGGCCGCATCATCGACTTCAGCGTGCCCCAGATGCACACCACGTCCGAGGGGCAGTCCTATGCGATGCTCTTCGCCCTGGTGGCCGACCAGCCCGAGCGTTTCGAGCGCCTGTGGCGCTGGAGCGTGGCCAACCTGGCCGGCGGCAACATCGCCAGCCGCCTGCCGGCCTGGCAGTGGGGCCAGCTCAAGGACGGCAGCTGGGGGGTGATCGACAACAACCCGGCCTCCGATGCCGACCTGTGGTTTGCCTACACCCTGCTCGAAGCCGCCCGGGTCTGGAAGAAGCCGGCCTACGAGGCCGACGCCCGCACCCTGCTGGCGCGCATCGTGCAAGACGAGGTGGTCGATCTGCCCGGTCTGGGCAAGATGCTGCTGCCCGGGCCGGTCGGCTTCAGCTTTCCCGAGCAGAAGCTCTGGCGACTCAACCCGAGCTATCTGCCGCTGCCGCTGCTGCGCCGCTTCACCCAGGCCGACCCGCACGGGCCCTGGGCCCAGATCGCCGGCAACACCGTGCGCCTGCTCGGCGAGACCGCCCTGCGGGCCTATGTGCCCGACTGGGTCGCCTGGCGCCAGGACGACAGCGGCCAGGGCCGCTTCGTCGTCGACCCGCAGGCCGGCGACCTGGGCAGCTACGACGCCATCCGCAGCTACCTCTGGGCCGGCATGCTGCCCGGTGCCGATCCGGCTGCCGCCCTGCTGCGCCGCCAGATCGGCGCCATGGCCCAGGCCACCGAGCAGGCCGATGCCCCGCCCGAGAAGGTGCAGACCCGCACGGCGGTGGCGCAGGGCACGGGGCCGGTCGGCTTCTCGGCCGCCCTGCTTCCCCTGCTGCAGGTCGAGCAGCGCCAGGCCGCCCTGGCGCTGCAACAAAAACGCGTGGAAGCCCGCTTGAATGAGCCTGGCAGCAAACTACCCTATTACGATCTCGTGCTCAGCCTGTTCGGTACCGGCTGGATCGAGAAACGCTACCAATTCCTGCCCTCGGGCAGACTGCAATTAAGCTGGGAGAAGGCATGTCCTACCGCCAACGCACGCTGATCCTGGGCCTGATGGCCGCACTGAGTGTGCCGGCCGTCCATGCCCAGCAGCCCGCCATCAAGGCCCTGGTCGAGCAGGGGCGCTACTGGCAGGGCAAGGGCAACTTCGAGCGTGCTGCCGAAGCCTGGCAGAAGCTGCTGCGCGTCAACCCGAACCAGGCCGAGGCCCTGGGCGGCATGGCCATTGCCGAGGCCAACGCCAAGCACCTCGACGAAGCCGCCCGCTACCTGGCCCAGCTCAAGTCCAGCAACCCCAACCACCCCTCGATCCCCGAGGTCGAGCAGGCCGTCAACACCATCCGCAACGCCCCCCAGTTGCAGAACGCCCGTGAACTGGCCAAGGCCGGCAAGCCGGCCGAGGCCCTCAGCACCTACCAGTCCGCGCTCGGCCGGCAGGCACCGCGCGGCCCGTTGGCCCTCGAGTACTACCAGACCCTGGGTGGCACGGCCCAGGGCTGGGAGGCCGCCCGCAAGGGCCTCGAGCAACTGGCCCAGGAGTCGCCCGATGATCCGCACATCGCCCTGGCCCTGGCCCAGCACCTGACCTACCGCGACGCCACCCGCCGCGAAGGCATCGCCCAGCTCTCGCGCCTGGCCGGCAACCCCGATGTGGGCAGTGCCGCCGTCGAGAGCTGGCGCAAGGCCCTGGCCTGGATCGGCAGCCGCAGCGCCGACATCCCGCTCTACCAGGCCTTCCTGCGCGCCTACCCCGGCGACGCAGGGGTGCAGGCCCGCCTGTCCGAGGTGGAGCGCGAACAGAGCCAGCTCCGTGCCACTGCGGCCGCTTCCAACGACCCTCTGCGCAAGCGCACCCAGGAAGCCTTCAAGGCCCTGGACGATGGTGATCTCGAGGCCGCCGAAGCCGGCTTCCGCAGCGTGCTGGAGGCGCGTCCGAATGACGGCGACGCCCTCGGCGGCTTCGGCGTGCTGCGCCTGCGCCAGGAGAACTTCGGCCAGGCCCGCGACTACCTGGAGCGCGCCAGCCGGCTGGGCCAGGCCGGCCGCTGGAAGAGCGCGCTCGACAGCGCCACCTATTGGACCCTGGTGGCCCAGGCCACCAGCGCGCGCGAAAGCGGCAACCTCGACAGCGCCCGCCAGATGCTGCAGCAGGCGGTGCGCCTGGACCCGCGCGAGACCACCGCCGAGAACGACCTGGCCGACGTGCTGGTCGAAAGCGGTCAGTACGACGCCGCCGAGACGCTGTACCGCCGGGTGCTGGCCCGTCAGGCCGACAACCCCGACGCGGTGCGCGGCCTGGTCGGCGTGCTGGCCCAGAACAACAAGGCTGACGAGGCCCTGCGCATCGTCGAGCAGCTCAGCCCCAGCCAGCAGGAGAAGGTCGGCGCCCTGGGGCGCCTGCGCGCCACCCAGGCCCTGGGCCAGGCCAAGGCCGCCGCTGCGCGCGGCGACGACACCGGGGCCCGCGTGGCCCTCGAGAACGCCCTGCTCAACGACCCGGCCAATGCCTGGGTGCGGCTCGACCTGGCGCGCCTCTACATCAAGCTGGGTGCCACCGCCGAGGCGCGCGGCATCATGGACGGCCTGCTGATCTCCAACCCCAACATGCCCGAGGCCCTGTACGCCCATGCGCTGCTGTCGGCCGAGACCGCCGACTGGGCCGGTGCCCAGGCCACCCTCGAGCGCGTGCCCAGTGCCAACCGCACCCGCGACATCGCTGCCCTGTACAAGCGGGTCTGGGTCCATGTGCAGGCCAACACCGCCTCGGCCCTGGCCAGCCAGGGCCGCCGGCAGGAGGCCCTGAACCTGCTGGCCCAGGCCGAACCCTTCGCGGGCACCGACCCCGAGCTGCTGGGCAGCCTGGCGCTGGCCTACACCGATGCCGGTGACAGCAACCGCGCCATGGCCACCATCCGCCAGCTGCTGGCCCGTTCCGCACGCCCCGAGCCGGGGCTGCGCCTGCAGTACGCCGCCATCCTGCTGAAGACCCGGCAGGACGTCGAGCTGGCCGGCATCCTGCGCCAGTTGCAGGGCATGCCGATGACGGCCCAGCAGCGCCAGAGCTTCGAGGACCTGCGGGTGGCCTATGTGGTGCGCCAGGCCGACGCCCTGCGCGATGCTGGCGATCTGGCCGCCGCCTACGACACCCTGTCGCCGGTGCTGGCCGACCACCCCAACGACCCCCTGGTCATCGGCGCCCTGGCCCGCATGTATGCGGCCAACAACGATTACGCCCAGGGCATCACGCTGTACAACCGGCTGCTCGAAAAAGACCCCAACAACCTGCAATTGCTGCTGCCGGCGGCCTCGCTGGCCATCTCGGCCAAGGAGTTCCCCTACGCCGAATCGGCGCTGCAGATCGCCCTGGTGCGGGCGCCGCAAGACCCCGAGGTGCTGACCGCCGCAGGCCGGCTCTACCGCGCCGAGGGCAAGACCTCCAAGGCCACCGAGTATTTCGCGGCGGCGGTGGCGGCCGAGAACCAGTTGCGTGCGAGCCAGCTGGCCGCCGGCGGCCAGGCCGCAGCGGTGCAGAACCAGAACCCCTTCGCCGCGCGCAGCGGGCAGTCGGGCCTGCAACGTCAGCCCTTCACCCCGCTGAGCGCCAGCCCGATGCCCAGCATGGTGCCGGTGGGCACGCTGTCGGCCTATCCGGCCAGCGTGCCGAGCCGGCCCCTGCCGGCCGCCCTGGGCCTGCCGATGCAGCCGGTGGTTCAGACGCCGACGGCGGCCCAGACCTTCATCCCCGATCCGGCCTCCGCCGGCCGGGCGGCCCAGGGCCTGCCGGTCTATGCCCAGCCAGCCCCTGTGGCGGCGGCACCCGCCCTGCCCACGCCGGCCACCTACCAGCAGGTCGGCTACCAGCCGGCCCCGCTGCAGTCCGCAACCGCAGCACCGGCGCCGGCGGCCAAGGCGGTCACCGCCCCGAGCCGCAGCACCAGCACCAACTCGCTGGGCAGCACCCGCAGCCTGGCGGTCGACAGCAGTGCCGCGCCGGCGCCTGCTGCGGTGCCGGCATCGGCCCTGATGAGCCCGGTCCAGGCCTCGCAGGCCGCACAGGCGGTGCAGATGGCCCAGGCCGCCCCGGCGGGCTACGCCCAGGCCAGTCCTACGCCTTATGTGCCGGCGACCGGCATCCCGGCCCCGGCCTACAACAGCAGTGCGCCCCCCCTGCCGGCGGCCTCAGGCTGGTCGGTGGCACCTGCGCCGGCCGCCGCCGCCCCGCTGCCCAACGGCATGCCGGCGCCGCAGGCGCGCACCGCCCGCGACGATCTGCGCGAGCTCCAGCAGGACCGCATCCCGGTGGCCACGCTCGGCCTGGTGACCCGCTTCCGTGCCGGTACCTCGGGCACCAGCCAGCTCAGCGACATCGAGACGCCGCTGCAGCTCAGGTTCGACGCGGGCGATGCCAAGGTCTCGCTGCAGATCACGCCGACCGCCCTCAACGCCGGCACGCCGGGCAGCGACTTCGGTTCGCTGAGCACCTTCGGCGCCGGGCCGGTGACCTCGCTGAACCAGCCCACCCTGCTGCCGGGCTCGCAGAGCGCCACCGGCGCCGGCCTCGGCGTGGCCTATGAGTCCGGCCGCCTCAAGGTCGATGTGGGCACCACGCCGATCGGCTTCCAGAACGTGGACATCACGGGCGGCCTGCGCTACAGCGTGCCGGTGGGCGATCAGGCGGCGGTGGGCATCAACCTGTCGCGCCGTCCGGTGACCGACAGCCTGCTGTCCTTCGCCGGCGCCACCGACACCCGCACCGGCCTCAAGTGGGGCGGTGTGTCTGCCACCGGCGGGCGGGTCGACCTGAGCTGGGATGCCGATGACTTCGGCGCCTACACCTATGGCGCGGCCTATGCGCTGACCGGCAACAACGTGGCTTCCAACAGCAAGATCGAAGCCGGCGGCGGCCTGTACTGGCGGGTCAACCAGACGCCGAATTCGGGCCTGACCACCGGCCTGAACCTGACGGCCATGGGCTACAACAAGAACCTGGGCAACTTCACCTATGGGCAGGGCGGCTATTTCAGCCCGCAGAGCTACCTGCTGATGAGCGTGCCCATCGACTGGGCCTCGCGCAGCAACCGCATCTCCTACGAGGTCAAGGGCTCGATCGGGCTGCAGCATTTCAGTGAAAGCAGTTCGCCGTACTTCCCGACCAACTCGACCCTGCAGTCGGCGGCGGTGGCCGCGGCCAACAGCGCCTTCGCCTTCGGCCTGGCCGGCAGCAACAGCAATGGCGCCATCTACCCGAGCCAGACCAAGACCGGCCTGGGCTACAACCTGGGCGTGGCCCTCGAGTACCAGATCCATCCCCAGGTCTTCTTCGGCGGCCACCTGGCCATCGACAACGCGCAGGATTACCGCCAGTTCACCGGTGGCATCTACGTGCGCTATGCGCTCGAGCCCTATTCGGGTCTGCAGGCCCTGCCGCTCAACGCCATCCACTCGCCCTATGACCAGTGCCGCCAGGCACCGGGCTGCGGCATCCGCGAGTAAGTCGTCGCCCTGACCGCCGGCCGGCCGCAGGCGTGGCCGCAGGGCGCTCAGGGCCTGGCCGACAGGATGCAGTCGGCCAGTTCGGCAAAGCCGGCACCGCGTTCCTGGCGACAGAGGTAGCGCGGCAAAGCCTGCAGCTCGGGCAGGAAGCGTGCGACGTTCGCTACCGCGGCACTGAGCGGGAAATGCCCGAACATCAACTGGTCATTGGTCGAGTCGCCCACATAGGCCCAGCGGCCGATCTCGTCGTCGAGCCGACGCCCGAACAGCTGCTGCACGATCCAGCGCGCGCCCTCGAGCTTGTTGTGGGATCCATACCAGCCGTTGATGTGGATGCTGCTGACGGTGGCGTTCATGCCCTCGCTGCGCATGATCTGCACCGCCTGCCCGATGCGTTCGGGGGGCAGCTGTGTGAACTCGCTGTGGTCGATGGCGATGTCGGTCTCGCGGCCGTCCGAATCGCGTGCACGCAGCGCCCCCGGCACCTCCTGCTCGATGCGGCGCAGGACCTGCTGCATGCGTTCGAAATGGCGCTGCCGGGTGGCTGCGTCCTGCTGATAGATCTTGTGCACACCGCCCGAGGCCTGGGGCAGCAGGGCCACGGCGCCGTTCTCGGCGACGATGGCGTCGACCGGCCAACAGGCCGCAAATGGCGCGCTCCAGCCGGCAGGCCGCCCGGTGATGGGGATCAGGTGCAGCCCGGCCTGCCTCAGGCGCCCGAGGGCGTCCAGCGCGTCGGCCGTGATGGCGCCGTCGCTGGTCAGCGTGTCGTCGATGTCGGTGAGCAGGCCGCACAAGCCGGCCAGGGCCTCGCTGGGCAGGGCCGACAGGGGCTGCAGGGTGGCTTCGGGCATGGCTTTCAGCTGTGCGGTTGGCGGTGGGCGCGGAACACCAGGTAGCGCGCACTGGCGAAATTGAAGCCCATGCCCGCCAGACTGCCCAGCGCGACACCCAGCAGGGGCGAGAAGGACCCGCCCACCCATTGCAGGGTGGCGGCGTAGGCGGCGTAGTTGACGCAACCGCCCAGGGTCATGGAGGCCAGGTATTGCAGGTACTGGCGCCACACCGGCTTGTCGCCGCCGTGGCCGTCAAAGGTGTAGCGCCGGTTGACCGCCCAGGTGGTGGTGGCCGCGCCGAGAAAGGACAGCACCCGTGCACCATAGAAGCCCAGCCAGGGGGCCAGGGCATAGAGCATGGCGCTGTCGACGGCCAGGCCGATCAGGCCGGCCAGCACGAAGAAGGCCAGTTGACGCCGGGCGGATTGCATGGAGGTCTGGGATCGGGTCATGCGCTTACAGGGAAAGCCGCTTGAAGATCCGCTCGGGCAGGTGACGGATGATGAACATGATCGGACGCCAGAAGCCCGGCAGGTAGACCTCATCGCGGCCATGGCGGATGGCCGCATCGATGCCCCGGGCCACGCTGTCGGGCGAGGCCCACAACGGGCCTTTCTTGAAAGCGCGGGTCATCGGCGTGTCGACAAAGCCCGGCTTGATGGTCAGGACCTGGACGCCGCTGCGGTGCAGCCGGTTGCGCAGCCCCTGCAGAAACAGGCTCACGGCGCCTTTGGCGGCGCCGTAGACATAGTTGGACTGGCGGCCCCTGTCGCCCGCCACCGAACTGATCACAGCGATACAGCCCCGCCTCTGCGCCTCGAAGCGCTCGGCCAGCGCGGTGCACAGAGCGATCACCGAGAGGGCATTGGTCTGGAATTCGGCCAGCGTCCGGTCGACGCTGAGCTGGCAGGCACTCTGGTCGGGCAGGGTGCCGTGGGCGATCAGCACGGTGTCCAGTCCCCCCATGACCTGGGTGGCGTGATCCAGCAAGCCGCCATGGGCCGACAGGTCGGTGGCATCGAAGGCCTGGCTGTGCACACTGGCAGCGCCGCGCAGACGCAGGTCGGCCGCCATGGCCTCGAGACGGTCGGCGCGGCGGGCGGCCAGGACCAGGTGGTGCCCTTGGGCGGCGAATCGGCGGGCGGTGGCTTCGGCGATTGCCGAAGTGGCGCCCACGACGAGGATCTTGCGCATATCAGGTCCTGTGGGATGCGAGTGCGGTCCGGCGCCAGAACGCCGAATTGAGTTGAGGATCGCGCCGGGCTTCGAGCTCTTCCCAGCGCGGGTAGGCCTTGCGGAACAGGGCGCTGCCCATGTGGGCGTCCTTGGCCGGGTACAGCGCGCCGGCGGCGGCCTCGACGATGGCGTCGAGTTCGGCAAACAGGGTCTGCGTCACGGGGCCTCGCTGCGCGAAGTCGAGCGCCAGTGTCGTGCCGGGTCGGGCAAAGGACAGCCATCCCGGCGCCCGGCGGTCGCCGAACTGTTTGAGCACCGCCAGGAAAGAGCCTTCTGCGCTGCGGGCAATGGCGCCCAGCAAAGCCTTGACCCCTTCTTCTGCGGACTCGGGCGGCAGCACGCACTGGTATTGCTGGAAGCCTCGTGGTCCGTACAGCCGGTTCCAGTCGAGGATACTGTCCAGGGGGTAGAAGTAGGGCTGGTAGTGCTGCAGCGCGGTGCGGCATCGCTGGCGTTGCCGGTGGTAATACAGCGCATTGAAGGCGGGCAGGGTGAGCCGGTTCACCGCCGGGAGTGGTGGCGTGAAGGGCACGGCCCACTGGCGTGCCGAAGGAGTTTTGCCTTCTGCCAGCGCCCCAGCATGGTTGGCGCGCAGAAAATGCCCGCGCCCGAGAGAGCGGCCCTTGGCCAGGCAGTCGATCCAGGCCACCGTGTACTCCCAGTCGTTGGACTGCGCCGAGAGTTCGAAGAACTCACCGAGATCCCCGAATTTGATCGATTCGGTGTGCAGCCAAGGCCCGGCCACCGGGCGCAACTGCAGTTCGACGCGGGTGATCACACCGGTCAGCCCCAGCCCGCCGATCGTGGCGGCGAACCAGTCGCTGTGCTGCTCCCGTGAGCAGCGGCGGCGGCTGCCATCCGAACGCAGCAGCTCCAGACCGAGCACCTGGTCGCCGAAGCTGCCGGCCCCATGGTGGTTCTTTCCGTGGACGTCGTTGGCCACGGCGCCGCCCACGGTGACGAAGCGGGTGCCCGGCGTCACGGCCGGAAACCAGCCACAGGGCAGGGCCAGGCGGATCAGGTCGGACAGCAGCAGACCTGCCTCGCATTGCAGGCGTCCGCTGTGGCGGTCGAAATGCAGCACGCGGTCCAATTGCCGCAGATCCAGCACCTGGGCGCTCGGCGCGATCACGCTGTCGCCATAGCTGCGGCCGTTGCCGAAGACCAGTGAATCGGCGGGCAAGGCCTGCAGTGCGCCAGGCAGTTCATCGTCGAAGCGGGGCCGTGAGCCTTGCTGCTGCGTGGCAGGGTAACGTCCCCAGGATGAATAGGAAGCCATGGTGCCTACAGCTCAGATGGCCAGCCAGAACATCAGCGCCAGGCCCAGCGCTACGATGAGGCTGACCTTGTCGCGGGCGGCGAAGACCACCGGGTCCTCGTGCATCTCGCCACGGTGTGCCAGCAGCCAGGCGCGGCTGATCCAGTACAGCAGGAAGGGGCAGGCCAGCCAGATATAGCGAGGTTCCCGGTACAAAGGGACCACATCGGCGCTGTTCAGATAGAGCGCCATGACCAGCACCGAGGCGTAGCCCGAGGTCGCACCGAAGGCCATCAGCAACGTCAGGTCTTCGACGTGGTAGCCCCGCCCGCGCGCCTTGCTGAGGCTGCCGGCACGGCGCAATTCCAGCAACTCGGAGTAGCGCTTCAACAAGGCCAGGCTGAGGAAGATGAACATCGAAAAGGCCAGCAGCCAGAACGAGGGGCGCACCCCCACGGCCGCTGCGCCGGCGATGATGCGCAGCGTGTAGAGGGCCGCCAGCGTGATGACGTCGAGCATCACCTGCCGCTTGAGCCAGAAGGAATAGGCCATCGTCAGCAGGTAATAGGCACTGAGGACCACCGCGAAGGTCCAGTGCAGGCCCGACGCCAAGGCCAAGGCCACCATCAGCAGGGCCGGCGTGGCCAGGACACCTGCGGCGATGGACAGGCGCCCCGCCGCAAAGGGGCGCAGACGCTTGCTCCGATGATGGCGATCGTCGCCCAGATCCAGCAGGTCATTGAGCAGGTAGACGCTCGACGCCGTGAGGCTGAAGGCCAGAAAACCTGCCACCGCCTGCAGCAGCAACGAGCCCTCCCAGATCCGGTGGGCAGCCAGTGCGGGGACGAAAATCAGCAGATTCTTCAGCCATTGGTGCAGGCGCAAGGCCTTGGCCCAGACCCCAAGGCCTGCAGGCTGGGGTGGGTGCACACATTCGATGGACGTGATGCGCGCGGCTTGTCGTGCCAGTGTCGGCTTGGCGTTGACCACGACTGCGGCCGAAGCGCCCTGCCAGACGGCCAGATCGGCGCCAGAATTTCCGGCATAGACAAAGTCGCCTGCCCCCATCGTCTCGACAAGCCGTTGGCGTTTCACATCGCCCGCCAGATTGGTGCGGCCATCGCTGGCCAACACCGCGTCGAAAAGACCCAGATGTTCCGCGACTTGGTGGGCGAGTCGCTGATCCGAGGCCGTGGCCAGGATCAGCCGGCGTCCGCTCGCACGTTGGGTACGCAACCAATCCAGGAACGGTTGGTTGTAGGGCAGGGTCGCGGGATCCAGGTTGATGCGCTTCGCCAACTCGGATTTCAGGTGGGCCTTGCCCCGCATCAGCCACAGCGGGATCCTGACGGCGTCCACGGGCGATTGCCGCAGCAAAGCCATGACGGATTCATGGAGCAGGTCGGTGAGCAGCAGGGTGCCGTCCAGGTCGACCACAAGAGGGCGGGCGCCCCGGGTCATGGCGCGGACTCCCGTGGCACCCCGGGGCGGCGGGCATCGTGGCCCAGGGCCAGGCAGGCCAGCAGACCCAGCACAATGGCAAACCACAGGGTGGCCATGCGGCAGATGACCGTGGCCGCAGCCGCCGTCGGCAGGGAGCATCCGACCGTGGTGAGCCCCAGCACCATCACGGCTTCGGCGCTGCCCAGCCCCCCCGGAATGAAGGAGAGGGCGCCGACCAGCATCGACAGTGCGTAGACGCCGACGGCAGCCGTCGGACTGATCGATGCCCCCAGGGCGTCGACGACATAGAACAGACCCACGCCTTCGGCCAGCCATGCGAAGAAGCCCAATGCCAGGCTGGTGCCCAGCGGGCCCCACTGCAGCAGGACCAGGGTGTCGTGCCGGGTCTGGCTCAACTGGTCGGACAGTCGGCGCCAGCGGCTCTGGGGTGTGCAGCGTCGGGCGAAATGGGCCAGGACGGCATCGCTCAGCGGGCTGCGCAGCACCAGGACGAAGGCGATCGTGGCACTGCCGGCCAGCGCCAGCAACCAGGCCTGGCCGGGAAAGGCGGTCACCACGGCGCAGCACAGCAGGGACACCACCAGCATGTCCATCAGCCGCTCCCAGATGAAGGCCGAGAAGCTGTGGCGGTATTCAACACCGAATGGCTTCAGCGCCAATCCCCGCAGGGCCTCTCCGGCCTTGCCGGGGGTGGTGGTGAAGGCGAATCCGGCGACATAGATCAGCAGATGCCGCAGACTTGGCAGCCTGCGTGAACTGAGGGCCTGGATGACCCTGGCCCAGCGCAGGTAACGCAGTCCGTAGTTGAGCAGGGACAGGGCCAGGACAACGACCCATTGCAGCGCCCCGAGATGGCGGACGTCCTGCCAGGCTGCGGCGGCTTCGGTGTGGAAACGCCGGTACAGGAACACCAGCCCGAATACAAGCAAGAGCCCCAACACGATTGAACCTACCCTTTTCATCTGGGCATCCTCTGTCTGCAGAAAAGTGGATCAGGCGATGAGAAGTGAATAGGGCAGAGGATCACAGCGGCGCCACCAGGCAGGATGGTCCAACAGGTCAAAGCCAATGGACCTTCGACCAGGGCGATCAAATGTTGAGGCACGGTCAGTGTAAGCGCTTCGGTGTCGTCGGTCTGCTTGGAATCAAGTGAGGCATTCGAACCAAGTTGGCACCGTCTGGTCGTGGGTCCGGATCTCCAAATGTTTTTGTGCAAGTGTCGCCTTGACCGCCGGGGCCAACTTGGCGCCGTCGCCGTTATGGAAGTCGTCTGTGTTCGTGCAGGGGCCAATCATGTCGCCAGAGCACGCACAAAGAAAGAACTGTAGCTACGCACTGAAAAAGGCCTCCCACGGGATCAAGGGGCGCGGAGCATGGCTCTGTAGACCTCAAGGCCGAGCAGGCCAGCGGAGCCGGACATCAGCATCGGCTTGTGGACCAAGTGACTCATGGCTGCCTAGGGGAGGCAGCAGCCAGGTAGGCCAGGTGTTTGACGTCCTTCCGACCCAATGTGACGGTGTGCAAAATGGCGCCACAGACCAAGGACAACGCAGAACAGAGCATCATGCCGACCACCAGCACGGCCGTCGGCAGCCTGGGGACCAGGCCCGTGTCCAGGTAGGTCAGCAGCAGCGGGATGGCCAGTCCGATCGAGCTGAAGGCCAGCAGCAGGGCCAGGCCACTGAAGAAGGCCAATGGACGTTCACTGATGAAGAGTTTTGCAATGGTTTTCAGGATCCGCCAGCCATCCTTGAAGGTGGACAGCTTGCTCACGGAGCCTTCTGGGCGGGCCCTGTAGACGACATCCACCTCCGCATAGGGCAGTCGCTGCTCCAGGGTGTGCACGGTCAGTTCGGTCTCGATTTCGAAGCCATGGGAGATCGCCGGGAATGACTTGACGAAGCGACGCGAAAAAACCCGGTACCCCGAGAGCATGTCCGTGAAGCCGGTGCCGAAGATATGGCTCACCGTGCCAGACAGAAGCTGGTTGCCCCATCGGTGACCCGGGCGGTAGGTCTGTGGATTTTCTCCGCTGTCCTTGCGGCAGCCCACCACCATGTCCAAACGGTGTTCAAGCAGTTGCGCGATATGTGATTTCAAGCCCGACAGATCGTAGGTGGCATCTCCGTCCACCATGACATACACATCGGCCTCGACGTCGGCGAACATGCGCCGCGTCACATTGCCCTTGCCTTGTCGATGCACCGGCAAGACGGTGGCACCAAGTCGCTTGGCAATCTCTGCCGTCCGATCCTTGGAGTTGTTGTCAAAAACATAAATCCTGGCTTCAGGAAGGTGCAGAGCAAACTCTTCGATGACCAGCCGGATGGAGGCTTCTTCGTTGTAGCACGGCAGGATGGCCGCTACTTCTATTGGGTGGAGATTATTAAATTCAGATGCTTTCATGTCGTACGCCAGTTTTCTCGATTTTTTGGCTGCTCAATGCAATCGGCAGCAATGCAGCAGTTGATGCAAAGAATGGGAGCAGGTAGCGGTATTCGCCGGCAATCGAAAAGAAGAATATACCGACAGCCTGCACGCACATGGGGGCAGCGGCCAGGAGCAACGATGAATTTTTCTCGCGAAGACCGCGGCGCACTAAATTAATTGAAAGATAAAGACCAAGAAAGGGTGTCCAGAGGATGAAACGAAGGGATTCACTGGCATGATGGATTTTCAGCAGAGCCGTAGTTAGTGCTTCCCATTGGAAGAAATCTGCTGAAGAATTGGAGGTGAATCTTTTCAAGAGATAAGGCCCTAAATTGGGGCCGAATATCCCTCCCTGGGCCAATGCGGAGACCAGAAATATATTGATCCGGCTGCTGACAAATGCAGGAACGTTGTGCCACAGGTTGTAGCCAAAGAACTCCGACACAATTGTCCGCCGATCTTCGGGACGAGGGGTCAAGAGCTGAGGGCCATCGACGCGGTAAACCAGAGGGTCCCAGTAATCACGATCATAACTTTTGATGACCCGTTCGATTGGGTAGGCCCTTGTCAAAGCAAGAATGGTGGCCGGTGAAACCCGCGGGGATTCCTCCCAGATGCCCATGGGCCTGGGCTGAAGAAAATTGGCGGTCTCGAATACTGCCAGTGGATACAGGGCTCCGTGCTCCCGTGAGTCATGCAGCCGAGGCAAGACAAAACCCCCAATGGCGAGCCAAATGACTGCGGCGCAGAGTAGGCCGCGCTTTTGAATCTGGTTCGGCAGCAGAAAGGCTGCAGCCATTACTACGAATGGGAATATCATGCCATTGCTTCTGAGAAAAGAAGCAAATGGAAGGCATAGCACAATGTAAACAAAGGATGGCAGGGAAAGTTTTCTGTCGCGGGTGACCAGCCAGATCTCGAAGGTCAGGCCGGCCATGGCGACAGAAAAGAGGCCATCCGAGTACAGCAGCCCCATGAAGAAAACCATGTGCGGCGCCAGGCAGACAAAAATCAGAAGAAACCAGAAAGTCCGGTTCAAGCCGTTCTGTCGGGTCCAGGTGAGAATCCTCGAGAAAATGATGGCGCAGAGGATCAACTGGGCCCCGATCGGCACTTCAACCCTTTGCGTGGGGCCAAAGAGAAGTTTGACAAAGAAATACCAGAACGCAGTCTTGCCGGACGGAAAGGCGCCATCGCCCTGAATTTCCCGGATCAGGGCGAAACTGTCTTCGCCCATGGAACCAGGCCAGAAGGCCAGCAGCCAGGTGGTATAGGCTGCCAGCAGTGACAGCAGGATCAGGGGGGCGATGAAAGGTGGTTGTCGATTTTTGTGGGTGGTGTCTGAGGTTGATCTTTTATTCATTTTCTATTTCTCCCTGAGATCGGGGCTCACCCCGCCGTCTGCAGCGCCAGCCCCGCGTGCTCGCGCAACGGATGGAAATGTATCTTCGGAAACCGCTCCTGCGCCAGCCGTACGTCGTACGGCGAGGTGCACAGGTAGGCCAGGGTGTCGGCCGCATCATGGGCCAGGCGCATGGGGTAGGCGTCGGTGAAGGCCTTGAGTTCGGCCGGGCTGTCGGCGGTGATCCAGCGCGCGCCGGTGTACTGGCTGCTCTCCAGGCGCACATCGGCGTCGTACTCGGTCTTGAGCCGATGCTGCACCACTTCGAACTGCAGCTGCCCGACCGCGCCGAGCAGCATCGCCCCGCCCATGTCGGGTTTGAAGACCTGGATCGCGCCCTCTTCGCCGAGCTGGGCCAGGCCTTGCTGCAGCTGCTTGGTGCGCAGCGGGTTCTTCAGGATCACGTTCATGAACAGCTCGGGCGCGAAGAAGGGCAGGCCGGTGAACTGCAGGCTGGCGCCGTCGGTGATGGTGTCGCCGAGCTGCACCCCGCCGTGGGTGGTGAAGCCGATGATGTCGCCGGCAAAGGCCTCATCGACCGCTTCGCGGCGCTGCGAGAGGAAGGTCACCACGCTGGTCGGGCGCAGCTCCTTGCCGGTGCGCTGCACCTTGAGCTTCATGCCCGGGGTGTACTGGCCCGAGGCCATGCGCACGAAGGCGATGCGGTCGCGGTGGTTGGCGTCCATGTTGGCCTGCACCTTGAACACCACGCCCGAGAAGGCGTTGTCCTCGGGCTGCACCACCTTCTCGACGGGCTGCCGGTTGACCAGCACCGTGCTCTTGCGCGACTGCGGCGGCGGGGCCAGGTCGACCAGGGCGTCGAGTACTTCCATCACGCCGAAGTTGTTCACCCCCGAGCCGAAGAACACCGGGGTCTGGCGGCCGGCCAGGAAGTCCTCGTGGTTCCATTCGGGCGAGGCGCCCACGGCCAGCTCCATGCTTTCGATGGCGGCATCGTATTCGGCGCCGAAGCGCGCGCGCAGGGCGTCGACCTCGGTCAGCGGGATGGTCTCGAAGTCTTGTGGGCGGCGCTCGCTGCCGGCCTCGAACACGGTCATGGCCTGGGTGCGCAGGTTGATGATGCCGCCGAAGCTCTTGCCCTGGCCCACCGGCCAGGTCATCGGCACGCAGGGCATGCCCAGTTCGCGCTCGACCTCGTCGAGGATGTCGAGGGGCTCGCGCACTTCGCGGTCCATCTTGTTGACGAAGGTGAGGATGGGGGTGTCGCGCTGGCGGCAGACCTCGATCAGGCGGCGGGTCTGCGATTCCACGCCGTTGGCGGCGTCGATCACCATCAGGGCCGAATCGACTGCGGTGAGCACGCGGTAGGTGTCTTCCGAGAAGTCCTTGTGGCCAGGGGTGTCGAGCAGGTTGATGACGCGGTCGCGGTAGAGCATCTGCATCACCGAGCTGGCCACCGAGATGCCGCGCTGCTTCTCGATCTCCATCCAGTCCGAGGTGGCGTGGCGGCTGGCCTTGCGCGCCTTCACCGAGCCGGCGATCTGGATCGCGCCCGAGAACAGCAACAGCTTCTCGGTCAGCGTGGTCTTGCCGGCGTCAGGGTGGGAGATGATCGCGAAGGTGCGGCGGCGGCGGGTTTCGTCGAGGAAGCTCAAGGTCGGATTCCGGATGGGCAAAGGATGGGGCGCCAGAACGGGCAGATCATGTGCCGGGCATGGTCTGCCGACACGGCGCAGCGGGCCGACCGGTGTCGGCAGGCCCTTTGGCGGGCGATTTTACCGGCTTGGCGCCCTGCCGCAGGGGCGCGCGGCGCAGCCTGCGGCGCTCAACGCAGCGAATCGGCCAGGGCCGGATCGTCCAGCCGGGCGAAACGGTAGCCCTCTTTCTGCAGGGCCTCGATGATCTCGCTGAGGCGGGCCAGGGTGTTGGGGTGGATCTCGTGCATCAGCACGATGCCGCCCTTGCGTTCCCGGATCGCCGAGACCACATGGCCGACGTAGTCGCTGCGGTTCTTCACCGCGACGCCGCAGGAGACGGCTTCATGCAGGGCGACGCTGCCGTTGCGGTCGAAGGCCCAGTCGCAGCTGTCCACATGCCAGCCGACGATCTGGTAACCCTGGGCGTGCAGCAGCTCGTTGCCGGCGCAGCTGGAGTTGCCATAGGGGTAGCGGTAGAGCCGTGGGCTCAAGGACTCGGGCATCTGTGCCAGGCCGCGCTCGATCTCGTCCTTCTGGGCCGCCTCGCCAAGCTCGTGGAAGTTCGGATGGTCCCAGGAGTGGCTGGCGATCAGGTGCTTCTGGCTGCTCAGGTCGTCCTGGACGAGTTCGGGATGCTTCTGCATCTTCTCGCCGATCAGGAAGAAGGTGGCGGGCACGTCGTAGTGCGCCAGCACGCGCAGGAGCTGCTCGGTCTGCCCGGGTTCGGGGCCGTCGTCGAAGGTCAGGGCCACCACGCCGGCCGGCGGCGGGGTGGTGATGTCGGACTCGAAGCGGCATTGGTTGCGCAGAGTCTGTGCGGGGGTGGCGGTGCGCTCGTAGAGGCGGCGCAGCCGCGTCTGGTGGATCTGGGCCTGTAGCGGATCGTGGTGGCCGGCTGCCGGGGCGACGGCCTGGGGCGCCGGCCTCGGCAGGGTCTCGTTCTGTGCCTGGGCCAGCCAGGGCATGGCCATGCATCCCGCCAAGGCCCACCAGCGGACCCCTGTTTTCCCTTGCATCCACAACGACATCGATTGCCTTTCCACCGCGTGCTAAAACTGGAATTGTCCTCTTCGTCGGTGCTGCTTTTCATGAAACGCCTGCCATGTGCCTTGCTGATCGCGTCCCTCATGGGCCTGGCCGGCCCGGCCGCCGCCGAGGACAAGGCGCCTCCCTGCCGCTTCGATGCCTCGGTCCTGTCCTTTGCCGGGACGGCTTCCGGGCAGGCCCGCTGCCTGCTGCGCCAGGTGCTTCCAGGGGGGCGGGTGGCGCCCGAAGAGGCGGTGCTGCCGCCGGCCCTGCAGGCCTGGATCGACCGCCCCACCGGGCATTGGAAGCCGGCGCTGCGGCAGCTGCTGCGGCGCGAAGGGCGCTCCGAACTGTCCCTGGGCGGGCCGCTCGACCAGGGGGTGTCGGTGGCCCGCACGCCAGACGGCCGGCCCTGGCCGGCCCGCTACTTCGTGGTGCACGACACCAGCTGGCCGCTGCTGCACGCGCCAGCCTTCCCGCTGCGCGAGACGTTCGAGGTCAATGACCTGGGCGCCTATGCACACCCTACCACGGCGGTGGCCCATGTCTTCGTGAACCGCCTCGGCCAGACCTTCGCCCCCCACGGGCTGGAGGAGCCCTGGCGCGCCACCAAGCTGGAGCTGCAGCTCGTGGGGGAGGCGGCCAAGGGCCGGTTCCTGCACATCGAGCTGCTGCAGCCGCGCCGCCGCGACCCCGGCCTGCCGGGCGACAACGATGCGCTGGCGCCGCAGCCCGGCTTCTCCGCGGCGCAATACGAGGCGCTGGCCCTGCTGTATGCGGCCGCCAGCGTGCGGGCCGGGCGCGGTCTGATCCCGGCCCAGCATGCCGTCATCGACGAGGGCCTGCCGCAGGCGCACGACGATCCGCAGCATTTCGAGCTGGCGGCCTTCGGCGAGGCGCTGGCACGCCTGACCGCGCAGTTGGACCGGCCGGGGCGGCGCGGACCGGGCCGGGGTGCCGCAGTGGTCGGCCGTTGATTTGCCTTTAGAATCGCCCCATCCGAGGAGCGTTGCAGCGTCCCCCCATCCGGCGGGCGCGAGGCTCGGACACCCCCGCAACGACGCTCATCCACTTTCCGTGCGATGAGTCTTTTCGCCCCGGCAAGTGGTTTTTTCAAAACATGTTTTGGAGCAAACCATGAATGCACGCCTCAACCCCTCTCTTGCCACGGACTCCGTGGTCGCCGACATCGGTCTTGCCGATTGGGGCCGCAAGGAGATCCGCATTGCCGAGACCGAGATGCCCGGCCTGATGGCCATCCGTGAAGAGTTCAAGGCGGCCCAGCCGCTCAAGGGCGCCCGCATCACCGGCTCGCTGCACATGACCATCCAGACCGCGGTGCTGATCGAGACGCTCAAGGCGCTGGGCGCCGAGGTGCGCTGGGCCTCCTGCAACATCTTCTCGACCCAGGACCATGCCGCCGCCGCGATCGCCGCCTCGGGCACGCCGGTGTTCGCGGTCAAGGGCGAGACCCTGTCCGACTACTGGGACTACACCCACCGCATCTTCGATTTCGCCCCCAAGGGCGCGGCGGGCGAAGGCCCGAACATGATTCTTGACGACGGCGGCGACGCCACGCTGCTGATGCACCTGGGCAAGCGGGCCGAGAAGGACCCCTCGGTGCTGGCCCACCCCGGCAGCGAGGAGGAGCGCATCCTGTTCGCCGCCATCCAGGCCAAGCTGGCCGAAGACGCCAGCTGGTACAGCCGCAAGAGCGCCGAGATCATTGGCGTGACCGAAGAGACCACCACCGGTGTGCACCGCCTCAAGGAGATGTCGGCCAAGGGCAGCCTGCTGTTCCGCGCCATCAACGTCAATGATTCGGTCACCAAGAGCAAATTCGACAACCTCTACGGCTGCCGCGAGTCGCTGGTGGACGGCATCAAGCGCGCCACCGACGTGATGGTCGCCGGCAAGGTCGCCGTGGTCTGCGGCTACGGCGACGTGGGCAAGGGCTCGGCCCAGGCGCTGCGGGCCCTGTCGGCCCAGGTCTGGGTCACCGAGATCGACCCGATCAATGCGCTGCAGGCCGCCATGGAGGGCTACAAGGTCGTCACCATGGAGTGGGCTGCCGACAAGGCCGACATCTTCGTCACCACCACCGGCAACCGCGACGTCATCACCTTCGAGCACATGCAGGCGATGAAGGACCAGGCCATCGTCTGCAACATCGGCCACTTCGACAACGAGATCCAGGTGGCGCGGCTCGAAGAGCACTGCCAGTGGGAAGAGGTCAAGCCGCAGGTCGACCATGTGATCTTCAAGGATGGCAAGCGCATCATCCTGCTGGCCAAGGGCCGGCTGGTCAATCTGGGCTGCGGCACCGGTCACCCGAGCTTCGTCATGAGCTCGTCCTTTGCCAACCAGACCATCGCCCAGATCGAGCTGTTCACCCACCCCGAGGGCTATGACGTGGGCAAGGTCTATGTGCTGCCCAAGCACCTCGACGAGAAGGTGGCGCGCCTGCAGTTGTCCAAGCTCAACGCGAAGCTGACGGTGCTGACCGACGAGCAGGCGGCCTATATC
>JAFAMV010000031.1 GCA_019233055.1 Curvibacter sp.
CATAGGGCAGCTTGTCGGGCATGTTGAAGTGGAAATCGATCCCCGTCATGCGGTCCCGGCATCCTTGGCGGCCGTGCCTGCGGCCCGGCTGCGGGCGGGCCGCCGGGCCGGCCTGGTCTCTTCGGCACCGGCGGCGAGCAGATAGGCCAGCAGCAGCCCCACAGGCCGCCCCGTCGCCCCCTTGGCGCTGCCGCTCTTCCAGGCCGTGCCGGCGATGTCCAGGTGGGCCCAGGGAAAGCGGGCGGCGAAACGCTGCAGGAACTTGGCCGCCGTGATCGCTCCACCTGCACGGCCCGCCACATTCGCCACATCGGCGAAGTTGGTCTTCAGGCCTTCGGCGTAGTCTTCGTCCAACGGCAGACGCCAGCACAGGTCCTGTGCCGCATCGCCGGCCGACTGCAAGGCCGAGGCCAGCCCGTCATCCGAAGCGAACAGGCCGGAGCGGACCGCACCCAGGGCGACCACGCAGGCCCCCGTGAGGGTCGCGATGTCGATGACCGCACGCGGCTTGAACCGTTCGGCGTAGCTCAGGGCATCGCACAGGATCAGGCGCCCCTCGGCGTCGGTGTTCAACACCTCGATGGTCTGACCGCTCATGCTGGTGATGACGTCGCCCGGCTTCAGGGCACGGCCATCCGGCATGTTCTCGCAAGTCGGGATCAGGCCGACGACGTTGATGTCAGGCCGCAGTTCGCCCAGCGCCCTGAAAGTGCCCAGGACGCTGGCCGCGCCACACATGTCGAACTTCATCTCGTCCATCTCGGCCGCCGGCTTGATCGAAATGCCGCCGGTGTCGAAGGTGATGCCCTTGCCGACCAGGACCACCGGCGCCTGGCTGCGGGCCGCGCCCTGGTATTTGAGGACGATGAAGCGCAGCTCCTCCTCGGAGCCTTGAGCCACGGCCATGAAGGCGCCCATGCCCAGGCGGGCCACTTCGCGCGGCGTGAGCACCTCGCACTGGATGCCGCTGCCCCGGGTGGCCAGGGCCTTGGCGGCCCCTGCCAGCAGGGTCGGTGTGGCATGGTTGGCCGGACGATTGCCCCATTCCTTGGCCAGCTCGATGCCGCCGACCGTGGCCACGGCACGCCGGAAGGCCTCGCGGGCCGGCGCATCCAGCGAAGCCGCCGCCAGCGTGACACGCTGAAGCTGCCGCCCGTCGCCCTTGCTCTTGGTGGTGGTGTAGGCATAGGTGGCGTCGGCCACGGCCAGCACCAGGGCCTGCAGCACCGGGGCGGCGGCCTGGCCGCCGGCCAGCACCACCAGCAGGCGCTTGACCTGCTCGGCCCTGACCGTCCCCAGACCGGCCTGGAGCCCCTGGCGGACCGACTTGGGGCTGGCGTCGCCGATGCCTGCGAAGACCACGCGGCTGCATTGCACCGCCGGCAGACGATAGGTCGACAGCACCCGGCCGGCCTTGGCTTCGAAATCCCCGGCCTTGACGGCCTGGGCCCACACGCTGGACAGCGCGTCCTGGCCCGGCACATCGGTTTCGGACACGAGCACCAGGAGGAGATCGGACTTTTGTTGGACGGCTGCGGACAGCGTCAGAGGTTTCAGTTCGAAGTTCATAATCGCCCTTTTATCGCCAACAATGTTATTCCATTCCACTCTACGCAAGGAACTGGCCCGCAGCTTCGGCGCCACCCTGGTGGTGCTGGCCACCGTGGTGATGACCATGATGCTGATCCGGACCCTCGGTCAGGCCTCGCGCGGTGCCGTCAACCCGTCCGACGTCATGATGGTCATGGGTTACACGGTGCTCGGACACCTGCCGACCATCCTCACGCTGAGCCTCTTCGTGTCCATCGTCGGCACCCTGTCGCGCATGTACCGCGACAGCGAGATGGCCATCTGGTTCGCCAGCGGGCGCGGTCTGGCCAGTTTCGTCTCACCGCTGTTCCGCTTCGCCTGGCCGGTGCTGCTGGTCATCGCCCTGCTGGCCCTGGTGGGCTGGCCCTGGTCGAACCAGCAGGTGCAGGACATGAAGGACCACTACGAAAAGCGCGGCGACATCGAGCGCATCGCGCCGGGGCAGTTCCAGGAGTCGGCCAGCGGCACGCGGGTGTTCTTCGTCGACAAGCAGTCGAACAATGCCCAGAGCGGCAACAACGTGCTGATCGCCGCCAACGAGCATGGCAAGGAGGCCATCACCTCGGCACGCAGCGCACGGGTCGAGACCGTGGGCGACCAGCGCTTCGTGCTGCTGAGCAACGGCCAGCGCATGGAGCAGTCGAATGCCGACCATTCGATCAAGCTCAGCGACTTCGACGAATATGGCACCCTGATCGAAGGCGCTGTGCTGGGCGACCAGGAGGCCGGCCCCACCAAGGCCCTGTCGACCCTGGCGCTGCTGCGTGACCCCAACCCACCCAATCTCGGTGAACTGGCCTGGCGGCTCGGCCTGGCCATGGCGGGCTTCAATTTCGTGATCCTCGCGCTGGCCGTGTCGGTGGTCAATCCACGGGCCGGGCGCACCGGCAGCCTGGTGTTCGCCCTGTTCGCCTTCGTCGTCTACTACAACTTCATCAACCTCGGCCAGAACTGGATCGCGGTGGGCTCGATCTCCGCCCCGGCCTTCATGCTGCTGCTGCATGGCGGCGCCAGCGCCCTGGGCCTGGCCCTGCTGACCAAACGCCACTACAACTGGAGCTGGCGCCAGCTCTGGCAGCGGCGTGCGGCCGACGCCTCCGAATGCCTGGCGCAGCGCCGCAGCGAGATCGGCACCCCATGAAAATCCTGCGTCGCTACCTCTATGGCGAGATCCTGAGCGCGGTGTCCTTCGTGACGCTGGGCTTTCTGGCCCTGTTCTTCTTCTTCGACCTGGTCGATGAACTGCGCTGGCTCAACCAGGGCGGCTACCTGATCACCCACGCCCTGCTCTACGTGGCGCTGCAGGTGCCCAGCCACCTCTACGAGCTGTTCCCGATCACGGTCCTCATCGGCACCATCTTCGTCATGGCCAATCTGGCGCAGAGCTCCGAGTACACCATCCTGCGCACCAGCGGCCTGGGCCCCTGGCGTGCCCTGCGCACACTGCTGGTGCTGGGTCTGAGCTTCGTGATCACCACCTTCGCGGTCGGCGACTACCTGGCGCCGGCCACCGAGCGCGCCGGGCAGTTGATGAAGGCCCGCTACCAGGGCCGCGCCACCACCGGCCAGACCGGCGCCTGGATGAAGGAGAAGCAGGACTACAGCTCGTTTGCGGTGAACATCGGCCGCATGACCGGGGAAGGCGGCATGCAGAACATCCGCATCTTCGAATACAACCGCCAGGGCCATCTGATCTCGCTGACCCACGCTGCGCGCGGTGAATTCGGCAAGGACGACGCCTGGCAGCTGTTCGAGGTCCAGCGCAGCGATTTCCATGACGAGGCCAACGAGCACGCCCAGGTCGAGCAGAGCAACCAGCCGCAGCTGCGCTGGCCCACCCAGATCAGCTCCGAAATGGTGTCCGCCGCCCTGCTCAAGCCCGACCGGATGCGCACCATCGACCTGTTCGAATACATCCGCCACCTGGACGCCAATGGTCAGAGCGCGCAGGCCTACGAGATCGAGTTCTGGCGCAAGGTCTTCTACCCCCTGAGCTGCCTGGTGATGGTCGTCCTGGCCCTGCCCTTCGCCTACCTGCATTTCCGCTCGGGCGGCATCGCCACCTATGTGTTCGGCGGCGTGATGGCCGGCATCAGCTTCTTCCTGCTCAACAACGTCTTCGGCTACATCGGCAATCTGCAGAACTGGACGCCCTGGCTGGTGGCCGCAGCGCCCGGGCTCATCTATTCGCTGCTCTCGCTGGGCGCCTTCGGCTGGCTGGTGCTGCGACGTTGACGGCCCCACGCCCCGCACCGCCATGCCACAACCCGCCATCATCCTGTTCGCCCATGGCTCGCGAGATCCGGCCTGGTCGGCGCCGATCCAGGCCGTCGCGCAGCGCATCCGCCACCTGAGCCCCCAGACCGAGGTGCGTTGCGCCTACCTCGAGCTGATGGCGCCCAACCTGGCCGGGGCCTGCGCCGAACTGGTGGCGCAGGGGCAGCGCCGGATCCGCGTGGTGCCGATGTTCCTCGGCGTCGGCCGCCATGCCCGCGAAGACCTGCCGGTGTTGCTGCAATCCCTGCAGACAGCCCACCCCGGAATCGAACTGGAACTGCTGCCCGCCATCGGCGAGAGCGCCCACATCGTCAATGCACTCGCGACCTTGGCCCTGTCCGCAGGCGCCGATTTTCATTAGTCTTTTGAAGCATAATGAAAAATTCTCTTAGTCGATAATCGATATGAACCTGCACCAATTCCGATTCGTCCAGGAAGCGGCACGCCGCAATCTCAACCTGACCGAAGCGGCCAAGGCCCTGCACACCTCGCAGCCAGGCGTTTCAAAGGCGATCATCGAACTGGAAGAGGAACTGGGCGTCGAGATCTTCGCCCGCCACGGCAAGCGGCTCAAACGCATCACCGAGCCCGGCCAGCATGTGCTCAAAAGCATCGAATTGATCATGCGCGAGGTGGGCAATCTGCGCCGCATCGGCGAGCAGTTCAGCGCCCAGGACAGCGGCACACTCTCCATTGCCACCACCCACACCCAGGCGCGCTATGTGCTGCCGGTGCCCGTGGCACGCCTGCGCGAAGCCTACCCCAAGGTCAACGTCAGCCTGCACCAGGGGGCGCCCGACCAGGTCGCGCGCATGGTGCTCGACGAGGTGGCCGAGATCGGCATCGCGACCGAGTCGCTGTCCGACTACGCCGACCTCGTCACCCTGCCCTGCTATGAGTGGCAGCACGTGCTGGTGCTGCCGCCCGAGCACCCGCTCGCCGCCAAGGAACGGATCAGCCTGGAAGACATCGCCCAGGAACCCATCATCACCTACCACCCCTCTTTCACCGGCCGGACCCGGGTGGACAACGCCTTCGCCCACAAGAAGCTGCAGCCGCGCATCGCGCTCGAGGCCATCGACTCGGATGTGATCAAGACCTATGTCCGACTCGGGCTGGGCGTGGGCATCGTGGCCGAGATGGCCGTGCGCGACGACCCGGTGGCCGATCTGGCGGTGCGCCCGGTAGGCCATCTGTTCGGCCAGAACGTGGCGCGGGTGGCTTTCAAGCGCAGTGCCTATCTGCGCAATTTCGTCTTCAAGTTTGCTGAACTGCTCAGCGACCGATTGAGCCGCGAACTGATCGCCAAGGCCCTCAACGGACACGTCAACGACTACGAACTCTGAGCGTGCGCGCCCGCACACCAGGCTGCCTCCCGCCATCCACCGCACACCATGAACACCTCCACCCCACCGGCGCCCGGCGCAACCCCGACGTTGAAATCCAAACTGCCCTCCGTGGGGACCACCATCTTCACGGTGATGTCCGCGCTGGCCGCCGACACCGGTGCCGTCAACCTGGGCCAGGGCTTTCCGGACTTCGACTGCGATCCCCGCCTGCTGGATGCGGTGGACCACGCCATGCGCCAGGGCCTCAACCAATACCCGCCCATGGCCGGCGTGCCGGTGCTGCGCGAAGCGATCGCCGGCAAGATCGAACGCCTGCATGGCCGCCGCTATGACCCGGCGGGCGAAATCACCATCACCGCCGGCGCCACCCAGGCCATCATCACGGCCATCCTTGCCGTGGTCCACCCCGGCGACGAGGTCATCGTGCTGGAGCCCTGCTACGACAGCTATGTGCCCAACATCGAACTGGCCGGCGGCAAGGTCGTGCGGGTCCCGCTGACCCCGGGCACCTTCAGGCCTGACTTCGACCGGATTGCCGCCGCCATCGGCCCCCGCACCCGGGCGATCCTGATCAACTCGCCCCACAACCCCAGCGCCACGGTCTGGAGCCGCGAAGACATGTTGCGCCTGCAGGAACTGCTGGCCCCGACCGAGGTGCTGCTGATCTCCGACGAGGTCTACGAGCACATGGTCTTCGACGGCCAGCAGCACCAGAGCGCGGCCCGTTTTCCTGGTCTGGCCGCGCGGGCCTTCATCGTGTCGAGTTTCGGCAAGACCTACCATGTGACAGGCTGGAAGGTGGGCTATGTGGCCGCCCCGGCGGCGTTGACGCACGAGTTCCGCAAGGTCCACCAGTTCAATGTGTTCACCGTCAACACGCCGATGCAGCATGGCCTGGCGCGCTACATGGCAGACCCGGCCCCCTACCAGGACCTGCCGGCCTTCTACCAGCGCAAGCGCGACCTGTTCCGCGACGGTCTGGCCAAGACCCGGTTCCGCCTGCTGCCCAGCGAAGGCAGCTACTTCCAATGTGTCGACTATTCGGCGCTCAGCCCGCTTGGCGAAGCCGATTTCGCCCAATGGCTGACCCGCGAGATCGGCGTCGCCGCCATCCCGCTGTCAGCCTTCTACGGTGAGGGCTTCGACCAGCAGGTGGTCCGCTTCTGCTTTGCCAAGAAGGACGACACGCTGCGCCAGGCCCTGGATCGGCTGGCCCGGCTTTGAGCGCGGCGCCCCGCGCCGGTTCAGCCCGCCGACCAGAGTTCGTCCAGGTACTTGAAGCCCCATTTCTCCTTGTCTTCGACCGCCACGATCTTCTCGGAGGTCTGGACACTGAGATCGATGTCGCGCTGCACCACCGGCTCGTTGGAGCGGGTCGAGAAGAACACCTTGACGCGCGGCGTGAGCAGCGAGGCCTCGTTCTGCTCGGTGACGACGGCCAGGTAGCCCGACTCGAGCCGCACCAGCGAACCGATCGGGTAGATGCCGATGCTG
The DNA here is from genome assembly GCA_019233055.1 of Curvibacter sp. GTDB lineage: Bacteria > Pseudomonadota > Gammaproteobacteria > Burkholderiales > Burkholderiaceae_C > Curvibacter. The sequence continues at coordinate 6,711 of JAFAMV010000031.1, forward strand.
CGGATGAAGGCCTTCATGAGCACCGGATCGAAATGCCCGGCCCAGGAGTTCATGCGCCGGATCGAGGTGCCCGGATCCCAACCGGCCTTGTAGGGCCGGTTGGAGGTGACCGCATCATAGACATCGCAGATCGCGCCCATGCGCGACATCAACTCGATCCCGTCGGCCTTGAGGCGATGCGGATAGCCGGAACCATCGATCTTTTCATGGTGGTGCAGGGCCACGTCGAGCACCGAAGCCGGCGCACCGCCGCCTTCACGCAGCAGGCGCCAGCCCTCTTCCGGGTGCTTCTTCATGATCGTGTATTCGGCCTCGGTGAGGCTGCCCGGCTTGTTGAGCACATCAAGCGGCATCATGGCCTTGCCCAGGTCATGCATCATGCCGGCCAGCCCGGCCTCGCGGGTCTGGGCATCGCTCAGGCCCAACTGGCGTGCCAGCGCCACCATCAGGGCACAGACGGCCACCGAATGCATGTAGGTGTAGTCGTCCCGGTTCTTCAGGCGCACGATGCTGACCAGCGCACCGGGGTTGCGCATCACCGACGACGTCACCTCTTCGATCAAGGGCAGCGCATCCTGCACCTCGATGGCCTTGCCCAGGCGCACGTCATTGAACATGGACGCCACGGCGTCCTTGCTGTCGACCAGGATCTTCTTGGCCCGGAGGAGCTCCTCGCCCATCGTGGCCGGTCGATCGGGAGGCAGGCCGGGGGCGGCTTCGGGCCGGGCCGGTGTCACCGGTACCACCGGCGCCTGGGGAGGCGGTGCCGGTGCGGGCGCAGCAGGCCCGGCGTCCACATCCAGGCCTTTGCTCAGATCGATCCAGATCTCTTCGACGCCACTGTCCAGGATGGCTGCCAGATCCTTGGTGTCTTCCAGCAGAAAAGCCGTCCGCCAGAAGGGATGCTTGATCCAAGCTCCGCCGAACTTGTGCAGATACATGCCGAGGCGCAATTGCCGGGCGGTGACAAGTTTCAACATGACCGTATTCGAAATCCGCGAGCCATTGAGGCGCTGCAAACAATATTGCTCAAGAGCATGCCATGCCGACGGCCGGGCATCCAGCGAGGTTCATCAAATCAATCGTTTTTTTCAAAATTTTTGGCATACACCATGGAAACTGTTGCATTTTCGGAGAACACCATGCGCGACGCCGCGTTCGACCACCTTCAAGACAGCCTGCGACAGCATCAAACCGGCCATCTGAGTCTGCAGCAGCTGCTGCAGCATTTCCGCGACGCACAGGGCCTGCTGGAACAGCTGCCGCCCAACTATGCGCAGGTCTGGCACGCCCTGCTCGACCGGCTGGAGTCCTCTGCGCTGTTCGACGAAGAGTCCTGCTCGTTCAGCAGGCAGGCCCTGTTGCAGCAACTCGGCCTGTGGCTGGACAAGGCACGCCGGCAGCAGTCCTGACGGCGGGCCGGGCCGGTCTTGTCGCCTGCGGGCTGCAGGCATCGGCATCGGCATCGGCATCGGCATCGGCATCGGCACTTCAGCACCATAATCGTCCGCGGCCCGGCGCCACGCGACCGGGCACGCCCCCTGTCTGCATCCCTATCCTGGCCCGAGTCCATGCCCACCACCCCCGCCCCCACTTCACACCGTCGGCCCTCCGCCCGGCCACGGCCCGGCAGCATCACCGATGTCCCCGGCATCGAGGTCGGACAGCACAGCGATCCCCGTCGCCCCACCGGCTGCTCGGTGGTGATCGCACGCGATGGGGCCGTGGCGGGTGTCGATGTGCGAGGCGCGGCACCCGGCACCCGCGAAACCGACCTGCTCGCGCCGACCAATCTGGTCGAGCAAGTCCATGCCATCGTGCTGGCCGGCGGCAGCGCCTGGGGCCTGGAGGCGGCCACCGGCGCGATGCGCTGGCTGGAGGAGCAGGGAATCGGCCTGGATGTCCGCGTCGGCAGACTGCCCATCGTGCCCGCCGCCGTGTTGTTCGACCTGCTGGTGGGCGATATGCGGGTGCGCCCCGATGCCGACGCCGGCTATGCCGCCTGCGCCGCCGCATCGGCACGGCGGCCGGCCGAAGGCAATGTGGGGGCAGGCAGCGGCGCCGCCGTCGGCAAGATCTTCGGCATCCAGCGCGCCATGAAGGGCGGCATCGGGACCGCCTCGGTGCGGGTGGGGGGCGTCACGGTGGGTGCCTTGATTGCCTGCAACGCGCTCGGCGACGTGGTCGATCCGGAGACCGGCAGGGTTCTGGCCGGGGCACGCACCCCCGGAGGCCGGGCCCTGGTCGATACCCGACGCGCCCTGCTGCGGGGCGATGAGCCCAAGCCCCTGCTCGCCGGCACCAACACCACCATCGGCGTGATCGCCACCGATGCACCGATCAGCAAGGCCCAGGCACAGCGGCTGGCGGTGGCCGGCCACGATGGGCTGGCGCGCAGCATCAACCCGGTCCACACACCATCAGATGGAGACACCCTTTTTGCGTTGGGCACCGGCCGAGCGGCCCGCTCGCCGGGCATGATGGTCCTGTCGACCATGGCCGCCGAGGCCACCGCCCGGGCCACCGTGCGCGCGGTGCTGGCGGCCCGCTCACTGACCACGGTTGACGGCCTGCATCTCCCCTGTGCCGGCGACTTCGCCTGACCTGTCCAAGCGCCCGAGCCGAACGAGGGGCTGCCCCGTCAGCTTTCGGGCGGCCGGGCCACGGTGTTGATCAGGGCGGCCTTGGCCACCTGATCCAGCGCCCCGCTGACCACCGGCTGGTCGGCCACCACCCGCAGGCTGCCTTCGGCGACCAGGCGATCCCGCATGCGTCGCGTCATGGACTGGGTGCTGCCATCGGCTCCGGTGAAAAGGAACAGCGAGCCATGCGGACTGGCCCAGGTCAGTTGCGTGCGCACCCAGCGCCCCTCGCTGAGCAGTTCCACCCAGGCCCCAAGGCCCAGCGGGACCGCATCGGCCGACGCAAGCTGCGGCAGACCAACCGGCTCCGTGGGGGCATCGGCATCCGGACCGGCTTCCGGCGGCAGGGTCAGGAAACCCGATGCACGGGCCTCCTGCGGCGCTAGCCAGGCCGACTCAAGGTCTTCATGCCCCTGGGCGGAAGGATCGGCCACCGGCGCCGGGGCTGGGGCTGGCGCAAGCTCCGACACCACAGCCGGACGGTAGGCCGCCTGATGCAGGACGATCAGTTTTTCCAGAAATGCACTGGTCAGGATCGGCGGGAAATCGATGGTCTTCAAGCCCTCGCGCAGACGCCCCAGCAAGGAAGGGATCAGACGGGTCAACCGCCCCAGGTTCTGCCGGGCCAGCGCGGGCTGGGCGCTCCAGAGCAATTCCGGGATCAGCGCGAAATAGCCCCCCGGATCGGCTTCGGCCGCGCGTTCGCCAAGCCTGGACTGGGCCACCACCTGGGACCAGGGCCCCATGAGGAACTCCTGCAGTTCAACGGCGACCGCGCCCAATCCTTCGAACTGCTGGACCTCCTGCCGCACCCGGGCCGCCAACAGATTGCGCTGTTCGGCCTGCATCAGGGCCTGCACCGCCTGCTCGCGCTTGCGGGTCTCGGTTTCGCGGTGCTCGCTCCAGGCCCGGTCCAACTCCCGCAGAGCGACGTCGAATGGGCTGGCGTTGTCGATCACCGCACCTGACAGCATGTCGACCATCGCGTTGACGGGCTTCATGAATTCGGCAAAGCCAGGGCTGCGCTCGGTCTGGAAGGCCAGGCTGCGCTGCGTCACCTCGTCGAGCAGGCGCCGGGCCGCGTGGGTCTTGTCACTGAAGAAGCGGACGTCGGCCACCACCAGCTGCATCAGCGCGGGCTCCAGGTCCTGCACCGCCTGGCGCACCGGTGCCAGCAGCCGCGGGTCGCCGATGATGTTCTCGATCATCAGGGTCACCACCTCGAGGGCCACGGCATGCCCCATGTCCTCCCCATGCTGGCGCAGTTGCCGCCGCAACACCCCGACGGTCAGCGGCTGGGCCCCGGTCCGGCGCGGCGCCCGCGAAGCCAGGCGTTGCATGACCTGATCGACATCGCGCGGGTCCTCAAAGGCATCGAAGGCGGCCGGCATGGTGGTCGCGAAGTCGCTGGGCGGCCCTTCCGACGCATCGGGGCTCAACTCGAACTCGCGCTCGAAGCGCCGCGTGAACTCCTCCAGACGGGCGGCGACCGAATCCATGTTGTCCTGCCGCGGCTGCGCCGCCGCCGAATGCCGCGCATGGGGCGGCTCATCCGCCAGCAGGCGCCGCAGCCGGTCCACGGTCAGCAAGGACTCTGGAGATGCCACGGGATCCGGTCTAGGCGCAGGGCGTGGCGGCACAGGCATGGCGGGGCCTGCCGGCCGTGGTTTCGCCGCCCCCGCAGGCACCGCCCCGGCCTTGGCCTGGGCAGTTGGCTGGGCGACCGCAGGAGCGCGCCGCGCCTCCCCGGCATCCACCCCCTCGCCAGAGCGGACCGAGGGCAGCACGTCCGGGGTGTAGAGCGCCCGACCGACCCCGGCGCCGCCCGCGACCTGGGTGACGGTGTAGCCGGCAGGCTTGATGCCCTTGCTCTGCAGCTTGCGGTTCAGAAAGGCATAGAAGCCATGGAGCTCCTTGCCGAGCAGTGCGCACATCTGCTGCGACCAGGCCATGCGGACCTGGCTCGAGGCGCCGGTCTTCTCCACCACCTCCTGCAGGGCCCGCAGGTAGACCTCGGGACGGAAAGGATTGCGCTCGGGCAGCACATTGGGAAAACCCTGCAGGGCACTGGTCAGGGTGTTGAGCTCGGGCAGGCTGGCCTCGACCGCATGCAGTGTCATCTGCTGGGCCCGCGCCAGCTCCACACGGGTCTGGACCTGGGATTCGTCCATCAGCTCCAGTTGATCGAAGCGCAGCTCCAACAGGGCCTGGGGCTTGATCGCTTCCGCGTCACCGGCCGATCCGGCGGCAAAACCCGCTTCGACCAGACGCACAAAGGCGTCGACCATGCCGCGATGGTGGCGGTTGAGTTGCTCGATGGCTTCGGTGACCGCGTTGCGGTCGCCGAAGTTGCGCAGGGTACTTTCACGCTCACGCAGGGTATGGCGGGTGTAATCGACCAGCTTCTCCATCAACATGCGCGCTTCACGCGACGCATCCGCCAGACACTCCTGAAGAATCGGAGAAGGGTTGCCGGCGGATACTTTGGTGTTCATGTGTGAAGACGTCCTGTGCGGGCTCGCTGGCGTGCGCCAATGAAAAAGGGGCCTGACGAAGGCCCCTTTATTGTTTCATTGTTTTACGCTTATTTGAGCGCCTTGAATCGGACACGCTTGGGCTTGGCACCCTCTTCGCCCAGGCGCTTCTTCTTGTCGGCCTCGTACTCCTGGTAGTTGCCGTCGAAGAAGGTCCATTGGCTGTCGCCTTCGGCGGCCAGGATGTGGGTGGCGATGCGGTCCAGGAACCAGCGGTCGTGGCTGATCACGAGGATGGTGCCGGCGAACTCGAGCAGCGCGTCTTCCAGCGCGCGCAAGGTTTCCACGTCCAGGTCGTTCGAGGGTTCATCGAGCAGCAGCACGTTGCCGCCCGCGATCAGGGTCTTGGCCAGGTGCAGGCGCCCGCGTTCCCCGCCCGACAGCAGGCCGACCTTCTTCTGCTGGTCGCCGCCGTTGAAGTTGAAGCGGCCGCAGTAGGCACGGCTGGCCATCTGGAACTTGCCCACGGTCAGGATGTCGAGCCCGCCGGACACGTCTTCCCAGACGGTCTTGTCATTGGCGAGTTCGTCGCGGTTCTGGTCCACATAGGCCATCTTGACGGTCTGACCGACCACCACCTCGCCCGAATCGGGCTGCTCGCGGCCGGCGATCATCTTGAACAGGGTCGATTTACCGGCCCCGTTGGGACCGATGATGCCGACGATGGCGCCGGCCGGGATGTTGAAGCTCAGGTTGTCGATCAGCACACGGTCGCCGAAGGACTTGCTGACGTTCTTGAACTCGATGACCTGGCTGCCCAGGCGATCGGCCACAGGAATGAAGATTTCCTGCGTCTCGTTGCGCTTCTGGTATTCGTAGTCGCTCAGTTCCTCGAAGCGGGCGATACGGGCCTTGCTCTTGGCCTGACGCCCCTTGGCGTTCTGGCGCACCCATTCGAGTTCCTTCTTGAGCGCCTTGGCACGGGCTTCTTCACCCTTCTGCTCGGACTCCAGGCGGGCCTGCTTCTGGTCGAGCCAGGTGCTGTAGTTGCCCTTGTAGGGAATGCCATGGCCCCGGTCGAGTTCGAGAATCCACTCGGCGGCGTTGTCCAGGAAGTAGCGATCGTGGGTGATGGCCACCACGGTGCCCGAGAAACGGGCCAGGAACTGCTCCAGCCAGTCGACCGACTCAGCGTCCAAGTGGTTGGTGGGCTCGTCGAGCAGCAGCATGTCGGGCTTGGACAGCAGCAGGCGGCACAGGGCGACGCGGCGCTTCTCACCGCCCGAGAGCTTGCCGATCACGGCCTCCCAGGGCGGCAGGCGCAGGGCGTCGGCGGCGATCTCGAGCTGGTGGTCGGAGGCGTCACCGGCGGTGGCGATGATGGCTTCGAGCTTGGCCTGTTCGGCGGCCAGGGCATCGAAATCGGCATCTTCCTCGGCATAGGCGGCATACACCTCTTCGAGGCGCTGCTGGGCCGCCTTGATCTCGCCCATGCCGCTTTCAACCGATTCGCGCACGGTCTGCTCGGGGTCGAGTTGGGGCTCCTGGGGCAGGTAGCCGATCTTCAGGCCGGCCATGGGGATGGCCTCGCCCTCGATCTCCTTGTCGATGCCGGCCATGATCTTCAGCAGGGTCGACTTGCCCGAGCCGTTCAGGCCCAGCACGCCGATCTTGGCGCCGGGGAAGAAGCTCAGCGAGATGTCCTTCAGGATCTGCCGTTTCGGCGGCACGATCTTGCCGACGCGGTTCATGGAAAAAACGTATTGGGCCATGTTCTGTTCTGGATGAAAAAGGGTCGATTCAACCCATGATTATCGACTCATGCGACAATGCTGTCTGTTGCGTTCGCCAGTAACTCGCAACATCAGCGATCCGCTGCGGGCCAGAAAGACAGTCTCCTGTCTTGTGACTGACCCACTCCGAAGCTAAATCTGCCTCACTGGACCGGTGCCCCAGGCATCCGGACAGGCCGATTCCCCAGTGCCCGGCAAGGGCACCTCAACATGACATTTGATGATCTGAATCTCGCCCCGGCGATTCTCAAGGCCGTTCACGAACAAGGCTACGAAAACCCCACCCCCATCCAGGCGCAGGCGATTCCCGCCGTGCTCGAAGGCCACGACCTGCTGGCCGGCGCCCAGACCGGCACCGGCAAGACGGCCGCCTTCACCCTGCCCGTGCTGCACAAGCTCAGCCAGGGGCAGCGCAGCGCCAACCGCAGCGGCGGCGTCGGCGTGCGCGCCCTGGTGCTGACCCCCACCCGCGAGCTCGCCGCCCAGGTCGAGGAGTCGGTGCGCGACTACGGCAAGTACCTGGACCTGAGCTCCACCGTCATCTTCGGCGGCGTGGGCATGAACCCGCAGATCTCGGCCCTCAAGCGCGGCGTCGACATCCTGGTCGCCACCCCGGGCCGCCTGCTGGACCTGCAGCAGCAAGGCCATCTGGACCTGTCCACCGTGCAGATCCTGATCCTCGACGAGGCCGACCGCATGCTCGACATGGGCTTCATCCACGATGTGAAGAAGGTCCTGGCCCTGGTGCCGCGCGAAAAGCAGAGCCTGCTGTTCTCGGCCACCTTCAGCGACGACATCCGCGAACTGGCCAACTCGCTGCTGCGCAACCCGCAGAGCATCCAGGTCACGCCGCGCAACACCACCGTGCAGCGCATCACCCAGGTGATCCACCCGGTGGGCCGCGGCAAGAAGAAGGCGCTGCTGACCCACATCATCCAGGAGCACAACTGGAGCCAGGTGCTGGTGTTCACCCGCACCAAGTTCGGCGCCAACAACGTGGCCGAATACCTGACCAAGAACGGCATCAAGGCCATGGCCTTGCACGGCAACAAGAGCCAGAGCGCCCGCACCCAGGCCCTGCAGGGCTTCAAGACCGGCGAGATCCGCGCCCTGGTGGCCACCGACATCGCCGCCCGCGGCATCGACATCGACGAGCTGCCGCATGTGGTCAACTATGAAATCCCCAACGTCAGCGAAGACTATGTGCACCGCATCGGCCGCACCGGTCGCGCCGGCGCCAGCGGCGAGGCCGTGAGCCTGGTCTGCCTGGACGAAGAAGGCTTCATGCAGGACATCGAGCGCTTCACCAAGCAGAACATCGAAGTCAAGGTGATCGACGGCTTCGGCCCCGAGCCCGGCGAACACGCCGAGCCCATCGCCATGGGCCGCCAGACCATCTGGGGCGGCGCCGGCAAGCCCCCCAGCCGCGAGGTCATGGCCGCTGCCGCCAAGGCAGCGCGCTCCGAGATGATGCAACGCATCCGCGACAACAAGGCCGCCCAGGGCGGCGGTCAGGCCCGTGGCGGCAATGGCCAGCCTTCGGGCCAGGGCCAGGGCAACCGGGGTGGCCAGCCGGGCGGCTCGCGCAGCAAGCCGGCGCGGGGCGACGGCCAGGGCTTCGAGGGCGCACCGCGCAACCCGGGCCAGCCACGCCCGGCCCGTGGTGGTGGCGGTGGGGGTGGCGGCCACGCAGGCGGCCACCGTGGTCCGCGTGGGGGTGGAGAGCGCGGCGACAGCCAGGCCGGCGTGCGCCATGACGCATCGGCCGCCCTGGCCACGCTGACCGGCCGCGGTACACCGGCGCGCAGCAACAGCGCCGGCGGCCAACCCGACCCGATGCGCACCAGCGTCGACAGCATGGCCGAGCGCGGCCGTGGCGGGCGCGGTGGCCGTTCGGGCGGCGGCGGCTTCGGCGGCGGCCGTTCCGGTGGTGGCGGCGGTGGCGGTGGCTTCGGCGGCGGCAACCGTGGCCGCGGCTTCGGCCGCTGAACCCCGGCACGCGACACGCGATGGGTCCCGCCGAGCCGAGCCGCTATGCCACGCTCTCGGTGGCGACCTGCAATCTGCTGAACCTGGCCAACCCCGGCCGGGTGTATTACCCGCATCAGGACCCCTACAGCCAGCACGAATTCGAGCACAAGATCGACTGGCTGGGTGAGCGCTTCGCCACCCTCAACGCCGACATCCTGGCGGTCCAGGAGGTCTGGGACGAAGCCGCGTTCAAGGGGGCCGTCAAACGCAGCCGCCTGCACTACCACCTGGTGGCCGCCCCTGGCGCCGAGAACAGCCCCGGCCAGCACGGCGCCGAAGGCACGCCCCGTCTGGGGCTCGCCACCCGGCTTGCGGTGGACGAATTGCGCTCGCTGCATGACTTTGCCCTGCCCCAGCCGTTGGAGATTCCCGGCCTGGGCGTGCATCGCCACTTCGAGCGCCCTCCGCTGCTGGCCACGTTGCGCATGAAGCACGGCCAGGGCATCCGGCTGCTGAATGTGCACCTGAAATCGAAACGCCCGAAGTTCCTGCTCGACGAACTGGGCCATCCGCTCGAAGACCGCGACGACCCCAAGGTGGCGGCGCTCGCGACCCTGCGCTCACTGATGATGCGCGGCGCCGAAGCCGCCGCGCTGCGCGGCCTGGTCGTCGACCTGTTGAACGCCGGGCCGGCGCCCCTCATCGTGGTGGGCGACTTCAATGACGGCCCGCACAGCGTGACCACCCAACTGGTGGCCGCCACGTCGGAGGTCGCCTACGACCGGTCGGCCCGTCGCTTGGCCCTGTTCAATGCCTACGACGAACAGAGCGAGATGGGGCTGCGCAGCAATGTCGCCTATTCGCACATCCACCAGGGACACCCCGAGGTGCTCGACCAGATCCTGGTCAGCGAAGGCTTTCTCGCCGAGGGGCGCTTCAGCATCGGCGACGTGCGCCGCATCCAGTACTTCACCGATCACCTCAACGAAGGCCACAACCGCAGCCGCTCCGACCACGGCTTTGTGCGCGCCCTGCTGCGCCTGCGCCTGCCGCTGCAGGACTGACGCGGCCCCTCAGTCGCGCAGGAACAGGGTCACCAGGGGGTCCGGACCGACCTGGCGGCTCCAATGGCCGTGCAACGCAGGATCGAAGACCGCCCCCTCCGGCAGGGTGTCGGCCGAATAGAAATGCTGACCCGGGCCGAACACCCGGCTGCGGCCGTCCTGCAGGCCGATCTCCATCTGCCCCTGAAGAATGAACACCCATTGCGGCTCGCCGGTGCAGTGGAATTCACTGCGGAAGCCCAGCGGGCTGCAGCGCAGCTGATAGCCCTGCGCCGCGACAAAGGCGCTCAGGCGGGCTGCCGGCTTGCCTTCAGCCAGCGGCACCAGTTCGTCGCGGAAGGCGGCGCGGCCGTCGGCCCCGGTGAAAAGCACCACGCGCTTGAACTGGGGCAGGCCGCTGGCCTCGTCGATCTCGATCTGCGGGGAAGGGGTCATGGTCATGCTCAGAGAGGAGGCCCTGGCGCAAAGGGCGACAGGCAAAAACCCCGAGCATAGCCGCTGATGCCCCCAGCCAGCCCCGGCACCCACTCGGCCTTATGCAGGAATCAGCGCTGCAGCTGCGAAAACCAGCTTGACTTGCCAAAGTCCCGACGCTACCCTTTCGCCCCATGTCTCGATGGCTTTGCCTTCTACTTCTCGGTTTTTCCTTTCTCGGTTTCGCCCTCACGGCGCAAGCAGCCCCCTCGGGCCAGCCCGTGGATGACATGGAAAGACTCATGGCGGACCGTGGCCTGCTCACCCAGTTGGAGCATGTGCGGCAGAGCCTGAGCTCGCAGGCGTCCGAGCTGGTGGTCAATGCGATGGGCTTCCTGGGCGTGCCGTACCGCCGGGGCGGCAACAACGCGGCCACCGGCTTCGACTGCAGCGGCTTTGTGCGCGCCATCTACGAACAGACCGTGGGTCTGGTGCTGCCGCGCCGGGCCGACCAGCAGGCCGCCGCCACCCAGACCATCGACAAGCAGGATCTTCAACCCGGCGATCTGGTGTTCTTCAACACCATGCGCCACGCCTTCAGCCATGTGGGCATCTACGTGGGTGACGGCAAATTCATCCACTCTCCGCGCACCGGCAGCGAAGTCCGGGTCGAAGACATGCGCGAGAGCTACTGGCAGCGCCGCTTCGACGGCGCGCGCCGCGTCACCATGCCCAGCGCCTCGGCGCCGCTGGACACGGTCAGCCCGCGCTGACCGCTGGCCGGGCCGCCTTCAGGCTTGCCATAACGCGCTCCTCAGAACACGAAGAATTTCAGCCCCACGATCAGGGTATTGCGCCACAAGGCGCCATATTCGGTCTGGGCGCCGCCGACATGGTGGGCGAGCATCGCAAAGCCTGACACCCGGGGCCAGAAATTGCGTTCGATATAGACCATGGCCTGGCCGCTGCCGTCGGTCAGATTGCCCACCCATTCGCTGCGCCAGTAGAGCTTGCTGTCCTGCGGATTGCTCTGCCAGCCCAGCCACAGGTAGTTGCGGCCCAGCAGGCGCGGTGCCTGCCCCAAGGCCTGGCCCAGCGCACCAAGCCCGAGGGCCGGCGCGCCCTGCTGGGCCAGCATGGCGGCCTGCACCGCCTGGCCGAAATAGGCAGACTCCTCGGCCCGGCCGTAGCCGCTGTCGTTGTGCAGGGTCTCTGCGGTCAGCACCTGACCGTTCTCCAGCGTGTAGCTGGCCCCCAGCAAGACATCCCAGCTGCGCGGCGCCGGTTGCTGCAGGCTGTAAAGCGCCCCCGCACCGGCGGGCAGGGGATGCAGCGCCTGCGCCAGGTGGGAGCTGCCGAACTCGCCATAGACCAACCAGGCATCGTCCGGCGTCCACTGGGCAAAGCCGCCGACAAAGGGGGCGGATCGCCCCTGCTGCTGGCTCCACACCAGGCTGGCCAGGTGCTCCTGACCCTGGTGGTCGAGCTTCAGCAAGACGCTGCGCCCCAGGTCCTCGGCCGGTGTGATCTGGATGGTCGAGGCCACATAGGCGCCGGTCGCGCGCCAGTCACCCAGTCCCTTGGTGTAGCGGACCAGGTCCACGCCGGGCGTGGCCGCCAGCGGGTTGGTCCGGCCCGCGTCGAAATAGAAGGGATTGCTCGGTGAACGGAAATTCGCCGGTCCCCAGGTGAACAGCTCGCGCCCGACCGTGAGCGCATCCTGGCCGCTCTTGTAGCGCAAAAGGCCCTGCCCCATCTGGCTGCTGCCGACGGTCTGCCCGGACGGTGCGGCACCGGCCTGCACGACGGTGCTGTCCTGCTCCAGCCAGCGCTGGCTCAGGATGGCTTCCAGCGGCCCTCTTTCTGCCCGCAGGTTCAGCCGCACGTCCAACTGGGCCAGGCTGCGCGGCAATCCGGCCACTTGATTGCCAGGGTTGAGCACGCTGTCGCCCGTCAGACCATAACGGTTGACATAGGTCCAGGCCTCCAATGAGCCCGTCATGCGCAGAACCGGGCCCTCATCGACCTCTTGCTCCTGGGCCTGGGCCGGCCCCGGCAAGGCCGCAGCAAGCCACGCGGCGGTGAGCGCGTACCAGGCGCGCCGCGCGCTCATTGGAGGTTCCCCACATCGAACTCGGACGCGGGCACCGCCTGCACCTTGACCTGGCTGTACTGCAAGGTGGTGCGGGCGTCGGTCAGGGCGTCGGCAATCGACATCCGGCTCACAAAAGGCAGCGACCGGCCTCGCACGGTGATGCTGTTGTCGTACTCGAACTGGGCCGACTTCAGTTTCTTGCCTGACAGCGACAGGAATTCGGCCTGCACCGCCACACCGCGTCGCACCGAGACCCAGTAGGTGATGCGGTCATAGGTGGTCTGACGGTTGGCAGCCGTGAGGTCCAGCACATGGCAGGGCTCGTCGCCCACGTTCTCCTGGCGCAGGTAGCGGGCCTGGTAGTCGCGGGCGTAGTTGGTGGCGGCGATGTCGCCGATGGCCGCCTGCCCGGTGAGGCGCTGCCGTGGCGAGATGGCCACCGGCTTCTTCAAGCCCGGCTTGGTCAGCCACATGTTGCGTTCGACCTGCAGCATGCGCGCGCCCTTGCTGTTGGGCGGATCGAGCACCTCGGCCACGCTGGCGTTGTCAATGGCCTTGATGCGCAGGCGCTGGTCGGGCTGGTCATCGGCTCCGCTGCCGCTGTTGTGGGCGAACACCTCCCAGACCAGGCCGGCCAGGCCGCCGCCGCGCGCCTGGTCGGCACTCTTCACCAACTGCGCCGCATCGGGCTCGTCGGCCCGGGCCAGCGGCAGCGCCGCCAACCCGATCAGGCCCAGGGCCAGGCAATGCCGCCGATGCCACGCGCCGGGCCAGGCAAGGGATTCCATCTTCTTCACGCTCATACATGCCCCAGGGATTCGATGATCGGATGGCGCGCGGCGCGGCGCGCCGGCCAGTAGGCCGCCAGGATGGCCAGCCCTGCCAGGGCCGCCGCCGCCAGCGCCGTGCGCGGCAGGTCGAAGCCGATGTAGATCGGCACGCTCATGGTGTTGCCGGGCGGGACATAGCGGATGTCGGCCGCGTTGACCCCGTAGCGCGTCAACGCCGTCAACAGCAGGCCGGCCACCGTGCCCACCACCACCAGCATCAGGGCCTCACTGACGAACATGCGGGTGATGCCGGCACGGCGCATGCCGATGGCCCGCATGGTGCCGATTTCGCGGGTGCGCTCGACGACCGACATGCTCATCGCATTGGCGATGGACAGCACCACGATGGCCAGCACCACCGCCAGCATCAGGGCGAAGATCATGTCGTACATGCCCTTGACCTGACGGAAGAAGGCCGACATCTCCTGCCAGGTCCGCACCTCCAGATCCATGCCGGCCTGCTGGAAATCCGAGCGCAGTTGATCGCGCAACTGGCTGGACAGCGCTTCACCCGGCGCCGCGCGGGTGTACATGTCGCGCATCCGGTCGGCCTCTGCGGCATGCCCGGCGCCGGCACTGCCCGGCAGCAGCACGGTCAGCGTCTCGGCCCGGCCGCCGGCGTCCATGAGGTTCTGCACCAGGGCCAGCGGCATCAGCATGAGCTTGTCGTTGGTGGCCACGTTGCCGGTGTTGACCTCGTCGGCCACGTCGACGTCGGCCGCATTGGCCTGACCATGCACGGTGCTGACCAGCACCGAAGCCCCGTCACCGACCTTCAGCCCCAGCACGTCGGCCAGCCCCTGGCCCACGGTCACGCCCTGCGGCTGGTCGGCATGCAGGGAGCCCGGTGCATTGCGGAACGGCCCCCGCAGCAGGTCCAGATCGTCTGCGGCGATGCCGGTGGCGATGAAGATCGTGCTGCTGCGCCCGTTGGACAGCAGGCCCGCGGCGCTGAGCTTGGGCACCAGGCGGGCTCCCGGCAGGCGCTGGGCGACGATGCCGGTGATCTTCTGTATTTCCTCGGCACTCAGCAGGTATTTCTCGGGGTGCAGCTTGCCCTCGGTCTGCCAGCCGCTGCGGTTGATGGTGAGGTGCCCGATCAACTCGGCATGGATGGCCGCGTTGCTCAGGGCCGAATACACCGCGCTGGTGTAGCCCGCGAACAGCGCCACGGCCGCGAAGCCGAACGCCAGACTGAGGATGGTGACCGCGCTGCGGCGCCGGTTGCGCCAGAGGTTGCGCCAGGCAAGGCTGATCTGGCCGAAGCTGGACATCATGCGGCCTCCTGCGCGTGGTCGGTGTAGCTGTCCTGCGAGATCAGGCCGTCCTGCAGCCGCAGTTGCCTGGGCACGCGGGCCAGCAGGCGGGGATCGTGGGTGGTGAAGATGCAGGTCACGCCGGTCTCCTGGTTGAGCTTCTCGATCAGGTCGATCACCTCCTGGCTGGTCTGCGAATCGAGGTTGGCGGTGGGTTCGTCGGCGATCAGCAGACGCGGCTGGCCCACCAGGGCGCGGGCGATGGCCACCCGCTGGCGCTGCCCGCCGCTGAGCCGGTCGGGCCGGAAATGCAGGAACTGACCCAGCCCCACATGCTGCAGCCACTCGGTGGCGCGGCGCCGCACCTCGGCCGGCTTCACCCCCTGCACCTGCAGGGGCAGGCCCACGTTCTCCAGCGCCGTCATCACCGGGATCAGGTTGAAGCTCTGGAACACAAAGCCGATCTTGCGGTTGCGGCAGTCAGACAGCGCGTCGTCGGACAAGCCGTGCACATCCTGCCCATCGAAGCGGAGCACGCCCCGGTCCGGGGCGTCGATCAGGCCCAGCAGGTTCAACAGCGTCGACTTGCCGCTGCCCGAGGGGCCCCAGATGGCCACGAACTGGCCACGTTCGATGCGCAGATCGATGCCGCGCAGCGCATGGATGCGCGTCTCGCCCAAGGCGAATTCGCGCTCGATGCCGCTCAGTTCGAGCAGCGGAGGATTCGACTCCATGGCGGTGCTCACTGCACGCGCACCGTGATGTGCTGGTCGGCACGGTCCAGCTGGAAGGCGGCGTCCTCGAACTTGGGCGGGCCGAACTGGCCCTTGGCATCGCGTGAGAAGCCGTAGGGCTCGGTGGGCATGCCCATCATGTTGGCATCCAGGCGCTGATTGCCGTTGCGGTCGTGGAAGGCCGACACCGCGTAGCGCCCGGGCGGCAGGTCCTTGAACACCAGCTCCACCTGCCCCTTGGTGGCGGCCACCATCTGACCTTTGAAGGGATGGCCCTGGGGAAAGCCGGCCGCGTCGTTGAACAACGCCACCATCACCTGGCCTTCGGCGCTGCCAAGGCCGCTGACCGTGACGCCAAGATCCGCAGCCTGGGCGGCAAGCCCCCACAGCGACACACACAGGGCGCAGGCCGTCGCGGCCCGGGAAGACATGGAAAACATCACAGACTCCTTCAGAACGATGGCGCCCAGTGTTCCGTCACGCCCCCGCCTTTTCCAGCGGCGTGAGACAAAGGCCCGGAAATACGGCGCGAAGTGCCCTCCTCCGGCGCAGACGCCGACACCCGGTCCCTGGCACTTGCATGGTTTTTCAATAATTACATTCAATATGATTTCATATGAAATTAAAATTCAGCCATGCCATTCGAACAGGACATCGCGCACTTTCTGGAACACCACCCCGAGGCACCGGGCCAGGCCATCGTCGCCACCCGCCTGCTGATGCGGGCCGCCACCTTGATGCGCGAACACCTGGACCAGGCCCTGGAACCCCATGGACTGGCGATGCGCGACTACCTGGCCCTGGCCATCATCTCGCTGCATGAAGCCCAGACCCTGCGCCCTTCCGACCTCAGCGTCTCACTGGACGCCACGCGCACACAGATCACCCGGCTGATCGACGGTCTGGTGGACAAGGGCCTGGTGCTGCGGCTGCACAGCACCGAAGACCGCCGGGCCCTGCAACTGCGGCTCACCGAAGACGGAGGGCGCCTGGTCGCTGCGGTGGCGCCGCAGGTCCATGCCGCCTACCAGCAGGCCTGGGCCGACACAGGCGACCTGGAGGCCACGCTGCAATCGCTGCGCCGGATCAACCAGCGCCTGCAATCCGGGCCCGAACCGGAAGACGCCCCATGAACCGGCGCCGGCGCCAGGGCCTGTCCCTGCTCGGCCACCGCGAGCGCAAGCATTGGCTGATGAGCCTTCTGGGCCTGATCACCGGCCTCGAATTCTTCGAGAACGTGATGTTCGTCTTCGGCGCCGCCCATGTGATGGGCGGGCTGGACGCCGCGCCCGGCGAGTTCGTCCGGGTCCAGGCGGCCTATGCGGTCGGAAGTCTGCTGGCCATCGTGCTGCAGCAGAGGTTGAGCCAGCATCTGGGCTACCGGCGCTACCTGGGCGCGGCCCTGGCCCTGTTCACGCTGGGCCTACTGGGCTGCGCCCAGAGCCAGAGCCTCGGCCAGATGGCCCTCTCCAGGCTGGTCCAGGGCGCCGGAGGAGGCGCCTTCTTCACCAGTTGCCGGATCCTGGTGGTGGTGCTGTTCACGCCCGCCGACCGGCCCCGCGCCGTGCGGCATTTCATGCTGGCCATCTTCGGTGCCTCGGCCCTGGCGCCGATGTGCGCCGCCTACCTCATCGAGCACCATGGCTGGGCCACACTCTTCTACGCAGCCCTGCCGCCCGCCCTGCTCGCCATCCTGGGCACGGCCCTGCTGATGCCCGAGGACGCCGGGAAAAGCCCGCCCTCAGAGCTGCCGCCGCGGCGCGACCTGCTTGCGCTGCTGGGTTTTGCCGCTGCGGTGATCTGCCTGCAATGGTCTTTCGCCGAAGCCCGTTTCGACATGCTCGGCCACCCCTTGCGGCTGGCCCTGCTCGGCCTGGGCGGCGCCCTGCTCCTGGCCGCCTTCCTGTGGAGCCAATGGCGCCATGACGCCCCCCTGCTGCACCTGCGCAGGCTGCAGAGCCCGCTGTACATCGCGGGACTGGGCCTGTATTTCGTGCACTACTTCCTGTCGAATTTCAGCGCCTACCTGTTCCCGATCTTTGCCGAAGGCGGACTGGGCCTGCCCCTGTCCACCACGGGCCTGCTCAACAGCCTGGCCTCCATCGCCAGCCTGCTGGTGGCGATCGCCTACATGGCCTGGGGCGGCCGCCTGAGCCGCAAGCGGCCACTGATGCTGCTCGGCCTCGCCTGCCTGGGCTGTTGCGCCATCGGCTTGTCCTGCCTGCCTGCCCAATCCGATCTGCTGCCTCTGCTGCCACTCTTGCTGGCCAAAGGTGCATTCGGTGCCTTGCTGGTGCTGCCCGTGGCCGGCCAGACCTTCCGGGAGCTGGGCGATGCGCACTTCGCCCACGGATACCAGGGCAAGAATCTGATGCGGCAGATCGCCAGTTCGGCCTCGGGAGCCCTGGCGGCGGTGATGCTGCAGAACCGCCAGTTCGGCCAGCGCGATGCATTGCTGCAAGACCTGGACAGCGGACGCGCGGCCGTGATCGAAAGCCTGGGCAACCTCACCCAGGCCTTTGGAGCGCAAGGCCTCAACCCGCCCCAGGCCCATGCCGCTGCCCTGGCGCAACTGTCGGCCCTGGTGGACCGGCAGGCCCTCTTGCTGGCCTGCCAGGACCTCTACCGCCTCGTGGCCCTGCTGGCCCTGCTGGCGGCCGGCATCGTGATGGTTCAACGACAGCTGCGCTGAGCGCCTGTTCAATGTCCCCCACGGGTCGCGCCGCGGTCCTTTCGGGCGGCCTGAGGCGTTGCGGTGCCTGTCGATAGCCGCGCCATCGACCGCGTACCGCGCCTTGCCCCATCCCGAAAAGTCGGCTGCGGGACCTCTGCGTGCCCCCTGGGAGACCGTGAACAGCGCCCGAGCCCTGCCGCCTGCAGGCCCTGACGGGCACGGCGCACCAGAAATGGGCACGCACAGGCCCGAGGCCCTGCTCGGCAGGTCGGTCCCCACCGACTCCGTCGACGCTCTGGGGCTGCGACGACACCGACCATGGCCGAGCGGCAACGCCGTCAGCCCTCGCCGCCCATTCCTGCCCCACCCCTGACCTGACCACGCCTCATCCGGCACAGATCCAGTCGTTCCAGGCCGCCTCCAGCAAGCCCATGCATCAGGCCGTCTTTTCGTGGCTCGGCCGTCCCTCATTCGGCTCAACGACCCCTTTCCCCGCTTTTCACATCCATTTTTATACGATTTTGATATCCACTCTCTTTATTTTTATTTTATTTATCTGACTTTTATTTATTCCTTATTAACCTAACGCCCGTATTTATGAATGATTTATTTGGCACTGCAACAATAAATATCAGGCCGCACCCAAGACCCACCATTCATTGCAAACGGTCAGAAGGACGTCCGAAATTTCTTGTAATCAATTGGAGCACCCATGGGCATTGCTGTTTTCCCCCTTCGATTCTGCCGGTCAGGCGCCCTCCGTGAGCGCGATCAAAACCCCTTGAAAGCCGCTCTGGCAAAGGCTTTGACCGCTTCCTTGCTGCTCGGCGCGGCCTCACTCGCCCATGCGGGCAGGGATGCCGCACAGCTGCTGGCGCAGGCCCATGAAAATCAACAGGTCTATCTGCACAAAACCAGTGCAGAAAACAGCAACGCACCAACAGCGTGCACCGCCAAGAGTTTGCATTTGCAACTGGACCATGGTCCACGCGCCACCACCACGTATGCATCAAATCAGAAAAAAATCGCCGACTGCCAAGCCCGACTGGACTCGCAGAAGTTGTCCTGACGATTATATAGATGCACCAAAAAATAATCTTATGCACCCGATCCATGCATATTGCACAAAATTGGTTCATTTTGGATAGATAAAGATATTAACAAGAGGGCCATCCCATGAAAGACACCACGACAGCCCTGAGCGGGCACTGCTGCGGCCATCGCCTCAGCCCCTTGACCCTGGCCCTGGTGGCCGGATTCATCAGCCTTCCTGCGAGCCAGGGCTGGGCCGCCGAAGGCGACACGGCGGTGGCGGCCGGCACTGCGGCCGACTGCGACCCCTACAAGGACTACAGCTGCCTGGACAAGGTGCTGGGCACCGGCATCCTGGAGCGCATGGGCAACTACTACAAGCTCGAATGGGGCCAGGCCGTGCCGCCGGCCGACCCGACAGCCCCTGAAGGCAGGCGTGCCGACTGGCCGCCTGCAGCCCAATCCATTCCCCCGATGCCATTCACCGAATGGCCCTATGGCGGCACCGACGCGCTCGGCGCCACCCGCCCGAACTCGGTCGACAGCCCGCTGATGGTGGGCATCGCCAACACCAGCCTGGGGCAGTGGCTCAACGAGAAGCACATCCAGGTCTATGGCTGGGTGGACGTCGGCGGCAACCTCAGCACCAACAAGGTCAAGCCCGGCGGCAACTGGCCGGCCGCCTACGACTACACGCCGAACACGGTCCAGCTCGATCAGGCGGTGCTCTACATCGACCGCTTCCCCGACACGGTGCAGAAGGACCATGTGGACTGGGGGATGCGCCTGTCGGCCATCTACGGCGAAAACTACCGCTACACCACCTCGTACGGCCTGGCCAGCTACCAGTTGCTGGACCACAACCGGGTCAACGGCTACGACTTCCCGATGCTCTACGGTGAAGTGTTCATCCCCCAGGTGGGAGAAGGTCTGATGATCCGGGCCGGCCGCTACATCTCGCTGCCCGACATCGAGGCGCAGCTGGCACCGAACAACTACATGTACACCCACTCGATGACCTACACCTA
Organism: Curvibacter sp.; assembly: GCA_019233055.1. Lineage (GTDB taxonomy): Bacteria > Pseudomonadota > Gammaproteobacteria > Burkholderiales > Burkholderiaceae_C > Curvibacter. The sequence goes on from JAFAMV010000031.1 coordinate 26,718, forward strand.
TGACAACTACACCAACACCGGTGTGATCGGGTCATTGGCCGTCAGCAAGAACACCATCCTGCAGGCCGGCATCACCGTGGGCACCGAGGCGACGGTCAACCACCTCAAGCAGACCGCC
>JAFAMV010000153.1 GCA_019233055.1 Curvibacter sp.
CGTATGCCGAGATCTGCGCCGAGATGAAGGCCCAGTCGCAAGGCGCCCTCAAGGGCGTGCTGGGCTACACCGAGGACAAGGTGGTGGCCACCGACTTCCGCGGTGAATCGTGCACCTCGGTGTTCGACGCCGAGGCCGGCATCGCGCTGGACAGCACCTTCGTCAAGGTCGTGAGCTGGTACGACAACGAATGGGGCTATTCGAACAAGTGCCTCGAGATGGTGCGCGTCGTCGCCCGCTGATCCCGCCTTTGCGGCTTCGGAACGCGCCTTCGGGCGCGTTCTGCTTTTGGGGGCCGCCCGTCTTGCCTGAAATACCCGGATCCGGCCAGGAACAGGCCGGACCACCCTGGCCGAAGCTGGCTGCAGCGGCCAGGGTCGATTCTCTGCAGCCGAGCCCTGGGAGACTCACATGAAACAAGCTCGAACCGCCCGTGCCGGGTCGCTGCCCGTCCTGGCAGCCGCCGGCCTGATCCTGGCCGCCACCGCCTCGGCGCAAGAGGTGCAGGTCGTGAAGATCGGCCACGCCGGCCCGACTTCGGGCGGCATCGCCCACATCGGCAAGGACACCGAGAACGGGGTGCGCATGGCCCTCGAAGAGATCAATGCACAAGGCCCGGTCATCGGCGGGCGCAAGATCCGTTTCGAACTGGCCGCCGAGGACGATGCCGGCGATCCACGCCAGGCCACCGCCGTGGCGCAGAAGATGTGCGACGCCCATGTGGCGGGCGTGGTGGGCCACCTGCAGTCGGGCACCTCGATCCCGGCGGCACTGATCTACAGCAAGTGCGACCTGCCCAACATCACCGCCTCGGCCTCCAACCCCGACCTGACCAAGCCCGGCTACAAGACCACCTTCCGCCTGATCGCCAACGACAACGCCCTCGGCGCCGCCCTCGCCTACTACGCGGCCGACGCCCTGAAGGTCAAGCGCGTGGCCGTCATCGACGACCGCACCGCCTACGGCCAGGGTGTGGCGGCCGTCTTCAAGGCCACCGCGCAGCAGAAGGGCCTGACCGTGGTCGGCGAGGAGTTCACCAACGACAAGGCCACCGACTTCATGGCCATCCTCACCGCCATCAAGGGCAAGAAACCCGACGCCATCTTCTACGGCGGTCTGGACGCCCAGGCCGGCCCGATGCTGCGCCAGCTCGAGCAGCTCGGCATGGGCGATGTGAAGCTGTTCGGCGGCGATGCACTGTGCACCGAAAAGCTGGCCGAACTGTCGTCGCGGGCGGCCCCCCTGGCCCATGTGACCTGCGCCACCGGCGGCGCGTCCGTGGCCAAGATGCAGGGCGGCCCCGAGTGGAAAAAGAAATACGACGCCCGCTTCCCCAACCAGTTCCAGATCTACAGCCCCTACGCCTACGACGCGACCTATGTGCTGGTCGAGGCCATGAAGGCCGCCAACAGCACGCGCCCCGAAGACTACCTGGGCGCGCTGGCCAAGCTGCACTACAAGGGGGTGACCGGCGACATCGCCTTCACGCCCAAAGGTGAGCTGACCCGGCCGGCGGTGACGCTCTACACCTATGTCGACGGTGTGCGCACCGCGCTCAACTGAGAGGCCGGCTCGCCGCAAGACCTGATATCGGTCAAGAAAATGTCCTCGGAGGCGTCCACAATGGCCTTGAGGGGCCTTGCCCCGAGGACATTTCTGCATGGACTTCATCCTTGACCTGCGCACGCTGTCCTTTGTCGTTGCGGTGGTCTCCCTGGTCTCGCTGGTGGTCATGGTCACCATCTGGCGCATCAACCAGCGCCAGCCGGGCATGCGCCATTGGCTGCTGGCCGGGCTTTTCTCCGTGCCGGGCTTCCTGGTCATGCCCGCCATGGTCATCTGGCGGCAGCCCTTGCTGGAAGGGGTCTGGATCAGCCAGTCGGTCTCGCTGCTGACGCTGAGCTGCGTGCTGGTGGGCAGCCTGCGCTTCCGCGGCTTCCTGCCACGCCTGCGCTGGCCCTGGCTGCTGCTGGTGCCAGCGGTGCAATGGCTGTGCCTGCTGTCGATCGGACACCACCCAGCCGGTCGTTACCTGGTGCACGACCTGCTGGCCACTGGCCTGCTGCTGGCCACGGCTGTGACCTTCGGCTGGCACAGCATCCCGGAACAACGGCCAGTGTTCCGGCTGGCGGTCGCGCTGCAGGTGCTGCTGGCCATCGCCCTGGCCTGGCGCTGGGGGCTGGCCTGGCAGTTGCAGGACGATCTGGCCGTGCTGCACAACCCCTGGCAGGGAGGCTTCTACCTGCTGGTGGTGGTCTACAACATCGGCCTGACCTACACGATCAGCCTGGTCTGCTACCAGCAGGCCCATCTGCGCACACTGAGCCTGGCGCAGCAGGATGCCCTGACCGGCCTGCCGAACCGCCGCAGCTTCGATGACACGCTGGACCGCGAGGTCAGCCGGGCCGAGCGCAGCGGCAGCCGCTTCGGGCTGGTGATGATCGACCTCAACGGCTTCAAGCAGGTCAACGACCGTTACGGCCATGCGGCCGGCGATGCACTGCTGATCGAGGTGGCCCGTCGGCTGCGCCTGGTCGCCCGCAGCGGCGACTTCGTCGCCCGGCTCGGCGGTGACGAGTTCTGCGTGCTGCTGCACGACCTGGAGGCCGCCGATGCCCTGCCCCAGGCCCTGGGCCGGCTGCAGGAGCTGGTGAACGGGCCGGCCCAGGTGCTGGGCCATGCGGTCACCATCGAGGCCAGCTTCGGCGCCGCCGTGTGGCCGCAGGACGGCGCCCAGCCCGGCGAACTGATGAAGCAGGCCGATGAACGCATGTACCGCCAGAAGGCGGAGCTCAAGGCCGCCCGCCTCGCCTCGGCCGCCCGGCCCGGCATGGCCTGAGTACCGTCGCGGCCGCCGGCTTCAGCGCCGCGCCCGGGCGGCGGCGCGCAGGGGGGCCAGCAGCTCCGACAGGCCGTTGTGGTCGATCTCGTGCATCAGGGCCAGCAGCCGCCCCAGCTCGCCCGCCGGAAAGCCCTCGCGGGCAAACCAGGTCAGATAGGAGCCCGGCAGGTCGGCGATCACCACCCCCTTGTGCTTGCCGAAGGGCATCTCCAGCGTCAGCAGCCGCTCCAGGTCCTCGGGCTTCATCCGCCGGCCCGTTTGGGGGCGTAGCCCAGTTGCTGCAGGGTCGCCATCACGGTGTCGCGCCGGTCGCCCTGGATCTCGATCTGGCCGTCCTTGGCGGTGCCGCCGCTGCCACAGGCTGCCTTGAGCTGGGCGGCCAGCGCCACGAGCGCGGCGGCGTCCAGCGGCAGGCCTTTCACCACGGTGACCCCCTTGCCGCGCCGCCCCGAGGTCTCGAGCCAGACCCGCACCGGGGCGCTGCGCCTGGCGCGGGCCTCCTGCTCGGCCGCGCAGCGGCAGCGGTCCAGCGGCTGGGCGCAGCCAGGGCAGGTCCGCTCGCCTGAGGGCACGGTCACCAGGCCGGACAATCCGGCCAGGTCGGCAAGCCCCTTCTTCGTCATGGCCGGTGCTTCAATGGTGGTGGCCGTGCTCGCCATGCACATGGCGGTGCGCGATCTCTTCGGCGCTGGCCGCCCGCACGGCGCTGACCTGCAGGGTGAATTGCAGCACCTTGCCGGCCAGGGGATGGTTGCCGTCCAGATGGACTTCAGGGCCTTTGATCTTGACCACATGGTAGATCTGCTCCTGGCCCTGCTCGTTGCGGCCCTGCAGCTGGCCGCCGACCTTGACCCCGGGCGGGAACTCGCTCTTGGGGATGACCCGCAGCAGGCCTTCGTCGCGCAGGCCGAAGGCATCCTCGGGCCGCAGCGTCAGCGTGACCTTGTGGCCGGCCTCCTGGCCCTGCAGGGCCTCTTCGATCTTGGGCAGGGTGTTGTCGTAGCCGCCGTGCAGATAGACCATCGGGTCCTTGCTGGCTTCGATGAGCTTGCCCTGGGCATCGGCCACCCGGTATTGGAGGGTGACCACGGTGTCTTTGTCGATCTTCATGGGTAGGGGCCTTCAGGCACAGAAAACAAGGGCCGCATTGTCGCCCAAGGCGCCGGCCCGCCCCCGGACGGGGGCCGCCTCAAAGCGCCTTGGCACCGATGTGGTACAGGCCCCAGGGCGCCTTGGCAAAGCCCTCGCTGAGGGTCTTGCCCTTGAGCGTGGTCACCTTGGCCGGGTCGTAGACCCCCCATTGCGGCCCGAACCCGCCCAGGGCCATGGGCCGGCCGTCCAGGCGCGTCGCGACGATCATGTTGCGATCCTGGATCTCGGCCACCGTCAGGGCCACGTTGTAGCCGTCGACGGCACGCAACTCGATGGTGCGGGCCGGGTTGAGCCCCACGCCTGCTGCCTGCAGCACCGTGGTGAGCAAGGGGCCGCTGAGCTGGTGCGGCTTGTTGTCGTACTCGAGCGTCGGCTGGATGCTGACCGCAGGCAGGCGGGCCAGGGCCGAGGCGGTGAAGGTGGTCGCCTGGGTGAATTCGATGCCGTGCTTGCCCATCATCTGGTCGACCACATGGTCCACCGGCCCCCGGTTGGGCTTGCCGACCGCACCGCTGACGGTCAGCAGCACCGGCTCGTCGGCCTGGGCCTCCGCCCTGGCCGACAGGGCGGGCAGGAGCAGGCCCGAGGCGGCCGACAGGGAAAGGAAATGGCGTTTTTGCATGCGGGTCTTCTCCGGCAGGGACAGGATGGACGCGATTCTGCATGCCGCAGGCCACAGCCACAAGACGGGCGGGACCAGGCCGTGCTCAGTTCATCCCGCGCATCAGGTTGGCCAGTTCGACCGCCGATTTGACGTTCATCTTGTCGAACACCCGCGAGCGGTGCACCTCGACCGTGCGCACGCTGATGTCGAGCTGGTCGGCGATCAGCTTGTTGGGCAGGCCTTCGACCACCAGGCGCATGACGTCGCGCTCGCGATCGGTGAGTTCGGTCAGCCGGCTCTGCAGGCCGACCTTCTGACGGCGCAGCGCCAGCACCTCGGCCGAACGCTGCAGCGCCTGTTCGATGCGGTCGACCAGGGCATTGTCGGAAAAAGGCTTCTCGCAGAAATCGAAGGCGCCGCGCTTGACGGTGTCCACGGCGGTCGGCACGTCGGCATGGCCGGTCAGGAAGATGACCGGCATGGCCTCGTGCAGGCCCTGGGCCACCAGCTGCTCGAACAGGGCCAGGCCGCTGAGCCCGGGCATGCGCACATCGAGCAGCAGGCAGCAGGGGTGGCGCGGATCGAGGTGCTGAGGCAGGCTGCGTTCGAAGGCCTCGGCGCTGTCGTAGGTCTCGCTGAGCAGATGCCGCGAGCGCAGCAGCCAGGCCAGCGCCTCGCGCACGCTGGCGTCGTCGTCGACGATGAACACGGTGGCATTGGGGGAGGGTTCCATCTTCTCGGGGCGTCTCTTCAGCCAGGGCTGTTCTTTTGTAAAGGAAGCGTGAAGTTGAAGATGGTACCGCCTGGATGGCCGGCCTCAAAGCCGAGTTTGCCGCCATGCTGTTCGATCACCGTGCGGCACAGGCTCAGGCCCAGCCCCATGCCCTCGGGCTTGGTGGTGAAGAAGGGGGTGAAGAGGCGGTCGGCGATCTCGGCCGAGATGCCCGGCCCCTGGTCGCCCACGCGCAGCTCGAGCCAGCCGCCCTGCTCGCCGGCGCCCAGATGGCGCGCCTCGATGCGCAACACGCGCTCGCGGAGGTCGGGGCGGTCCATGGACTGCATGCCGTTGCGCGCCAGGTTCAGCAGCACCTGCTCGACCATGGTGCGGTCGCACAGCACCTCGGGCAGACCGGGCTCGAGCTCGATGAGCACCCGCACGCCGAGCTTGCGCGCTTGCAGCGTGACCAGGGGCATGATGGCGTCGAGCAGGCTGCGCACCGACACCGCCTCGCGCACATGCTCGCGGCGGCGCACGAAATCGTGCACGCTCTTGATGACCTTGCCGGCGCGCTCGGCCTGCTCGGCGATGCGGCCCAGCGCCATGCCCAGATCGGCCGAGGCGCCGCCATGGCGCAGCAGGTTCAGCGAGCCGGTGGCGTAGCTCGAAATGGCCGCCAGCGGCTGGTTCAGCTCGTGGCTGAGCAGCGAGGCCATCTCGCCCACCGTGGCCAGCCGCGCCGTGGCCTGCAGGCGGTCCTGCGAGGCGCGCGACAGCTCTTCGATGCGGCGCTGCTCGCTCATGTCGAGAAAGGCGCTCATCCAGCCGGTCTGCACGCCCTGTGCGTTGATCAGGGGCGCCTCGATGACCAGCACCGGGAACAGCGTGCCGTCCTTGCGCATGAAGACCGACTCGAAGCCTTCGCGCGGCGGCATGTTGCCGGCCAGGCGGATCGCCTGCCGCTGCTCGTACTCGCCGGCCAGCTCGGGCGGCCAATAGGGCGCGGGGTTGCTCTGGCCCAGCAGTTCGTCGGCCCCGAAACCGACCATCTGGCAAAAGGCCGGGTTGACATAGGTGATGCGCCCCTGCAGATCGCGCGCGCGCAGCCCGGTCACCAGCGAGTCCTCCATGGCCTTGCGGAAGGCCAGCGCGTCGGCCAGGTCGTGCTCGGCCGCCAGGCGGCGGCGGGTGTCCCTGGCCAGCATGAGCAGCACCGTCACCAGGCCGATGGAAAGCACCGTCACCAGGGCCGACATCACATCGGGGAACAGGCTGGGCGCGCTGTGCCAGCTGTCCAGGCGCAGCACCAGGGTATTGCCCGGCAGGTCCAGCAGCTGCTGGGCTGTGAACATGCGGGTGCCGCGTCGGGCGGCACCATGAAGGGCCAGCCGGGTGCCGTCGGCCTCGGTGAAGGAGATCTCCTGGCTGCGCGCGACCTGTTTGCTGATCAGGTCGGACAGGATCTCCTGCAGGGCGTAGGTGGCCACCAGATAGGACGACACATGGCCGGCGGTCATCTGGGGAATGCACAGCTCGATGACCTCCAGCCCCAGGCCGTCGGCGCGCGGCACGAAGTAAGAGGTGGAATAGGCCGGGCCGCTGAAGCGCCTGGCGGTGGCACAGGCCAGCCCCACATCGGTCTGGGCGCTTTCGCGCCCGTTGAGGCTGAACAGCGCCACACGGTAGGGGGTGTCGGCAGAGGCCAGCACCCGCAGATTGGGATCGCGCCATTCGATGCGCATGAACTCGCGGTGCTCGCGCAACAGGTCGGCGGCGGCCTCGGTCCAGTTGGCGGCGGAGGGCCTGCTGGCCTGCAGGGCTTGCAGGCTCTGGATGTTGCGGGCCAGGCCGCTGCGGATGTCGCCCAGCGCCTCGGCGGTGTCGCGCTCCAGCCGGCTCTGCACCTGGCTGGCCTCATAGCGGCCGGCCAGGTAGACCAGGATGGCCAGCATGGCCAGCACCAGGGCCGCCAGCAGCAGCCACAGCGACCAGCGCCGCCAGCCCGGCGGCAACGGCCCCTCGCGCGGCCCCTGCCAGGCGACAGGTTGCGGATCGGGCGACGCGGGCGTCACAGCACGCGGTGCGTCAAGGCCGGCAATTGCTGGCGGCACTGGCGCAGCTGCCCCATGTCGAGCTCGCCCAGCACCAGCCCCGCCCCTTCAGGTCGTTGCGCCTGCACCCGCCCCCAGGGGTCGACCAGCATCGAGTGGCCCCAGGTGCGCCGGCCGTTGTCGTGCAGCCCGCCCTGGGCCGGCGCCAGCACATAGGCCAGGTTCTCGATGGCCCGTGCGCGCAGCAGGGTTTCCCAATGGGCCGACCCGGTGGTGTGGGTGAAGGCGCTGGGCACCAGCAGCAGCGTGGCGCCCTGGGCCGCATACAGGCGGTACAGCTCGGCAAAGCGCAGGTCGTAGCAGACCGACAGGCCGATGCGCCAGACCTCGCCATCGCGCGAGGGCAGCTCGAAGCTGCAGGGCCTGCTGCCGGCCGTCAACACCCGGGACTCATCGTAGCGTTCACCGCCGTTGTCGAAGCAGAACAGGTGGATCTTGTCGTAGCGGGCCACGCACTCGCCCTGCGGCGACCAGACCAGGCTGCTGTTGCTCACCCGCTCGGGCGAGGCGGTGGACAGCGGCAGGGTGCCCCCCACCACCCACAGCCCCAGTTCACGCGCGGCCCGGGCCAGGAAGTCCTGGATCGGCCCTTGGCCCGGCGCCTCCTGCAGCGCCAGCTTGTCGGTGTCCTTGCGGCCCAGCAGGCAGAAATACTCGGGCAGCACCGCCAGCTCGGCACCGGCCTCGGCGGCCTGTTCGAGCAGGCCGCGCGCGACCTGCAGGTTGGGCGCCAGTTCGGGCGCGGAGACCATCTGCAAAGCAGCGACTTTCATGGGCTGTCTCCGGTATGGGGGGCAGGAGCGGGGTGCTTGCGGTTGTCCACCTTCACCACATGGGGATCGGCCCAGGTGCCGTCGATGTGGAATTCCTGGGTCGCGGCCTCGATGAGCGGCCGGCGCAGGAAGATCTGGGCCAGGAAGCTGCCCAGGCCGATGGCGGGATTGATCGCGGTGGCCACCAGGGAGGCGGTGCCGGCATTGATCTCCGGCACCACGACCACCTTCAGGTCCTGGGTTTCACGCGCGATGTCGGCATGGCCGTCCATGAGCACGGCCGCATTCACACCCTTCATCTGCAGGTTGTTGGTGGTGGCGATGCCCTGCTCGATGCGGGCGTCGCCGCGCACCAGGTCGAAGGCGAAACCCTCGCTGAAGACATCGCGGAAATCCAGGGTCAGCCGCCGCGGCAGGGCCTGCAGGCTGAGCACCCCGAGCAGCTTGGCCAGGCCGGGGTCGGCCTTGAGGAACTGGCCCGACTCGACATCGATGTTGATCTGCCCCGACAGGCTGGGGGTGTCCAGGGTCAGCGGCGACCCCTGCCAGGCCACCTGCCCTTCGAGGTGCCCATGGCCCTGGCGCACCACCCCGGGCATGCCGAAGCGGCCCAGCAGCTCGCCCGCGTCGCGGATGTCGAGGCGGAAATTCATCACCGTGCGCCGGGCCTCGTGCGGGCCCCGGGCGGAACGCGGCTCGGCCGCCTGGGCCTGCAGGCTGGCCCAGTTGCCGGTGGCGGTGAGCGTGGCCTCGGGCGTGGCGATGTTGAAGCGGCTGAGCCGCCATTCGCGGGCATTGCCGTCGCCGCCCCGGTTGATGGCCTCCATCTCGACGCGGCCCAGGCGCTTGCCGCGCAGCTCGAAATCGTCGACCACGATGTCCAGCGACGGGATGCTGGCGGGCTGCTCGTCGAGCAGGCTCTCGACCTCGTTCTGGGTGTTCTGGGCCAGCTTCAGGCGGGCCAGGCGTGCAAAGACGCGCCCCTGGGCGCCGCCGGCCGCGCCGGGCTGGCGGTATTCGACATAGCCGCTGAGTTCGTCGGCGTCGAGGTTGGCGCGCCAGACCGCGCCGTCGCGCGACCCGCCGACCACCACATGGTGCAGGGTCCGGCCGTCGACCTGCAGTTCCTGGGCCCGCACCGCCAGCGTGGTCGGCAGGTAGCCCTGGGCCGGCGTGTCGGCCTGGCCGGCCGCGCCGGCCGAAGGCCGCACCGGGCCGCCGGCCCGGGCCAGGACCTGCTCCCAGGCATCGACGTCGACCCGCGCCAGATTGACGCTGGCCCGCACGCCGTCTTCGGGCATGGGCGCGGCCTCGTCGGCCCCCAGACCGATGCCGATGCTGCCGCGCAGCACCCGGGCCTGGGGCTGCGACAGGTCGCGCACATAGCGGATCGACGCCTGCCGCCCCAGCTCGACCTGCAACTGGTCGCGCAGCGGGCCCTGGGCGCCACCCGCCTCGTGCAGCAGGCTGTTGTCGAAGCGCAGCGGCAGCGCGACATCGGCCGCCTTGCCCAGGGGCGCCGGCAGGTCCAGCGCCATGCCGAGCAGGTTGCTGCTGACCTGGATCTCGGGCTGGCCGTGGTAGAAGCCCAGGGTCAGGCTGTAGGGCGCACTGCCGCTGGCATGCGCGGCCAGGCCGGCCAGCAGGCCCAGCTCGGAGGCCTGGCGCAGGCCCTCGGCGCTGGCCACACCGGTGGCCCGCACCAGGATCTGCGGCTCCTGTGCCGGGGTGGCGCCGGGTTTCATGCCGCCCTCGACACGCAGGTCGCCCCCCAGTGCGTGCGCCTGGACGTTGTTGAGGCTGAAGCCGGTGTCGGAGAAGGACACACTGCCGCGGACCCGAGTCATCGGCGAGGCCTGCGGCGACAGACGCAAGTCGTTGCCGGCCAGATTGACGCTGCCCTGCACCCGGCTGCGCTCCAACTGGGCCAGGGGCAGGCTGAGCTTGAGCCGCAGGTCCATGGGGCCGCCGGAGGTCGACTGGGCGAAGACCTGGCCGGTCATCCGGTTCAGGGGCGAACCGACGACCAGGGCCAGCGCGTCGGGCAGCGGGCCGCGCACGACGGCATCCACCCCGACCACCGAATGGCGCAGATCGGGGATCTCGGCCTCGATCTGGCTGCCCACCAGCTCGGGCTGGGCGGCGAAGCGGGCCGTGGCCGCGTGCACCTGCATGCCCTGGCGGTCGAAGACCAGATCGCCCGACAACTGCTTCAAGGCCGGCCATGGCAGCGTGGCAGAGGACAGGAGGGCCTTGGGCGCGTAATCGAAGGCCACATCCTGGGCATGGGCGACGATGTGGAAATCGCCTTGCCTGGGATTGGCGAAGGGCAGATCGTGGAGGTCGCCACGCACCTTGAACTGGGCGCTGCCGACCCGCCCGGCGCTGATGGCGTCGCGGACATAGTTGCGCACATCGGCAGGCAGCACGCGCGGCAGGTAGCGCCAGACCCGGGTGGCATCGACATCGCTGGCGTTGCCGTTGAGGTCGAGCACCCCCGGGAAACGCGATCGACCGGCCGATCGCGCCGGGTCCGAGGTATGCCAGTGCAGGCGCACATCGCCGCGCCCGTCGGGGGTGGCAAGATGCAGCGACGGCAGGTCGAGGTCGATGCGTTCGCCATCGATCTTCCAGCTCAGTTGGGCGTCGAGGTGGTTGATCTGCAGGCGTGGGTCGTCGAACACCGCGGGCAGGTCGAGGGTGCCCTGGTCCATCTGCAGCGTGGCCTGCCCACCGAGGCGGTCGAGTTCGAAATCGGCGCTGAGCCCGTGCACGCCGGGCAGCGACTCTTGGGAGGCCAGCCCCAGATCGGAGACCCGTCCCTTGACGCTGTACTGGGTCGGCGCCGACAAGGCCCCCGACCAACTGGCGCGCAGGGTGTCGACCAGGCCGGCCGGTGCGAGGCGCTGCAAGGCCTGGTGCAGCTCGTCGCCCAGCGGCAGGGCGTGCGCGATCTGGCTGAGGGCCGCCAGGTCCAGGCGGTCGGCCCGCAATTCGCTGCGTTCGGGCTGGCGGCCCTGGGCCTCGGTGTAATGGAAGAACAGATTGCCGCCCGGCCAACGCAAGCCGTCCGCCGTGAGGAACTGCAGGCCGGTGGTGGAAAAATCAAAACCATCCGCAAGACGGTGCCCGCCAAGCCGGCCCTGCACCGAGTCGAGTGCCAGCGGATCCAGGCCGGGTGCCAGGCGGGCGCGCACCTCGGCCATGGCCACATCGGCCACCGCCCCGGTCAACTGGCCCTTGTGCACATCGGCCCAGAGGCGCAGGGCCCCCTGGCCGCTGGCCACATCCAGCCCCAGGTCGACCTGCTCACGCAACCGCGCCACATCCACCCGCTGGAACAGGGCGTAGAGCTGGCCGGTCCAGTCCTGCCAGCGCCCCCGGTGGGCACTGAGCAGCGGCTGGCGGAACTGGCCCATCAGCGTGAAGGGCTCGCCCCAGGCCGGCGGCGGCGTGGCGTCCAGGCGCAGCAGGTGGCGCCGCGGGCTGTTGCGCAGCACCAGGCCGACGTCGCTGAGCGACAGCACCGGGCCGCCGCGCTGCTCGTCGGTCCAATGGATCAGCCCCTCGGAGATCACCAGCTCGGTCTGCGAAAAGACCCAGTCGGCCACCCGACCGTCGTCGTGCTGGGCCGAGGAGAAATCCATGCCGGCCACCAGGATCTGGCCCTGCGCGGTGCGCCTCACCTCGAGCTCGGGCCGTTCGATGTAGAGCTGCTCGAAGCCCAGGTTCCACAGCGAGCGCGGCGACAGGGCGGCCACCACGCGCGGCAGCAGCAACGCCACATGCCCATCGGGGTCGAGCAGGCTGACGTCGTCGAGCTCAAAGGACGGGATCAGGCCGTCCGAACGCGCCTGGACATGGCCGATGCGCACCGTTTGTCCCAAGACCCTGCTGGCCTGTGTCTCGAGCGTCGGACGGAGTTCGGCGATTCGGGGCACAATCCAGCCGTGCAAAGCGCCCCAGGCCGCCGCCAGGATCAGCCAGAAGGCCAGGAGCAACGACAACGCCCACCGAGCCAGGGCCGAGACGAATTTCAGGCTCCTGGTGGGAAGAGGTGTCGGATCGTTCATGACGCAAGTTGAATGTGGCAGGAATTATGACCCGCTGTGCCAACACGGACCTGGAGTCCGGCCGTGAAGAATTGTTAAACGCCCACCCGGCCGTGAGGCCTGGTACCGAAGAAGAAACAGGGTCCCTCAAGATGGAGCCACAAGCCCAGAATTCGCGCCTGGTGCAACGCCTGAGGCGGCGTTATGAAAGCTGGCTGGACCTGCTGCCGCCAGGCCCGCCGACGCTGGACACCATGGGCCAGGCCCTGGAGGCACTGAAGCAGCGCCAGCCCGACCTGGGCGCAGCGCTGCGCATCCTGCGCCAGCTCGTGATGGAGCGCCTCGTGGTGCTCGACTGTGACCAGGGCGCCCCGCTGGGCGTCGTCACCCGCGCCGTCACCGAACTCGCCGAACTGGCGCTCGACGAAGCCTGCCGCCATGTCCAGCAGGAACTCGACAGCCGCCACGGCATCCCCCAGGGTCCCGACGGACGGCGGGCCGAGCTCTGGGTCATCGGCATGGGCAAGCTGGGCGCCCGCGAGCTCAATGTCTCCAGCGACATCGACCTGATCTACGTCTACGACCACGACGGCGAGACCACCGGCCTGGAGGACGGCCGGGGCCGGCTGAGCCACCACGAGTATTTCGCCCGGGCGGTGAAGATGATCTTCGGCCTGATCGGCGACACCACCGAGCACGGCTTCGTCTTCCGCGTCGATCTGGCCCTGCGGCCCAATGGCAACTCCGGGCCGGCCGCCGTGTCGCTGTCGGCGCTGGAAGAGTATTTCCAGGTCCAGGGCCGCGAATGGGAGCGTTTCGCCTGGCTCAAGAGCCGGGTCATCGCCCCGCGCCACTGCCTGCAGCAGGGCGGGGTCCAGGGCCTGCGGGCCGTGGTGCTGCCCTTCGTGTTCCGCCGCTACCTCGACTACAGCGTGTTCGAGGCCCTGCGCATCCTGCACCGCCAGATCCGCGAGCATGCGGCACGGCGCAGCGCCGGCCACCCCGAGCGGGCCAATGACGTCAAGCTCTCGCGCGGCGGCATCCGCGAGATCGAATTCACCGTGCAACTGCTGCAGGTGGTGCGGGGCGGCCAATACCCCGAACTGCGCTGCCGACCGACCCTGGAGGCCCTGCAGCGGCTAGCCCATGCCGGCCTGATGCCGGCCGCCACCGCCGAAGCCCTGGCCAGGGCCTATGTGTTCCTGCGCCGCGTCGAACACCGGATCCAATACCTGGACGATCAGCAGACCCATCTGCTGCCCACCAGCGACGAGGACCTGGGCTGGATCGCCCGCACCCTCGGCTACAGCGACTGCTGCCCCTTCCTGCACGACCTGGACGCCCACCGCGAACTGGTGGCCCAGGAGTTCGACACCCTGCTGGGCAGCGGCGACCAGCAGCGCAAGACCTGCCGCGGCGGCGGCTGCGGCGGCCCCAAGGGCAGCCCGCCCCCCACCGAGATCGAAGGCCTGCTCGAACAACTGCCGCCTGCGCTGCGCGAGCGGGTCCAGCTGTGGCAGGGGCATCCGAGGGTGCAGGCCCTGCGCGAGGACGTCCGGGCCCGCCTGATCCGGCTGGTGCAGCGCAGCGGCCAGTGGATCCGCCAGGAGCGGGTCAGCGAGGCCTCGGCGATCCAGCTGATCAACTGGCTCGAACCCCTGCTGCGCCGCGAGAGCTATCTGGCCATGCTGCTGGAGCGACCGGCCGTCCACGAACGCCTGATGCATCTGCTGGGGGCCGCCCGCTGGCCGGCGCGCTACCTGCTGCAGCACCCGGGCGTGATCGATGAACTGGCCAGCGAGGCCATGTTCTCCGAGCGCTTCGTCGCCGCCGACTTCAAGGACGAGCTGTCGCGGCGCATCGGCTCCTTGCGCTCCACCGGCGAGGATGACGACGAGAACCTGCTCAACCTGCTGCGCCGCGCCCACCACGCCGAAGTCTTCCGCACCCTGGCGCGCGACGTCGAGGGCCGCCTCAGCGTCGAACAGGTGGCCGACGACCTCAGCGCCCTGGCCGACACCGTGCTGCAGGTGACGGTGCGCTGGTGCTGGGAGCGGCTGAAGAACCGGCATCGTACCGAGGCCGACCTGCCGCAATTCGCCATCATCGGTTACGGCAAGCTGGGCGGCAAGGAACTGGGCTACGGCAGCGACCTGGACATCGTCTTCGTCTACGAGGACGAAGACGAACGCGCCCCCGAGGTCTATGCGGCCCTGGTGCGCAAACTGATCAACTGGCTGTCGGTGAAGACCGCCGAAGGCGATCTGTTCGAGATCGACACCGCGCTGCGGCCCAACGGCAACTCGGGCCTGCTGGTGACCACCTTCCAGGCCTATGCCAACTACCAGGAACAACGCGGCAGCAACACCGCCTGGACCTGGGAACACCAGGCCATGACACGCGCGCGCTTCGTGCTCGGCAGCCCGGCGCTGCAGCGCCGTTTCGACACGGTGCGCGAAGCCGTCATCACCGCCCCGCGCGACCTCGGCGCCCTGCGCCAGGAGATCGTCGACATGCGCGAGCGGGTGCGCAGCGCCCACCCGGTGCGCAGCGGCCGCTTCGACGTCAAACACAGCATCGGCGGCATGGTCGATGCCGAATTCGCCGTCCAGTTCCTGGTGCTGTCGCAGTCGGCCAGCCACCCGGCCCTGCGCGCCAATGTGGGCAACATCGCGCTGCTGCAGCGCGCCGAAGCCGCCGACCTGCTGCCCGCCGGCGTCGGTGAGAAAGCCGCCGACGCCTACCGCGAGCTGCGGCGCATCCAGCACCGGGCCCGCCTCAACGAGGAGCCGACCCAGGTCGAGCCCGAGACCATCGGGCCGGAACGCGACGCCATCCTGGCGCTGTGGGCGGCCGTCTTCGGCCGCCCCTGAGCCCAAGACACCCGACCGTGGCGCTCAGGCGCCACCGGCGATCTGGCGCAAGGCCTGCTCGAAAGCCTCGGGCGGCTGGCCGCCCTGGATCAGGTGGCGGTCGTTGATGATGACGGCCGGCACCGAGTGGATGCCGTGCGATTGGTAGAACTGCTCGTGTTCACGCACCTCCTGGGCATAGTCGTCACCGGCCAGGATGGCCTGGGCGCGCTCGCCGTCCAGCCCCACCTGGGTCGCCAGCCGCACCAGCAGCGCCGGGTCTGAAGGGTTCTGCCCGAGGGTGAAATAGGCCTCGAACAAGGCCTTCTTCAAGGCCAGTTGCAGCCCCGGCCCCTGCTCGGCCGCCCAGTGCAAGAGACGATGGGCATCGAAGGTGTTGTAGATGCGCCCACGGGCCGCCATGTCGAAGACAAAGCCGACCGATTCGCCACGGCGCCGGATGGCCTCGCGGTTGGCCGCGCTCTGCTCGGGCGAGGCGCCGTATTTCTCGGCCAGGTGCTCAGTGATGTCCTGCCCTTCGGGCCCCATGTGCGGGTTCAACTCGAAAGGCTGGAAATGGATGTCGGCACGCAGCTCCCCCTGCAGACGCTGCAGCGCCTGCTCCAGCCCCCCCAGGCCGATGGCGCACCAGGGGCAGGACACATCGGACACGAAGTCGATTTTCAACAAAGTGCTCATCACGGCTCCAGACAACAGGAGGCTGGATGGTAGTGGAAGCCCCTTGCGGCCGCTGGCGGGTCTGGCCAAGACCCTGACCCGAGGCCGTGGAACAGCGCCGGTCCATGGCGCTGCGCACTGCCGCAGCGCACCCCACCGGCGCGCAAGCCAAGGCTCCGAGTGCGGCAGAGCCGGCTTGGCCGGGCTGCCGGGCGCGCCACGAGGGGAACGGAACTTCCACACGTGGTGAGGAGGTTCAAACGGGAAGGGGCGCCCACTTCGGGCCTTCAACCGTGAAAAATGTCCGGATAATCGAGATTCCTTATGAACCTCGTCAAGCTCGAACTGGAGACCATCCCCCTGGGCTACCCGCTGCCCTTTGTGCTGCGCAGCAGCTCGGGGCTGCTGCTGGCCCAGCGCGGCTACGTCATCCAGAGTCGCGAAGAACTCGATGCGATGGCCCTGCGGGGCCAGAACCTGTGCGTGGACACCGACGAGTCTGGAGAAGCGCATCGGGCCTACATCGCCAAGCTGCACAGCCTGGTGCGCCAGGGCAAGACCCTGGGCGCCATCGCCTCGGCCCAGTTCGACACCCCATCGCCGCCTGTCGACTCCACCGGCCCCACGCTGACCGATCTCACGGCGCGGCCCAATTGGCAGGACATCCAGGCCCGGGCCAACACCCTGCTGCGCAACCCGGGCGGCAGCGGCTTCCGAAACCGGCTGCTGCAGTTGCATGCCGACCTGCGCCTGCTGACCCAGCGCCAGACCGATGCGACGCTGTTCGCCCTGATGTTCCTGTCGGCCGGCGAGACCCGGCTTTACAGCGCCACCCACGCCATGCTGGTGTCCGTGGTCTGCATGCTGGCGGCCAAGCAGGTGCTGCGCTGGCCGGACGACCAGGTCGACACCCTGGGCAAGGCGGCGCTGACCATGAACATCGGCATGACCGAGCTGCAGGACCACCTGGCCCAGCAGACCCAGCCGCTGAGCAATGCCCAGATCCAGGCGATCGACCAGCACAGCGAGAAATCGGCCGAGATCCTGAGCGCCCTGGGCATCGACAATGCCGATTGGCTGGAGGCCATCCGCCACCACCATGACCGCAGCCCCGGTCCGCTGGCCGGCAGACCGCCGGCCCTGCAGATGGCGCGGCTGATCCAGCGTGCAGACATCTTCGGCGCCCGCATGGCCCCCCGCGCCACCCGCTTTCCCCTGCCCTCGACTGCGGCCATGCAGGCCAGCTATTTCGACGAGGACCACAAGGTCGACGAAGCCGGCGGCACTTTGATCAAGGCAGTCGGCATCTATGCGCCCGGCTCCTTTGTCAAGCTCGCCTCCGGCGAGGTGGCCGTGGTCACGCGCCGGGGCCACACGCCCAGCACGCCCCGCGCCGCGGTGCTGCTGAACCGGCAGGGCATGGCGATTTCCGAGCCCATGCCGCGCGACACGGCCCAGGCCGCCTACAAGATCGCCAGCGGGCTGCCGGCGCGTGAAGTGAAGACGCAGATCCCGCTGGAACGCCTGCTGGCCGTGGTCTGAGCCCCCAGGCGGGCGGGTTCAGGCGGAGGCTTCGGTGGCCGGGGCCACCAGGCTGGCGGCCAGCTCCTTGCGGTAGCGGTTGAGCTCTTGCACGGTCTTGAAGCTGCGGTCCATCAGCAGGCTCATGTTGTGCAGGATGCGCTCGACCACCTTGGTCTCCCAGACGGCATCGAAATGGATCTGCTTGTCCAGCCAATGCTCCAGCCACTCGGGGTTGGGCAGGCGGCTCTGGATGGTGTCGCGCGGGAACAGCGCCTTGTTGACGTGCAGATTGGTCGGGTGCAAGGCCTGGGCGGTGCGGCGGGCACTGGCCATCAGCACCCCCACCTTGGTGAAGGCCGCCTTGGCCTCGTTGCCGAAGTTCTGGATCGCCCGCTTCATGTAGCGCAGATAGGCCCCGCCATGGCGGGCCTCATCCTGGCTGAGGGTGGCGTAGATCTGCTTGATCACCGGCTCGGTATGCCATTCGGCGGCCCGGCGGTACCAGTGGTTGAGACGGATCTCGCCGCAGAAATGCAGCATCAGGGTCTCCAGGGCCGGTGCCGGGTCGAAGTCGAAGCGGATCTCATGCAGTTCCTGCTCGGTGGGCACGAGCTCGGGACGGAAACGGCGCAGGTACTCCATCAGGACCAGCGAATGCTTCTGTTCCTCGAAGAACCAGATCGACATGAAGGCCGAGAAATCGCTGTCGCCCCGGTTGTCACGCAGGAACATCTCGGTGGCCGGCAGGGCCGCCCACTCGGTGATGGCATTCATCTTGATGGTCTGGGCCTGCTCGTCCGACAGCTTGGCGGCGTCGAACTGGTCCCAGGGAATGTCCTTGTCCATGTCCCAGCGGACGGATTCGAGTTGCTTGAAAAGTTCGGGATAAAGCATGGCAGTCTTTCTGGATCGCGCGATTTTAAAGGCCGCCGGGCAAAAACCTTCACATTCTGCCGAATGGCTCAAGGACAAAGTCCTGTTTTCCGGCTAGGCACATGAAAACCAAGGAAATCAACCCTGTTCGCCGAATGCCCTCGGCACCCGCACCTGGAGACGGGGCAGACATCGCGCTATCCTGGCCGATGCGCATCCCGCCCTGCGCGACCGAAAGAGACACGCCATGAAACACCCATCCAGCCTTCTGCCGCTCGGCCTGCTGTGCCTGCTCCTGGGACAGGCGGCGCCGGCCCAGGCCGACGAGACCGCCGCCTGCCCGGCGCTGCTGCAGTACACCTTCCCGCGCCTGCAGGATGAAAAACCCCAGTCCTTGTGCCAGTACGCGGGCAAGGTGCTGCTGGTGGTCAACACCGCGAGCTACTGCGGCTTCACCGGCCAGTACAAAGGGCTGGAGGCGCTCTACGCCCAATACCGGAACCAGGGTCTGGTGGTGCTGGGTTTTCCGTCGAACGATTTCGCCCAGGAAACCGGCAACAACCAGCAGATCGCCGAATTCTGTGAAAACACCTTCGGCGTCAAATTCCCGATGTTTGCCAAGACCAGTGTCAGCGGGGCCGACGCTTCGCCCTTCTACCGACAACTGGCCGAACTCTCGGGCCAGAAGCCGCGCTGGAATTTCTACAAATACCTGATCTCCCGTGACGGTCGCGTGCTGGCCAGTTACAGCAGCCTGAGCACGCCGGACGACAAGGACCTGCTCAACACCTTGCAGCAGGCACTGGCCGCGCACTGAGAGCCTTCTTTACCCGCGTTTACCCCAAAACAGCTGGAACTTTCCGCTGGGCACCCCACTCTATGAGGCACAGGAAATCGATGGACTCCTGAACTTTTATTGTTGCGAAGCCTTCCGGCAATGCTTGTCCGGATGAAATCCTGGGGCGCTTCTCCTCCTCCCTCCCTCCCTCCTTCGCTCCGGGGCGCTTCGCAACATTTTTATTTCCTCCCCCGCGTGTCACCGATCGGTCCGCCTGGCGGCCAGCCCATGAAAAAAGCCGGCAGAGGCCGGCTTGTCAGAGGCTGGAGCGCCAAGGGCTCAGCTGGGTCGCGTCTCGGCAAAGCTCGGGCGCTGCATCAGCTTGTCGAGCAGACGCGCCAGATTGGGGTGCTCGGCACGCCAGTCCAGTTCGGGAAAGCGGAACTCCAGCCAGCCCAGGGCGCAGCCGACGGCGATGTCGGACAGGCTCAGGTGGATGCCACTGCAAAAGGGCTTGTCGCCCAGGCCCTGGCTCATCGACTTGAGGCTGGCTTCGATCTTGCCCATCTGCCGGTCGATCCAGGCCTGGCAACGTTCGCTGTCGGCGCGGTGCGCCCAGATGGCCTCCATGCGGGCCAGCATGCCGGCGTCCATGACGCCATCGGCCAGCGCCTCCCAGGTCTTGACCTCGGCGCGTTCGCGCCCTTGCGGCGGGATCAGCTTGCCGACCGGCGACAGGGTGTCCAGGTATTCGACGATGACGCGTGAGTCGAAGACGGCCTCGCCGCCCTCCATCACGAGGCAAGGCACCTTGCCCAGGGGATTGGAGGCACTGATCGTGGTGTCGTCGGCCCAGACGTTCTCAACGACGAACTGGTAGTCGAGTTTTTTCTCGGCCATCACGATGCGCACTTTCCGCACATAGGGACTGGCTGGGGATCCGATCAGCTTCATGGATAAGGTGTTTTCAAAGGATGGGCCAGGGGGGCCTGCCGCTGCATTCTATCGATTTGCCCCCTGGACAGTCGTGCATCCTACAATTCGCCCATGAGCTTCTCTCCCATCTCCGCCCTTTCTCCGCTGGACGGCCGCTATGCCAGCAAACTCAGCCCCCTGCGCCCGCTCATGAGCGAGCTTGGCTACATGCACCGACGGGTGCAGGTGGAGGTGGCCTGGTTCGTCGCGCTGTCGGACGCCGGCTTTGCCGAATTCAAACCCCTGAGCCCTGGCGCCCGCACCTACCTGCTGGGCCTGGTGAAGAACTTCTCCGAGGCCGATGCACTGGCCATCAAGGAGATCGAAAAGACCACCAACCACGATGTGAAGGCGGTCGAGTACTGGATCAAGTCCAAGTTCGAGGCCCGCCCGGAACTGCTGGCCGCGGCCGAATTCGTGCACTTCGCCTGCACCAGCGAAGACATCAACAACACCAGCCATGCCCTGCAGATCAAGGCCGCCCGCGACGCCGTCATCCTGCCCGCGCTGGATGGTCTGATCGGCAAGCTGCGCGACATGGCCCAGGCCTACGCCGACGTCCCCCTGCTGAGCCGCACGCACGGCCAGACCGCCAGCCCGACCACGGTGGGCAAGGAAGTCGCCAATGTGCTGGTGCGCCTGGCGGCGGCCCGCGACAAGATCGCCTCGGTCAAGCTCCTGGGAAAGATGAACGGCGCGGTCGGCAACTACAACGCCCACCTCTCCGCCTGGCCCGACTTCGATTGGGAAGCCTTCAGCCGCAAGGTCATCGAGACCCCCGAGCCGCTGGGCCTGGGCCTCACCTTCCAGCCCTACAGCATCCAGATCGAGCCGCACGACTACATGGCCGAGTTCTTCGATGCCGTGGCCCGCGCCAACACCATCCTGGTCGACTGGTCGCGCGATGTCTGGGGCTATGTGAGCCTGGGCTACTTCAAGCAACGCCTGAAGGCCGGCGAGATCGGCTCGTCGACCATGCCGCACAAGGTCAACCCGATCGACTTCGAGAATGCCGAAGGCAATCTGGGCCTGGCCAACGCGCTGCTGCGCCACCTGAGCGAAAAGCTGCCGATCAGCCGCTGGCAGCGCGACCTGACCGACAGCACGGTGCTGCGCAACATCGGCGTGGCCCTGGGCTATGCCGCGCTGGCCTACAACTCGCTGAGCGTGGGTCTGAACAAGCTCGAACTCAACCAGGAGGCGCTGGCCGCCGATCTGGATGCCTCGTGGGAAGTGCTGGCCGAACCGATCCAGACCGTGATGCGCCGTTTCGGCGTGCAAGGGGCCTACGAAAAGCTCAAGGAAGTCACCCGCGGCAAGACCGTCACCGCCGAGGCGCTGCACGGCCTGATCCGCTCGCTGGAGATCCCGCAGGCCGAGAAGGACCGGCTGCTGGCCATGACGCCTGCCAGCTACACCGGCAAGGCAGCCGAACTGGCCCGCCGGGCCTGAGCGAAACCCGGGCGGGCCTGGCCGCTGCCGCAGCGGCGGCCGGCTCCATGACCTTCCCGGCCGGTGGTGTCCGACCACCGGCCCATGGCCTGCCCCCGGCAGGCCCCGCAGAGACCCGCCATGGCCCTCAAATCGACCATCTTCAAAGCCAATCTGTCGATCGCCGACATCGATCACAACTACTACGCCGACCACGCCCTGACCCTGGCCCGCCACCCCAGCGAGACCGACGAGCGCATGATGGTCCGCCTGGCTGCATTGGCGCTGCAGGCCCACCAGCTGCAGGACGTCTGCCAGGGCGACGGCGTGCTGGCCTTCGGGGCCGGCCTGTCCGACCCGGACGATCCGGATGTGTCGCTCACCGATTTCACCGGCCGCAAGCGCGTCTGGATCGAAGTGGGCCAGCCCGAAGAGAAACCGCTGCTCAAGGCCTGCCAGAAGGCGGATGCGGTGCGGGTGTATTGCTTCCACCATGCGGCCGAGGTGTGGTGGAAAGGGATTGCCGGCAAACTCAGCCGGCTCGACAAGCTCGAGGTCTGGCGCGTGCCCACCGACAGCGCCCAATCGCTGGCCCGCCTGGCCCAGCGCAGCATGCAGCTGCAGGCCACGGTGCAGGAAGGCGTGCTGATGATCGGAGACGGCCAGCAGAGCCTGGACATCGAGTGCCAGCGTTGGATGTGAAGCCCGGCGCCTCGCGGCGCCGCTTCTGATGTCCCGCCCTCAGCGCGACTTGCGGCCGCTGCCGGCGCCGGTCTTCCTGGCGGCCTTGCGTGAGGGTTTGGACGGAGCCGGCGCAACCGCCGGCGGCTCGGCCGGCCCCCCTTCGGCCGCCCGTTCGGCATAACGGTTGAAGCGCCAGGCATCGCCCTCGAGGGTGATGCGGTGCCAGGTGCGGCGCTTTTCGGCCGGGCTCATCGCCGGCCAATGCTGCACTTCGTCAAAGCTGCGGCCACACCCCTTGCACAGGCTGTCGCCCTGGCTGGTCGAGCAGATCGCGATGCAGGGCGTGTCAGGCGTGGTCTCGTACCAGGCCAGCCAGGCGGCCATGGCGGCCGGCGGCAGGGAGAACTCGTCGGCCTCGTCCTCATGGAAATACACCATCAGGGCATACACCTCGGCCAAGGCGCGCAATTCAGGCACCAGGGTGACGCCGTCGGGAGAGGGGCTTTTCTCGCGCCAATGGTTGATCGCGGCCTCGATGTCGGTGATGTGGATTCCAGCCATGGTGTGTCTTGAAAGGGAGGGCGATCATAGCGCCTGCCCGGCACCAGGCGACCGATCTGCACGCGCGGGCCTGCGCCAGCGTCAGACATTGCAAAGATTGTGTAAATCTGATCAAATGCCGGCTTCCGAAGGGGAGTAGCTCCCATCGCCTGCCAGCCATTGGCGGGCCACTCAGCAAGTCGTCAAGACGAAGGGTTCCGTCAAGGGCCTCTTCCGGCTTGCTGGACAGGTCACCGGTCCCGCCGCGCCTGTCGAGCAAGACCTTCGATTCGCATCCGGTCACGGACTGAGTCGAAGCAGCTTGCCGCACACCGCACCTCTGCTGGGCGTGCCTGCCCTCTGATTCCGCCCGTTTCCGTCTGCTGGACCTCAGTCGTGTTCGTTTCCTGCAATCGGAGTCTTTGCCCATGGAATTTTTCTCTGCCCCCTGGTGGTCCGCCCTGCTGGCCATCGTCCTCATCGACCTGGTCCTGGCGGGCGACAACGCCATCGTCATCGCCCTCGCCGCCCGTGGCCTGCCGGCGGCGCTGCAAAGAAAGGCCATTGTCTGGGGCACCGTCGGCGCCATCGCCGTGCGGAGCCTGATGACGCTGGGCGTGGTCTGGCTGCTCCAGGTCCCCGGGCTCATGCTGCTGGGCGGCCTGGGGCTGCTGTGGATTGCCTACCGGCTGCTGGCCCCCGGCGGCCACGACGCCGCGCACGGCCCCGACACCCACAGCTTCTGGGGCGCGATGCGGACCATCGTGGTCGCCGACGCCCTGATGGGCATCGACAATGTGCTGGGCATCGCGGGCGCCGCCCACGGTGCCTTCGATCTGGTGCTCGTCGGCCTGCTGATCAGCGTGCCCATCATGGTCTTCGGCAGCGGCCTGGTGCTCCGCCTGGTGGAACGGTTTCCCTGGATCCAGCAGGTCGGCGCCGCCGTGCTGGCCTTCACGGCGGTGACGATGGTGCTGGACGAGCCGTTGCTGCAGGGCCTGCTCAAGTTGGCGGCCGAACCTTGGCAAGGCCTGTTGCGCTGGCTGGTCTGCGGCCTGGCCATCGTTGGGGTGCTGGTGGCCGGCAGGTGGAAAAGTCGCCCGCCATCGGCCTCCGGGCATGGCGGGGCGGCATGAGCCCCATGGTCCTGCCGATACAAGGCCCCTGTTCGGGCCATTGACGCATGGTCTGACCGTCGGCAATGAGCTGCCAGTGGCCAGGTCCGGTCGGCAAAGTGCAACGGCACAGCACTTAATCAGTGCTCGAATTGGCGCACACGGTCCCGTTTGATAAACTCAAAAAACGATGCCGCCGCCCCCTTGCAAACAGCAACATACTCCGTTTTCATTTGCGCGGGGACTGTTGGACCCGACACGGAACGTGGCTTGGACATGATTGTTGAGCCAAACCCTGCCAGCGGACAGTCCGGGGCGTATCCAGATCCCCTGGCCCCAACCCCTTACGTGACGGCGGTGATGCCTTGTCTGGATGAGGAAAACTCCCTAGCGTTCTGTATCAGTAAAGCGCAGGCATGCTTTGCCCGCCTGGGTCTGAACGGGGAGGTGGTTGTCGCAGACAATGGGTCCCGCGATCGTTCAGTCGATATTGCAAAAGCCTGTGGTGCCCGCGTCGTCCACGTCGCTCGTCGCGGCTATGGCGAAGCCCTGAGCGCAGGCATTGCCGCTGCACGAGGTCAAGTCATCATCATGGGTGACTCCGACGATTCCTACGATTGGTCCCGGCTTGACGACTTCATCAAAGAGATTGAAGCTGGCAGTGACCTTGTCATAGGCAACCGGTTCCGCGGCGGAATCGAATCTGGCGCGATGCCCCCTCTGCATCGATATCTTGGCAATCCAGCACTTTCACTGCTTTCGCGGATCGCTTTCAAGACCACCGTGGGAGATTTCCACTGCGGCATGCGTGCCATGACCCCCGAATCCTTCCGACGCATGAAACTCAACTCGGCCGGAATGGAATTTGCCACCGAGATGGTGGCCAGTGCCGCTCAGAAAGGGCTTC
>JAFAMV010000239.1 GCA_019233055.1 Curvibacter sp.
GCGGCCAATCCGGCCGCTGCCGTCGACCCCGCCGACCTCGGGCGCGTCACCCTGCGCATCGGGACCTACAAGGGCAATTGGCGCGCCCTGTTGACGGCCGCCAAGCTGACCGACACCCCTTACCGGATCGAATGGCGCGAGCTGAACAACGGCGTGCTGCACATCGAAGCCCTCAATGGCGATGCGCTGGACCTGGGCTCGGGCAGCGAGATCCCGGCCCTGTTCGCGGCACGCCAGAAGGCCCAGGTGCGCTTTGTGGCGGTGGTGCGCGAAGACCTGAACAACCAGGTGACCGTGGCGCGCAAGGACGCTCCGATCCGCAGCATCGCCGACCTCAAGGGCAAGCGGGTGGGCTATGTGCGTGCCACCACGGCGCACTATTTCCTCAGCAAGCAGCTGGCCGAGGCCGGCCTGGGCTTCTCGGACATCAACGCCATCAACCTCAGCCCGGCCGACGGCCTGTCGGCCTTCGACCGAGGCGACCTCGATGCCTGGGCCATCTATGGCTACAACGGCCAGATTGCCCGCCTCAAGTACGGCGCCCGGGTGCTCAAGACCGGGGTGGGTTATCTGTCGGGCAATTTCCCCATCTATGCCAACCCCAAATCGATCAGCCAGCCGGCCACCCAGGCGGCCATCGGCGACTACCTGTTGCGCCTGCGCCGGGCCTACCTCTGGGCCAACCAGAACTACCTCGAGTACGCGCGGGTGATCGCCGACGAGACCCGCATCCCGGTGGGCGACCTGATCGAGCTGTGGAACAACCGCAGCGAAGACTTCGATCTGCGTGGCGTGAGCGACGCGGTGGTCAGCGGCCACCAGGAGGTGGCCGACACCTTCCTGAAGCTCGGTGTGCTCGACGGCCCGGCCCAGGTGGCACCCTTGTGGGACCGGCGCTATGACCGGCTCATCAAGGGCGGATGAGCCAGCGGCGCCGAGCGCCCGATCCGTTGAAAATGTCCGGTTTGCGCCCGCCGCCAAAGGCTTGGGGCGCGGCCTGGGGGCCGGGGCTGGATAGACTGCGAGGCTTGTGCCACAGCCTCTCCATCGGAGCCCCCATGTCAGCTTCTGAATCGTCCTTCCTGATGTCGCGCCGTGCCTTCCAGCGCCGCAGTGCCGTGCTTCTCACGGGCCTGCTCGGGGCCGCCTGGGAGCGGGCGCAGGCCCTGGGCCTGGCCGACCTGAGCAACGCGGACGCCAGCAGCGGCGTCAAGGCCGCGCTCGAGAAAGGCGCCAATGTGGCGCTCGATCTGCTGGGCCGGCCCGGCGGCTTTCTCGACAACCCCAAGGTGCGCATTCCCCTGCCCGGCGGCATGGACCAGGCAGCGCAGCTGATGCGCAGCTTCGGCCAGGGCCAGAAAGTCGATGAGCTGGTCACCGCCATGAACCGGGCCGCCGAGGCGGCGGTCCCCATGGGCAAGGAGATCCTGCTGGCCGCTGTTCATGGCATGACGGTCAGCGATGCCAAGGGCATCCTGACCGGAGGCGCGCATTCGGTGACCGACTTCTTCGCCAGCAAGACCCGCGAGCCCCTGGGGCAGAAGTTTCTGCCCATCGTGACCCAGGCCACCGAGAAGGTCTCGCTGGCGCAGCGCTACAACGATTTTGCCGGGCGTGCCTCACGCTTCGGTCTCGTCAAGTCCGAGGACGCCGATCTCTCGCGCTATGTCACCGGCAAGACCCTCGACGGCCTCTACCAGGTCATCGGCGAGGAGGAGCAGAAGATCCGCCAGGATCCGATGGGCGCCGGCAGCGATATCCTGCAGAAGGTGTTCGGCGCGGTGCACTGAGGCCGGCCGCGCTTCAGGCCCCCGGGGCCGCCAGGCGCTCGCGGACCTCGGTGGCCGCAGCGCTGAAGTCCATGGCGTCGAGGTGATCGGCCAGGGCTTGCCAGCGCTCGGCGGGGCCCGGGTCCAGCTGCTTCAGCTCATCGAGCAGGTCGAAGGCCGAGATGTCCGAGGCCGCCAGTGCCGGCAGCATCCGGTCCTGCAGCCACTGACGCACCGGGCCGTCCAGCGGCGCCGGCGTCTGTGGATCGGGGGTGGCGCCAGGCGGGCCTGACAGGGCGGACGCAGGGCCGGGCACCAGGGCCTGCAGGGCCTGGGTGGTGAGTCCGGCCGCCGCTGCCAAGGCCTCGGCATCGTGCGGCAGGCCGTCGCGCGCCGCCTGTTCTGCCTGGGCCGCGCACTGCGACAGCCGCTGTGCGCCGACGGTGGCGGCAATGCCCTTGAGGGCATGCAGCGCTTCCCGACGTTCGGCCGCCGTGCCGTCACGACCGCCCTGCAGAAGCGCCGGCAACTGTCCGAGGAACTGCCGGGCCATGCGCGTCCACAGGTCTTCATTGCCACCGAGGCGGGCCAGGGCGGCCGCCGGGTCGAGGATGGCGCCGGGGCGCTCAACTGCATCGGTCTGGCCCGGCGGCGGCGCATCGGATCGGGCCGGCGTCGGCGCGTCGGCGCGTCGGCTCCATTGCAGGATCTTGGCCACCAGGCCATCCAGCTCGAAGGGTTTGCCGATGTGGTCGTCCATGCCGGCTTCGAGGCAGGCGTCGCGATCGGCCGCCATGGCGTTGGCGGTCATGGCGATGATGGGCAGGGTGGCGTGGTCCAGCGCGCGGCGGATGGCCCGGGTGCATTCGAGTCCGTCCATGAGCGGCATCTGCATGTCCATCAGCACCACGTCGTAGCCTTCGCCCTTGCCTTGGGCGGACAGCACCGCGTCCAGGCCGGCGCGGCCGTTGTCGGCCAGATCGACCCATGCCCCCTGGGACAGCAGCAGTTCCTCGGCCACCTGCTGGTTGATGGCGTTGTCCTCGACCACCAGCAGGCGCAGACCGGTCAGGGGGCGCGAGGTCGTCTGGCTGGCGGGCATGGGGGCCGCCGGCGGGGCCACGGAGGTGGCCTTGCGCCAGGTCTCCAGGAGCATGTCCTCGGTGATCGGCTTGGCCAGTGCACCGTCGACCAGGGCCTGGACGGCGGGGGTCTGCTGTTCGAGCAGGCCGGGGCCGCCGCCATGGACCATCAGGATGACCGGGCGCCGTCGCCCGTCCCCGGCTTCTGCGCCCGACAGCAGGCGCCGCAGGCGATCGGCAGTCTGCCAACCGTCGATGCCGCTCAGGTGGACGTCCAGCAGGATCAGATCGATCGCCGAAGGCGTGGGATCCGCCCGCAGGGCGTTCGCCATCGCCGCCTCGCCCGAATCCTCGGCCTCGACCTGCCAGCCCAGGTGGCGTCCCATGGCGCAGAGCCTGTCACGGGTGCCCCGGTTGGATTCCACCACCAGGACCCGGCCGGCCGGACCTGGAGGATCGGCTGCGGGCGCAACGGGCGTCGCTCCGGCGGCAGGCCGTTCGAAGGGCAGGGTGAACGCGAAGCAACTGCCCCGCCCGGGCTCGCTGTGGAGTTCGAGCCGGCCGCCCATGAGCTCGATCAGCCGCCGGCTGATCGACAGGCCCAGGCCGGTGCCGCCGAAACGGCGGGTGGTCGAGGCCTCGGCCTGGGTGAAGCCGGCGAAGATGCGGTCGTGGTTCTCCGGCGCGATGCCGATGCCGGTGTCGCAGACCTCGAAACGGATGGACAGGGGGGCGGCCCTGTCTGCGCCTGGAGGCACTCGGTGGGCGCACAGGCGCACCTCTCCCTGCTGGGTGAACTTGACCGCGTTGCTGCCCAGGTTGAGCAGCACCTGGCGCAGGCGCAGCATGTCGCCGACCAGTTGCCGGGGCAGGTCCAGGTCGAGGTCGTAGATCAACTCGATGTCCTTGCCGCCGGCTGTGACCGACAGGATGGCCGACAGCTCGCGCCAGAGGTGTTCCAGCTCGAAGGGCTGAGGGTCGAGCACCATCTTGTCGGCCTCGATCTTGGAGAAGTCGAGGATGTCGTTGATCAGCGCCAGCAGCGAACGCGAGGCGCTTTCGGCCTTGTGCACATAGTCGAGCTGACGTGCCTGCAGCCCGCTGCGCTCCAGCAGGGCCAGCATGCCGGTGACGGCATTGATGGGGGTGCGGATCTCGTGGCTCATGTTGGCCAGGAACTGGCTCTTGAAGCGGCTGGTCTGTTCGGCCTGGGCCTTGGCCAGGCGCAGGGCGTCGGCCTGGCTCTTGATCAGGCTGATGTCGGTGAAGGCGACCACCACACCGAACTCATGGTGGGCCACCGGCATCGCGTCGATGGAGAACCAGCGGTCATGGTCGCCGCCGCGCAGTTCGAGCACCGCGTCGCGCACGGGCGTGGATTCCGCCAGCGCATGGTTCCAGGGCAGGTGCGCCGGGCTCATGGTGCGGCCGTCCTCGTTGTACAGGGTGCGGTCGGGCAGCAGATGACGCGCCGCCTGCGGGCCGGGCGGGATGCCGAAGAAGCGCCGGAAGGCCGGGTTGCAGTCGACCATGAGGCCGCGCGGGTCGGTGATCGCGATGCCCAGGGGCAGCACCTGGTAGATGGCCCGCAGGCGCGCCTCCTTGGCGCGAAGGCCGTCTTCCTGGGTGCGCCGGAGGGTCACGTCACGCACCGCACCGACCAGGGCCACGGGGAGGCCGTCGATGAACTCCACCTCGCCGACCTCCCGCACCCAGATCCGTTCGCCGTCGTGGGTGCGCAAGCGGCATTCGACGTCCCAATGGGTGTCGGCGCCGCTGCGGCCCTTGAGCAGGTCGCTCAGGGTGCTGACCAGGAGTCCGTTGGGGTCTTCATAGCAGTCCAGAACCTCCTCCACACGCAGGGGGTGGTCGGGGGGCGCGCGGTGGATCTCCCGGGCCAGCCGCGACCATTCGACCTGGCGGGTGTGGAGATCGATGCGCCAGGATCCGACCCCCGCCATCTGCGCGGTGCGTTCGAGCAGGGCCTCGCTGCGCGCCAGCTTCTGCTGGTCGCGCTTGGCCGCGCTGATGTCCGAGCCGATGCCGATGTAGCCGATGAAGTGTTTTCTGTCGTCGAACAGGGGTTCGCCGCTGACGGACCAGAAGGCCTCCTCGCCGTCGTCTCTCTGGATGCGGTATTCGAATTCCTTGAACCGCTCGTGCCGTTGCAGGGCCGCGCGGTGGTCGGCCCAGCGGCCTGCCAGCGGTTCGCCGCCGAGTTCCCAGCGCCGCTTGCCCAGGACCCGCTGGTTCAGGCTCTGCAGGGTCTGTGGTGCACCGCCGCTGAAACGGGTGAAACGGAATTCGGCATCGCATTCCCAGAACCATTCGGCCGACAGGCCCGACAGCAACTGGGCCCGGGCTTCGCTCTGCCGCAGCGCCAGTTCGGCACTCTTGCGCAGCGAGATGTCCTGGCGGGTCCCGTACATCCACTCGGGTCGGGCATCGCCTGCGGGGCGGGCCAGTTGGCCGCGGTCCAGCACCCAGACCCAATGGCCGTCACGGTGCCGCACCCGCAACTCGACGCCGAAGAAATCGGTCCGGCCTTCCATGTGGGCCGTGAAGGCCTCGTGCAGCGCCTCCATGTCCTCCGGATGGGTCCAGCCCATCCAGGTGTCGATGGACAGGGCCGACAGTTCGCCGAGGTGGTAGCCGCAGATCTCGGCCCAGCGTTCATTGAGCGTGAGTGTGCCGGTCTGCAGGTTCCAGGCCCAGGTGCCCGCGTTGGTGCCGCGCAGGATGTTGGCCAGCCGGACCTGCTGCTCCTCCAGCGCGAGCTGGGCGGTCTTGAGCCGGGTGATGTCGTTGCGGATCACCACGTATTTCTCCGGCGCGCCGTCGACCCCTGCGAAGGGCACGATGGTGGTGTCGAGCCAGAAGAGTTGGCCGTCGCGGGCCCGGTTGCAGACCTCGCCCTGCCAGATATGACCGGAGCCGATGGTGCTCCAGACGCGGCGCCAGAAGGCCTGGTCGTGAAGCCTGGAGTTGACGATGTGGTGGGTGTTGCCCAGGATCTCTTCGCGGCTGTAGCCGCTGATCTTCAGGAAGCGGTCGTTGACCTCGACGATCCGCCCTTCGGCATCGGTCAGCGTGTAGATGCAGGCTTCCTGCACCGCCTGCAACAGGCGTTCATGCTCCTGCTGCTGGAGCCGGACCTGATCGACGATGCTGGCCAGGCGGGCATGGGCTTCCCGGGCTTCGGTGACGTCCAGGCCGATCAGGATGAAGCCGCTCAGGCTGCGCTCGCCGTCGCGCATCGGTTGCAGTTCGGTGTCGATCCAGTGGCGTTGCCCGGATCGGGTGCGCAGCGCCAGCGTGACCCGGCAAGCCGTGCCGTTGGCCACCGCGTGCTGCAGCATGCGCAGGGCGGCCGGGTCGTCCTGGTCCTGGTGCAGCAGGGCGTCCGGATGCTGTCCGGCCGCTTCCTCAAGGCTGAAGCCGGTGATCCGCACAAAGCCCTGGTTGACCCAGCGGATGCGCCATTGGGCATCGGTCATGAGGACGCTGTTGGCCGTGCGTTCGGCCACCAGGGCGAGTTTGTGCACCTCTTCGCCGAGGGCCCGCGCATGGCGCACGGCCCGGTCCCGCCCGGCGCCGAGCAGCCAGACCAGGGCGCTGAGCAGGCCGCTCAGGGCCAGGCCGGCCAGGCCCAGCAGCAGCACCATGTGCCGATCCTCGAGGGCGTCGAAGGCCGGCGAACTGTCGGCCTGCAGGATCAGCCGGCCGCCCGGCAGATGCAGGGTGCGGTCGATGGACAGCGGCCGGCGGCTGGCCTCGGCGCCGGCCTGGAAGAGCAGGGCGCCCCGCTGGCCCGGCGCGGCTTCGGCATACAGGCGCAGGTGCAGGCCGCTGTCGGCGATCACCGGGTTGGCCGGCTGCAGCAGTTCTTCCAGGACGATCGGTGAATAGACCAGTCCGAGCAGGGCCGCACGGCGCTGCGCCACCGTCTGCGTGGCGGCACCCGGCCGATAGGCCGGCACAAAGAGCAGGAAGCCGGGGCGCTGCAGCCGGTCCTGGCGCAGCGGCAGGGCGCCGGACAGGCTGGCTTCGCCCTCGTCGATGGCGCGCTGCAGGGCCGCCCGCTGCAGCGGCGCGCGGCCGACGTCGAGGCCCAGGACGCCCGGGTTGGCGGCGGCCGGCTCGACGCAGCGGACCACGTAGAGATCGGCTGCGTCGCCCTCGGTCTCGATCCGGTAGCCCGGCTGCCCATCGGCCCGGCGTGCCGCTTCGTAGGCGCCCTGTTGCCGGCGCCCGATGCGTTCGATGACCCCCATGCCGCGCAGGCCGGGAAACTCACGCGCCAGATCGTGCGAACGCATCGCCCGGGCAAAGGCCTCGGAGCTCGGCAGGCCGTCGGCCATCAGCAGGCCCACCAGGCCCTGCAGTCCGTAGACCGGTTGGCTGAACCGGTGCTCGATGTCATGGGCCAGGCGCGAGACCTCGGCGTCGAAGCGGGCCTGCAGGCGCTCGTCCTGCACCTGCCACCAACCCCGCATCAGGACCAGGGTGATGCCGCAGCCCAGCAGCAGGGTCAGCCCGGCCAGCCAGCGATGGCGCCTGGGCGGGCGCGGGGCGCTCCCGGTCGGGGCCTCAGACGCCGGCGCCACCGCGCATCCCCCGGGTCAGTGTTCCCGCTGGTCTGACAAGGCCGGCGGCTGGCCGCCGGCGCCGCCCTGGACCAGCTCGCGGAGCTGGCGGATCAGATTGACCACCACATGCCCGATCTTCACCATGGGGGCGTCGTTGACCAGCAGCTGCTGGGCCTGGGCCGCCTGTTTGCGGTTCACCAGGTCTGCCACCTTGCCGGCCTCCTGGTGGAACACCTTGTGCTGCTGGACGAGCTGGGTGAACAGGGGCACGTGGCTCCAGCGGTTGCCGCCGGGGCCGTAGATCCACTTGCCCAGCTCGCAGCAGTCGTCGCGCCGCACCATGTCGGCGTCCAGCGTGAGGTCCCTGAGGGCAGCATTGCGCAGCTTGATGCGCCACTGCTGGTGGGCGTCGATGACGCGGTCGAAATCGACCTCGCCGGCCTCGGTGCTCTGGATGCCGGCGTATTCTCGCCTGAGGGCCACCGCATCCTCTTCAGCCAGGGTGCGGTCCTTGGGGGTGAGCTTGAACACGCGGATGGTGTTGTGCACATGGGCCACCTGCTGGTCCAGGGTGTGGGCGGTGGCGGCCAGTTCCTCGACCATGGCGGCGTTCTGCTGGGTGATGCCGTCCAGCTCGGACACCGATTGGTTGATCTGGATGACCCCGGTCTCCTGCTCGCGGCAGGCGATCTGGATCTGACCCAGCAGGGCCGAGACCTTGCCCACCGCCGTCATGGCCGCGTGCATGCGTTGCTGCGCCTGCTCGACGATGCTCGATCCGGCGGCCACCCGTTCCTGGGAGCTGACGATCAGCTCGCGCACCTCGCGTGCCGCCTGCGAGGTACGCTGCGACAGGGCGCGCACCTCGGAGGCCACCACCGCGAAGCCGCGGCCCTGTTCACCGGCCCGCGCCGCTTCCACGGCGGCATTGAGGGCCAGGATGTTGGTCTGGAAGGCGATGCCTTCGATGATCTGCAGGATGTCCCCGATGCGCCGCGAGGCGTCGGCGATGGCTTCCATCGTGCCGGCCACCTGCGTCACCACCTGTTGGCTCGAGGCCGAGGTGTCGGCCGCCTCCTTGACCAGCTCCACGCCTTCCGAGGCCATCTGCGAGGTGTGGTGCATGGTCCCGGTGATCTCTTCGAGCGATGCGGCGGTCTTCTGCAGGTTGCCGGCCTGGTTCTCGGTGCGCGAGGACATGTCCTGGTTGCCGTTGGCGATCTCGAGCGTCGCACCGCGCACATTGGCCACCTCGTGGCGCACATCCCGGATCACGGTGCGCACCCCGACGGACAGCTGGTTGAGCGCCTGCTGCAGATCGCCCCATTGGCCTTGCAGAGTGATCGCCACCGGCTGGGTCAGGTCTCCGGCGGCCAGGGCATTCGCGGCGGTGACGAGCTGGGTCAGCGGCAGGGTGAGCGAGGCCCGGACACGCCAGGCAGCCAGGGCCCAACCCACGGCCCCCAGCAGCCAGCCGAGCACGGACGGCAGGGACTGGCTCCAGGCCAGGCCCATGAGCACCACAGGCAGCGCCATCCACAGGGAGAGCCGGGTGCTGGCACCCAGGCGCAGCACCTCGTGCAGCCGCCCGATCGGGGTGCGCCGGACCACCCGCCCACGCCGCAACACCGTCACCAACCGGCCTGCGGCGGCTTCCTCGCGCATCTGCTGGTAGAGCCGCTCGAATGGCGCGGTCTCCTGTTCGGTCACGCTGGTGCGCACCGAGAGGTAGCCGACGATCTGGTTGCCGCTGCGCACCGGTGTGGCATTGGCCCGGACCCAGTAGTGGTCGCCATTCTTGCGCCGGTTCTTGACCAGTCCGGTCCAGGGGATGGCTTGCTGGATGGTGTCCCACATGTCCCGGAAGGCTTCTTCGGGCATGTCGGGGTGGCGGATCAGGTTGTGCGGCTGGCCCAGCAACTCCTCGCGGGAATAGCCGCTGGCCATGATGAAGTTGTCGTTGCAGTAGGTGATCCGCCCTTTCAGATCCGTGACGGAGATCAGGGTCTGATCCACTGGAAACTGATGTAGTCTGCCTGTGACCGGTTGGTTGTTGCGCATCGATTCTCCCGGACCGCCGGCAGGGATGTCACCGAAGCCGGCGCGGTGGGTGTGTGGGTTCAGTCAATGCTGACCATCCTAGCGGAAAGGAATCACACCAACCCGATCTGGCGCAAGATTGTTTCAAGTTGTTTTGCCTCCAGCGGCTTGATCAGCACCGCATCGGCCCCCTCGCTGTGGTAGGTCTGGGCCGCTTCGGGCAGATCGTCCCCGGTCACCATGACGATGGGCAGGTGGCGCCCCGTGGCGCGTTCTTCGGCCCGGATGTGGCGCAAGGTCGAAAGACCGTCGAGTTGAGGCATCCGCACATCGAGCAGCAGCAGGTCGAAGGTCTGCTGCCGCCAGGCGTTCAGGGCCTGCTCTCCGTCCTTGACGGCCACGCCGCCATGGCCGAGCGTGCGCAGCACCTGCACGGCCAGCCTCAGGTTCAGGGGCTGGTCGTCGGCGATCAGGACATGCAGTTTGCGTGGGGCGGGGCTGGCCATGGGACCGTCTAAGGATGGGTTGCGGGAAGGGGGACCGGAAAACGCCCCTGTGCCGCAAAGGCCGGCCGGGGCGGGAGGCCGCCGCAGTTTACTGTGCCCGCAGAGGGTGGCGCATCAGTGGGCACCCACATAGGCGAAGCGCAGCAGGAACAGCCCGGCGATCAGCCAGACCATCGGGTGCACCTCGCGCGCGCGCCCGGTGCACAGCTTGAGCACCGCGTAGGTGATGAAGCCGAAGGCCAGGCCGTTGGCGATCGAGTAGGTGAAGGGCATGCCCAGGGCGGTGACCGCAGCGGGGATGACCTCGGTGCTCTCGTCCCAGGGCAGTTCGGTCAGGTCGCGCAGCATCAGGCAGGCGACGAAGAACAGGGCCGGGGCGGTGGCATAGGCGGGCACCGATCCGGCCAGCGGGGCGATCGCCAGACAGGCCAGGAACAGCAAGGCCACGGTCACGGCGGTCAGGCCGGTGCGGCCGCCGGCCTGCACGCCGGCGGCGCTCTCGATGTAGGCCGTGGTGCTCGAGGTGCCCAGCAGGGCGCCGGCGAAGATGGCGGCGCTGTCGGCCAGCAGGGCCTTGTTGAGTCGGTCCATGCGGCCGTCGCGCAGCAGTCCGGCGCGTTTGGCCACGCCCATCAGGGTGCCGGTGGCATCGAACAGCTCGACCAGGAAGAACACCAGCACCACATTCAGGATGCCGCCCGACAGGGCCGAACGGACGTCGAGCTGCAGCAGGGTCGGCGCGATCGACGGCGGCGCCGAGAAGACCCCCGCGAACTGGTTGCCGCCCACCACGAAGGAGGCCAGCGTCACCGTCAGGATGCCGATCAGGATGGCCCCGGGCACCTTGAGCCGGTCCAGCACCGCGATCAGCAGGAAGCCGAGCACGCCGAGCACGGCACCCGGCGCATGCAGGTCGCCCAGCGTCACGAAGGTGGCCGGCGAGGCGGCGACGATGCCCGCGCTCTTCAGCGAGATCAGCGCCAGGAACAGCCCGATGCCCGCCGTGATGGCGCTGCGCAGCGAATGCGGGATGCCCCGGATGATGAGTTCGCGCAGCCCGAACAGGCTGACCACCAGGAACAGGCAGCCCGACACGAAGACCGCGCCCAGCGCCGCCTGCCAGCTGAAGCCCATGCCCTTGACCACCGCATAGGCGAAAAAGGCGTTCAGGCCCATGCCGGGGGCCAGCGCGATCGGGTAGTTGGCATACAGGCCCATGATCAGGCTGCCCAGGGCGGCGATCAGGCAGGTGGCGACGAAGACCGCGTCGCGCGGCATGCCCGCGTCGCCGAGGATGGAGGGGTTGACGAAGACGATGTAGGCCATCGTGAGGAAGGTGGTCAGCCCGGCCACCAGTTCGGTGCGCAAGGTGGTCCCATGCTCTCGGAGCTGGAAGAATTTCTGGATGAATTGCACGTGTGTCTCCTTTGGTATTGATGGGTGCCCTGCTCTTGGCGGCGGGGTACCCGGGGTGCAAATGGGAGGTGTGGCGATGTCGATGCGTCGGTGCGTCAGTTCGTCAGTGCGCCGTGCTGCCCGGGCGCCGGTAGCGGGTCACGCCGGCCACCCGGCTCTGCACCAGATGGCTGCGGTCGGCCAGGGTCATCCACGCGAACATCTTTTCGTGCAGGCTGCGCGCCAGGCCCAGGCGGTGCGCCGCCAGCGGCTCGGTGCTCCAGTCCCAGATGCAGAGGTCGGCCGTGGCGCCGGCTTCGAGCGAACCGATCTCGTGGCCCAGGCCCAGCGCGGCGGCGGCACCTGCCGTGGCCGCATGCAGGGCCGACCAGGCGGTCAGGCGCTGGCCCGCCAGCGCCTGGACCTTGTAGGCCTCGCGCAGGCTGGCCAGCAGGCACAGGTCGGTGCCGCCGCCGACATCGCTGGACAGGCTGACCGCCGCGCCGGCCTGGCGCGCCGCCGGCCAGTCGAACAGGCCCGAGCCGAGGAACAGGTTGGAGCTGGGGCTGTGCGAGATCTGGGCGCCGCGCTCGCGCAGCAGTGCGCGGTCGTCGCCGTCGAGCCAGATGCCATGCGCCAGCACGCTGCGGCCGTGGAGCAGGCCGGCGCGCTCGTACACATCGAGGTAGCTGCGCGCCTGCGGAAACAGCTGCTGCACCCACCGCACCTCGTCGCGGTTCTCGGCCACATGGGTCTGCATGTAGAGCGTGGGGTCGGCGCGGCACAGCGCTCCGGCCATGGCCAGCTGGGCCTCGCTGCTGGTGGGGGCGAAGCGCACCGTCACCGCATAGGCCAGGCGGTCGAGCCCGTGCCAGCGCTCGATCAGGTCCAGGCAGTCGCGTTCGGCGCCGGCCACGTCGTCGCACAGCGCCTCGGGCGCGTGCCGGTCCATCAGCACCTTGCCGGCGATCAGGCGCATGCCGCGCTGGCGCGCGGCGGCGAACAGGCGGTCGGCCGAGATGCGGTGCACCGTCGGGAACACCACCGCCGAGGTGGTGCCCCGGGCCAGCAGTGCATCCAGAAAACGCTGGGCGCCCTGCTCGGCGACCTCGTCGTCGGCATAGCGCATCTCGGCCGGGAAGGTGTAGGTGTTGAGCCAGTCCAGCAGCTCGCTGCCATAGCTGCCGATCACGTCGAGCTGCGGGCTGTGGACGTGGGTGTCGATGAAGCCCGGCAGGATCAGGCGACCCCGGTGGTCCTCGGTCTGGTAGCCCTCGGGGGCGGGCAGGCTGGCCGGCTGGGCGCCGACGATGCGCCCGCCCTCGAGCAGCAGCCAGTGGTCGGGCCGCCAGCGCAGCGCCGGGCTCTCCACCGCCCCCCATTCGGGCTCGGCCACGAAATCGAGCAGGTCGGCGCGCAGGGCCAGGCGCGTCGGTGTCGGGTTGGTTGAGTCGGCAACGGTCATGTCGGTCTTCTGAGAAATGGGTCGGGATCAGGCGGATGCCAAACCGGGCGTCCGGGGCTGACGGGGGCAGACTCCGGGGTGCAAGCGGTTTGCAACAGACGGCGCCCGATGGTGGCGAAACTCCGCTGCTGCACCATATGTGTGCGCTTATCGCCGCTATCCGGGCCGGCGTATTGCTCGCGGGCTTCAAGCCATCAACATGGCGGCCATGACACAAGCCACCCCAGCCGACGCCATGCAGGCCATGGCGCAACCGATCCGTTTTTTCCATCGTGGGCAGATCGTCGAGGTCCACGGTGCCGCCGGCACCCGCTCGGTGCTCGACTGGCTGCGCGAGGACGCCCGCTGCACCGGCACCAAGGAGGGCTGCAACGAAGGCGACTGCGGTGCCTGCACCGTGGTCGTCGGCGAACTGCCCGAGCAGGCCGACCCCGGCCTCACTCCGGTGCGCGGCCTGAGCCTGCGCACCGTCAACGCCTGCATCCAGTTCCTGCCGACCCTGCATGGCAAGGCCCTGTTCAGCGTCGCCGATCTGCAGCAGGGCGAGCTGCTGCACCCGGCCCAGCAGGCCCTGGTCGAGTGCCACGGCTCGCAGTGCGGTTTCTGCACCCCGGGGTTCGTGATGTCGATGTGGGCCAGCTGCGAGCAGCATCAGGCGGCCGGCGAGCGCCCCTCGCGCAGCCTGCTGGCCGATGAACTCTCGGGCAATCTGTGCCGCTGCACCGGCTACCGGCCGATCCTCGATGCGGCCGAGCGCATGTTCGAGCTGCCGCCGCAGGCCACGGATTTCGCGCCTGCCGTGGCGGCCCTGCAGGCCATGGCCCAGGGGCCGGCGCTCGATGTGCGCGATCCGTCGGGGGCCCGCTTCGTGGCCCCGCGCCGGCTTGACGAGCTGGCCCGGGTGCTGGAGGCGGCACCGCAGTCGCGGGTGCTGGCCGGTTCGACCGACGTCGGGCTCTGGGTCACCAAGCAGTTCCGCGCGCTCGGCGACATCGTCTACCTGGGCGAGGTGGCCGAGCTCAAGCGCATCGAGGAGGTCGACGGGGTGCTGGACATCGGTGCCGGCGCCTCGCTGCAGTCGGCCTGGCGCGCGCTCGCGCAGCGCCACCCCGAACTGGCCGAAATGGGGCTGCGCTTTGCCGCGCCGCCGGTGCGCCAGGCCGGCACCCTGGGCGGCAATGTGGCCAACGGCTCGCCGATCGGCGATTCGCCGGCGGTGCTGATGGCCCTGCAGGCCCGGCTGCGGCTGCGCCTGGGTGCGCGCACGCGCGAGCTGGCCCTCGAAGACTTCTACCTCGGCTACATGAAGAACGCGCTCGAGCCCGGCGAATTCGTCGAGCGCATCCTGGTGCCGCCGCCGGCCGCCGGCCTGGCCCTGCGCGCCTACAAGGTCAGCAAGCGCTTCGATTGCGACATCTCCGCCCTGTCGGCGGGGCTGGCGCTGGAGCTCGAGGGCGACCGGGTGCGTGCGGCGCGTCTGGCCTTCGGCGGCATGGCCGCCGTGGTGAAGCGGGCCGGCCAGGCCGAGGCGGCCCTGATCGGGCGGGCCTGGGACGAGGCCGCCCTGCGCGATGCGCAGCTGGCCCTGCAGCACGATTTCACGCCGCTGAGCGACATGCGCGCCAGCGCCGAGCACCGCCGTCGGGTGGCCGCCAATCTGCTGCGCCGGCTGTGGCTGGAGACCCGTCCGCAGGGCGCCCTGCCGAGCTCCCTGACCCGCGTCTTCCCGGTCCGCGCCATGAACTGAGGCGCGCACCGACCCCCCATCCTGTCCCGACCATGAACGCACCCCACACCCTTTCCACCCCGCCCCGGCTCGATGCGCTCCAGGAGCAGGCCGCCCATGCGCAGGGCGCCCGCATCGGCGTCAGCCGCGCCCATGAATCCGCCCGCCTGCATGTGACCGGCCAGGCCCACTATGTGGACGATCTGCCCGAGCTGCAGGGCACCCTGCACGCGGCCCTGGGCCTGTCGCCGGTGGCCAACGGGCGCCTGCTCGGCATCGACCTCGAACGGCTGCGCGCCCAGCCCGGCGTGGTCGCGGTGCTGACGGCCGCCGACATCCCCGGCGTGAACGACTGTGGCTCCATCGTCCACGACGACCCGATCCTGTCCGATGGCGAACTGCGCTACCTCGGCCAGCCGGTGTTCGCGGTGATCGCCGGCAGCCGCGCCCAGGCCCGGCAGGCCGCCGCCCTGGCGCGCCAGGTGCTGCAGGTGGAGTCGGCGCCG
This sequence comes from Curvibacter sp., assembly GCA_019233055.1. Lineage (GTDB taxonomy): Bacteria > Pseudomonadota > Gammaproteobacteria > Burkholderiales > Burkholderiaceae_C > Curvibacter. The sequence goes on from JAFAMV010000239.1 coordinate 15,079, forward strand.
CCGATCCTGACGGCCGAGCAGGCCCATGCCGAGGGCCGCTATGTGGTGCCGCCGATGCACCTGAGCCGCGACACCCACGGCGGCGCCCGTGTGGCCATCGATGCCGCGCCGCACCGTTTCCGCGGCGAGTTCGAGGTCGGCGGACAGGAGCAGTTCTACCTCGAAGGCCAGATCAGTTACGCCGTCCCGCGCGAAGACCGGGGCATGCTGGTGCATTGCTCGACCCAGCACCCGAGCGAGATGCAGCACCTGGTGGCGCATGCGCTGGGCGTGCACGCCCACCATGTGCAGGTCGAATGCCGGCGCATGGGCGGCGGATTCGGCGGCAAGGAGTCGCAGTCGGGCCTGTTCGCCTGCGTGGCGGCGGTGGCGGCGCGGCGCCTGCAGCGCCCGGTCAAGCTGCGGCTCGACCGCGACGACGACTTCCTCATCACCGGCCGGCGCCACTGCTTCAGCTACCGCTACGAGGTGGGCCACGACGACGAGGGCCGGGTGCTGGGCGCCGAGATCACCATGCTGTCGCGGGCCGGTCATTCGGCCGATCTGTCGGGGCCGGTGATGACGCGTGCGCTGTGCCATTTCGACAATGCCTACTGGCTGCCCGATGTGGACATGCACGGGTATTCGGGGCGCACCCACACCCAGAGCAACACCGCTTTCCGGGGGTTTGGCGGTCCGCAGGGCGCGATCGCGATCGAGAACATCCTGGACAGCGTGGCGCGCCGCCTCGGCAAGGACCCGCTGGACGTGCGTCGGGTCAATTTCTACGGCCGCGAGGAACGTTGCACCACGCCCTATGGCCAGGTGCTGCGCGACAACATCATCCATGAGCTGGTGGCCCGGCTCGAGGCCGACAGCGGCTACCGCGCGCGGCGCGAGGCGGTGGCCGCCTTCAACGCCGGCAGCGAGGTGCTCAAGCGCGGCCTGGCGCTGACGCCGGTGAAGTTCGGCATCTCCTTCAACGTGGCGCATTTCAACCAGGCTGGCGCCCTGGTCCATGTCTACACCGACGGCTCGGTGCTGGTGAACCATGGCGGCACCGAGATGGGGCAGGGCCTGAACACCAAGGTGGCCCAGGTGGTGGCGCACGAGCTGGGGCTGGACTTCGACAGCGTGCGCGTCACCGCCACCGACACGCACAAGGTGGCCAACACCTCGGCCACCGCCGCCTCGACGGGCTCCGACCTCAACGGCAAGGCGGCGCAGGACGCGGCGCGCCAGATCCGCGAGCGCCTGGCGGCCTTCGTGGCGCAACGCCAGGGCGTCGATGCCGCGGCGGTGCGCTTCGCCAACGGGCGGGTGCAGGCCGGCACGCAGGACCAGGCCTTTGCCGAGGTGGCGGCCGAGGCCTACCAGGCCCGGGTGCAGCTGTGGTCGGACGGCTTCTATGCCACGCCGGGCCTGCACTGGGACCGCCACACGCTCAAGGGCCATCCCTTCTATTACTTCGCCTATGGCGCGGCGGTCAGCGAGGTGGTGGTGGACACCCTGAGCGGCGAATGGCGGCTGCTGCAGGCCGATGTGCTGTACGACGCCGGGCGCTCGCTGAACCCGGCCATCGACATCGGCCAGGTCGAGGGCGGTTTCGTCCAGGGCATGGGCTGGCTGACCACCGAGGAACTGGTCTGGCATCCGCAAAGCGGCAAGCTGATGACGCATGCCCCGAGCACCTACAAGATCCCCACCGCCAACGACTGCCCGCCGCGCTTCGAGGTGCGCCTGTTCGAGGTCGACAACGCCGAGGACAGCATCCACCGCAGCAAGGCGGTCGGCGAGCCGCCCTTGCTGCTGCCGTTCTCGGTGTTCTACGCGATCCGCGACGCGGTGTCGGCGGCCGGCGGCCACCGCGTGGATCCGCCGCTCAATGCCCCCGCCACCGGCGAGGCGATCCTGCGGGCGCTCGAGGCGGTCTCGCAGGCGGCCACCCAGGCGGTCTGAGCCATGGACCGCCTGCGCCAGACCGCCCTCGATTGGTTGCGCTGCCGCCAGCGCGCCGTGCTGGTCGAGGTGCTGCAGGTGCAGGGCTCGGCCCCGCGCGAGGCCGGCACGCGCATGCTGGTGTCGGCGGTGCAGTGCGCGGGCACCATCGGCGGCGGGCATCTCGAACTGAAGGCCATCGAGAGCGCCCGCGAGCAACTGCGCCGTCCGGACGGGGCGATGGCGGCCTGGCAGGCCCACTACCCGCTGGGGCCGGCCCTGGGGCAGTGCTGCGGCGGCGCCGTCACCCTGGAGTTCAGGGTGCTGGACGCCCAGGCGCTGGCCCGGTGGCCGAGCGTGCCGCCGCGCTTCCATCTGCAGTTGTACGGTGCAGGCCATGTCGGGCGGGCCATCGTGCAGGCCCTGGCGCCCTTGAATGTCAGCGTCGACTGGATCGATGAGCGCGAGGACGAATTCCCCCCGGCCGAGCTGATCCCGGCGCACACGCGGCGCGTCTGCGTCGATGCGGTGGAGGCGGAGGTGGACCAGGCGCCGCCCGGGGCCTTCTACCTGGTGCTGACGCACCGCCATGACCTCGACCTGTTGCTGACCCAGACCATCGCGCGCCGTGGCGATTTCGGCTATCTGGGCCTGATCGGCTCGGCCACCAAACGGGCGCGGTTCTGGCGCCGCATGGCCGCTCAGGGGCTGTCCGAGGATCTGCTGGCGCGCATCACCTGCCCCATCGGCGTGCCCGGCATCGAGGGCAAGGAGCCCGAGGTGATCGCGGTGGCCGTGGTGGCCCAACTGCTGCAACAGCCCGCCTGCGCGCTGGTGGACGCAGCCCGGGCGCTCGAAGCCCGGGTCTGACGGCGCCCTACGGCGGTTGCCGGCGAGCAAATCCCTTGATTCCCATCAAGCTGCATGGCGGCTTGAATTGACTCAGATCATGAATCGGTCGGGTCGGACTTGCGGCGGCGGACGCGCTGCGTATTCTTCGTAACCATTCGTGTCAATTTTGTGACCGATGTCCGCTTGGTCTGTGAGACTGCCCTGTCGATGTCCTTCTGGGAACCGGGCCAGTCGCGTCCAGTGATCCCTGAGACGGAGAGTAGTCAGATGAACCGTGAACTGCGCGCCCGCTGGCGCGACATGAGCATGGGCAGCAAGCTGTCCCTGTGCAATTTCCTGGTGGTGCTGCTGGTGCTGAGCCTGATGCTGCTGGCCATCACCTGGTCCATGGTGCGGGCCACCGAAGACCGGGCGACCCAGGACGTGCATGAGAAGACCGAGCTGCTGAGCCAGTTGCTGAAGGCGGCCGACGACGATCTGCGCACCCGCACCAGCACCCTGGGCAAGGCCTTCCATGACCGGCTGGCGGCACAGGTCAGTGTCGGCGCCGACACCCAGGACCTGGGCGGCCGCGCCGTGCCGGTGTTGCTGTGGCAAGGGCGGCGCCTCAACCAGGACAACAGCCTGGTCGACGAGATCTCCCAGGTCAGCCAGAGCACCGCCACCGTGTTTGCACGGGCCGGCGACGATTTCGTGCGCATCAGCACCACGGTCAAGAACGAGCAGGGCGAGCGGGCCCTGGGCACTGTGCTGGACCATGGCAGTCCGGCCTACGCCGCAGTCCTCGGCGGCCAGCCCTACGTCGGCCTGGTGACGCTGTTCGGCCGCCGCTACATGGCCCGCTACGACCCGCTGCAGGCGGGCGGCCAGGTCATCGGCCTGAGCTTCGTGGCCATCGATTTCTCGGACTACCTGGAGATCATCAAGAAGGGCGTCCGGGCCCTGAAGATCGGCGAGACCGGCTACTTCTATGTGCTCGATGCACACCCCGGGCCCGACTACGGCAATCTGGTCATCCATCCGGCCAAGGAGGGCAAGAACATGCTGGACTCCAAGGACGCCGACGGCCACAACTTCGTGCGCGCCATGCTCGAGCAGAAGCAGGGCGTGATGCGCTACCCCTGGATCAACACCGAACTGGGTGAGACCCGGGGGCGTGACAAGGTCGTCTCGTTCAGCTACTTCAAGGAATGGGACTGGGTGATCGTCGGCGGGACCTATGCGGACGAGTTCTCGGCCGAGGTGGTGCGCCTGCGCAATCTGTATGCCGCACTGGGCGTGGTGATCGTGCTGGGCCTGTCGGGCCTGGGCTGGGTGATGTTCCGCCGCCTGGTGGTGGTGCCGCTCGAGGCGGTGTGCTGTGCGGCCGAACGGGTGGCCCAGGGCGATCTGACCGTGCGCCTCGACAGCGAGCGCCATGACGAGGTGGGTCGCCTGCAGATCGCCATGAACGGCATCGGCACCGGCTTGAGCGGGGTGGTCCATTCGGCGCGCGACAACTCGCAGAGCGTGGCCACCGCCAGTGCCCAGATCGCCCAGGGCAACCAGGACCTGTCCTCGCGCACCGAGAGCCAGGCCAGCGCCCTGCAGCAGACGGCGGCCTCGATGGAGCAGCTCGGATCGACCGTGCGGCAGAACGCCGACCATGCACGCAACGCCAGCGAATTGGCGCTGTCGGCCAGCGAGGTGGCGGTGCGCGGCGGCTCGGTGGTGTCGGAGGTGGTGGAGACCATGCACGGCATCAACGAGAGCTCGCGCCGCATCGCCGACATCATCGGTGTCATCGACGGCATCGCCTTCCAGACCAACATCCTGGCCCTCAATGCGGCGGTGGAAGCCGCCCGGGCCGGCGAGCAGGGGCGCGGCTTCGCGGTGGTGGCCGGCGAGGTGCGCAGCCTGGCCCAGCGCAGCGCCGAGGCGGCGCGCGAGATCAAGTCCCTCATCGGGGTGAGCGTGGAGCGGGTCGAACGCGGACGCGATCTGGTCGACCAGGCCGGGCAGACCATGCAGCAGGTGGTGCAGTCGATCCGCCGCGTCAGCGAGGTGGTGGGCGAGATCAGCAGCGCCAGCCGCGAGCAGAGCGCCGGTGTGGCCCAGGTGGGCGAGGCGGTGACGCAGATGGACCAGGTCACCCAGCAGAACGCCGCCCTGGTCGAAGAGATGGCCGCTGCCGCCTCCAGCCTCAGCAACCAGGCCGATGAACTGGTGCGGTCGGTCTCGTGGTTCAAACTGGGGCGAGGGCAGGGCCTGCTGGCCTTGGGTTGAGTGGCAGCGGCCGTACCCGGGTGCCACCGGGTGGCTGTCAAGAGGCCTTCAGGGCCTTGGCCGCGTACATGGCCGCATCGGCATGCTTGAGCAGGGCCTCGGGTTCATCGGCATCGTGGGGGCAGAGGGCGATGCCGACGGAGGCACCGATGCGCACGGGATGCCCGTCGATGACGACGGCCTGTGTCAAGGCTTCTTCGAGCCGGGTCGCCAGGCGCCTGGCCTGTTCGCGATGCTGGACGCCCCGCAGCAACAGGACGAACTCGTCGCCGCCCAGGCGCGCCGCGATGTCGGCCTCCCGGGCCAGGCTCAGGATGGTCTGGGCGACCCAGACCAGGACCTTGTCGCCGGTGGCATGGCCGTGCAGGTCGTTGATGGGTTTGAAGCGATCCAGATCGACATAGAGCACGGCGCAACCGACACCGGTGCGCCGGGCCAGCGAGACCTCGGCGTTCAGGTATTCGAGGAACATGGCCCGGTTCAGCAGCCCGGTCAGAGAGTCGTGGTTGGCCGCGTACCGGATGCGGTCGTCATCGAGTTTTCTCTGGGTGACATCGAGCAGGGTGCACAGAATGCCGCCCTCTTCGACATAGGCGTTGTGGACTTCGAGCACCCGACCATCCGGGGTGCGGTGCTCGTAGTGCGGCGGCATCCGCTCGATGCCGCAGGCCTGCGGGGCGGTGGTCTGCAGGGCGTGGAGGGCCGTGGCAAATTCGCCCCGGGCCATGGGCTGGTCGACGAGGTCCTGGATCCGCAGCGCCTGACCGAGCAGCTCCGGGGGCAGGCCCAGCAATTCAAGGGCCCGGCGATTGATCACGTCGATGGTGCCCTGCGGACTGATCATCAGGACCCCCTGCATCATGTTGGCCAGCGTGGCTTCCAGCAGGACGGACTTGGTCTTCAACAGGGCTTCGCTCTCGCGGGCCGCGCGCTCCGCGACGGCCAGCCGGTACTGCTGTCGCTTGATCTCCGAGATGTCCACATGGGCGTACAGGGTCTGGCCTGCGCCCATCGATTTGGCGATCACCTGGCAATACCGGTCGCCCGGCAGCGGCAGTTCGAAGGGCGCGCCACAGAAGCGCATGTTGTCCTGCAGGGTGCGGCGTCCGGCCCTGAAATTCTCGTCCGAGGCGGCATCGGCCAGGGCCCAGATCTTGCAGTAGATCTGCTCGAAGGTGGCGCCGATGGCCGCCTCACGGCTGGGCAGGTCATACATCACGACGAAGGGGTCGTTCACCACGGCGATGACGCCGTCGGCGCCGCTGATCATGAGGGCATCCGGCACATGGTCCATCAGGGCCAGCTGAGGGCTGTCCTGAGGTCCGGCATCGCGGCCTGCCGGCGCAGGGGCTGCGGCGGCCAGGGCTTCCGAGCGCCACAGGCGGACCCGGCCGATCGTGCCCAGGGTCAGCGACGAGACGCGGATCCGTCGCCCCTGGTGCTCGAATTCGAAGGGCCGGGACTGGCTCTGGTGGCGTGCGATCCCGGCGGCGATGTGCTCGTCGATCTGGGCCAGCTCGACCGGGCTCAAACGGTTGGTGTAGAAGCGCCGCAGGTTGGCGCTGTAGTGCTCGCCCAGGTGCACATGACCGTCATGTTCCGGGAAATACAGCAGGAAGTTGCGGTTCCAGTACAGGGCTTCATCCTGCTGGTTGAAGACGCACATGGCGATGTCCAGGCCATCGAGCATCTCGCCGAAAATGTTCAGCAGTTTGCCCGCGCTTTCGGTGACGTCGCTGGTCGAATCTTGGGTCATCCTGATCTACGGAAAGGGCCTCCACCGGGGGCTGTCCCGCGGGCCCAGGGCGCTGGAGGCGGGATGCCTTTCGCCCGGGACCGGCTCCCATCGGTGTGTCGGCAACCGAAAGCGTATACGAACACCGTGTCATTGTCGCGCTGTCCGTGGGGTCTTAGCGCCGGGCGTTGCCAATCCGCTGCGAGGCCAGGGATGCCGCCCGCTGTGGGCCGCGAGAAAATGGAAGCCGGCCGGATGGCCATTGCCCGCCGCCGCCGCCCGGCCGGGGCCGGCGCGCCATAATGCTCGGTTCGGGCGCCATGGCCTGTGCCGCCCGAGCCCTTGCTTCAACACGATCAGGAACGACCCGAAGGATCACCCCATGCCCGCTTACCGCTCCAAGACCTCCACCGCCGGCCGCAACATGGCGGGCGCCCGCTCGCTGTGGCGCGCCACCGGCATGAAGGATGAGGACTTCAGCAAGCCCATCATCGCCGTCGCCAACTCCTTCACCCAGTTCGTGCCCGGCCATGTGCACCTGAAGGACCTGGGCCAACTGGTGGCGCGCGAGATCGAGGCGGCCGGCGGCGTGGCCAAGGAATTCAACACCATCGCGGTCGACGACGGCATCGCCATGGGCCACGACGGCATGCTGTATTCGCTGCCCAGCCGCGACATCATTGCCGACTCGGTCGAGTACATGGTCAACGCCCACACCGCCGACGCGCTGGTGTGCATCTCCAACTGCGACAAGATCACCCCGGGCATGCTGATGGCCGCGATGCGCCTGAACATCCCGGTGGTCTTCGTCTCTGGCGGCCCGATGGAGGCCGGCAAGGTGCGCCTGGCCAATCCGGCCACCCAGACCATCGAGATCAAGAAGCTCGACCTGATCGACGCCATGGTGATGGCCGCCGACAGCAAGGTCAGCGATGCCGACGTGGCCGAGATCGAGCGCTCGGCCTGCCCCACCTGCGGCTCCTGCTCGGGCATGTTCACCGCCAATTCGATGAACTGCCTGACCGAGGCCCTGGGCCTGAGCCTGCCGGGCAATGGCACGGTGGTGGCCACGCATGCCGACCGTGAACAGCTCTTCAAGCAGGCCGGCCGCCTGGTGGTCGACCTGGCCCGCCGTTACTACGAAGGCGGCGACGAGACCGTGCTGCCGCGCTCGGTGGGTTTCAAGGCCTTCGAGAACGCGATGACGCTGGACATCGCCATGGGCGGTTCGACCAACACCATCCTGCACCTGCTGGCGGTGGCCCAGGAGGCCGGCATCGAGTTCACCATGGCCGACATCGACCGCCTCTCGCGCTCGGTGCCCCAGCTGTGCAAGGTGGCGCCGAACACCAACAAGTACCACATCGAAGACGTGCACCGCGCCGGCGGCATCATGGCCATCCTGGGCGAGCTCGAGCGCGCCGGCAAGCTGCACACCGATGTGCCGACGGTGCACAGCAAGACCCTGGGCGACGCCCTGGCGCGCTGGGACATCAGCCGCAGCAGCGATGAGGCGGTCAAGACCTTCTACCTGGCCGGGCCCGGCGGCATCCCGACCCAGGTGGCCTTCAGCCAGTCCAGCCGCTGGCCCAGCCTGGACCTGGACCGTGCCGAAGGCTGCATCCGCTCGTTCGAGCACGCCTTCTCCAAGGAAGGCGGCCTGGCGGTGCTGCGCGGCAACATCGCCCTCGACGGCTGCGTGGTGAAGACCGCCGGCGTGGACGACAGCCTGCTGGTCTTCGAAGGCCCGGCCCATGTGGTCGAAAGCCAGGACGAGGCCGTCGAGCACATCCTCTCCGACCAGGTCAAGGCCGGCGATGTGGTGGTGGTGCGCTATGAAGGCCCCAAGGGCGGCCCCGGCATGCAGGAGATGCTCTACCCCACGAGCTACATCAAGTCCAAGGGCCTGGGCAAGGCCTGCGCCCTGCTGACCGACGGCCGCTTTTCGGGCGGCACCTCGGGCCTGTCGATCGGCCACTGCTCGCCCGAGGCTGCGGCCGGCGGCAACATCGGCCTGGTGCGCCATGGCGACCGCATCCGCATCGACATCCCGAACCGGACCATCGAGGTGCTGCTCAGCGACGAGGTGCTGGCCGAGCGCCGCGCCGAGCAGGATGCCAAGGGCTGGAAGCCGGTGCTGCCGCGTCCGCGCAAGGTGTCGGCCGCACTCAAGGCCTATGCCCTGTTGGCCACCTCGGCCGACAAGGGCGCGGTGCGCGATCTGTCGCTGCTCCAGGACTGAGGGGCCTGAGGCCAGGTCGGGCCCCGCGCATCGGCTCGACCTCTTTGTCGCCTGGCCGCCTCCGGCATCTGCATCAGGGTCTGGAGGCCCTGGCGCGGCCCTCGCTGGAGCGCGCCTCAGCCTTTTGAGGCGGCGGTCTTGATCTGGGGCGACACCTCCAGATCCGGGGGCACATTGAGGATGCGCAGGGTCTGCTGCACCACCTGGCTGAACACCGGCGCGGCCACCAGGCCGCCGAAATACTTGCCGGCGCTGGGTTCGTCGACCATGACGGCGACGATGATGCTGGGCGCATTGATCGGCGACATGCCGGTGTACCAGGCCCGGTACTTGTCGGCCGCATAGCCCTTGCCGACCTGCTTGTGCGCCGTGCCGGTCTTGCCGCCGACCGAGTAGCCCTCGGTCTGGGCCAGTGGCGCGGTGCCGCCCGGCGAGGCCGCCAACTGCATCATGTGGCGCACCTGCGCGGCCACCTGGGGGCTGAAGACCTGCACCCCGGCCGGGGCCTCCTCGGTCTTGAGCAGGGTGATCGGAATCACCTCGCCGTTGTGCGCGAAGGACGTGTAGGCGTGCGCGATCTGGAACAGCGAGGCCGAGATGCCGTAGCCGTAGGACATGGTGGCCTGCTCGATGGGGCGCCAGGACTTCCAGGGCCGCAGGCGGCCGGTGACCGCGCCGGGAAACACGGTCTGGGGCTTCTGGCCGAAGCCCACCGCGGTGAAGGAGTTCCACATCTCCTGCGCCGACATGCGCTGCGAGATCTTGGTGGCGCCCACATTGCTGGATTTCTGGATCACGCCTTCGACCGTCAGCACGCCGAAGTTCTCGTCGTCATGCACCGTCATGCCGGTGACGTTGATGCGCCCCGGGTTGGTGTCGATGATGGTCTGGGGGGTGATGCGGCCCAGCTGCAGCGCGGTGGCGACCGTGATCGGCTTCATCGTCGAGCCGGGCTCGAACACATCGGTCATGGCGCGGTTGCGCAGTTGTTCGCCGGTCAGCGAGTGTCGGTTGTTGGGGTCGAAGCTCGGGTAGTTGGCCATCGCCAGCAGCTCGCCGGTGTGGGCGTCGACCACCACCACGCTGCCGGCGCGCGCCTTGTTGGTGAGCACCGCGTCGCGCAGACGCTGGTAGGCCACGGCCTGGACGCGCTCGTCGATGCTCAGGGTCAGGTCGCGACCATCCACCGGCGGGACCTCGTCGCCGATGTCTTCCACCGCATTGCCCAGCCGGTCGCGGATCACGCGGCGCGAACCCGGCTGGCCGGCCAGGTCCTTGTTGAAGGCCAGCTCGATCCCTTCCTGCCCCAGGTCGTCGCCGTTGGTGAAGCCCACCAGGTGCGCGGCGGAGTCGCCCTCGGGGTACTCGCGCTTGTATTCCTTCTTGATGTAGATGCCGGGGATGTTGAGCGCGCTGACCTGCTTGCCGATGTCCCAGTCGAGCTGGTGCTTGATCCAGACGAAGTTCTTGTCCTCGACACTGACCTTGGCGCTCAACTCGGTGATCGGCATGCCCAGCAGCTTGGCGAGTTGCCCCAGCTTCTCGCGGGTGGCCGGCTTGTCGAGCGCGACGTCCTCGGGGATCGCCCAGACGCCGGCGGCCGAGATGCTGGAGGCCAGGATGCGACCGTTGCGGTCCAGGATGCGGCCCCGGCTGGCGGGCAGCTCGAGGGTGCGGGCGAAGCGGATCTCGCCCTGGTGGCGGAAGAAGTTGTTGCCCAGCACCTGGACGTAGAACGCACGCCCCACCAGCAGCACAAAGCCCAGCAGGATCAGCGCCACGATGAACTTGCTGCGCCAGGCCGGTGTCTTGCTGGCCAGCAAGGGGCTTGTGGTGTAGCGGATGCTGTGGCTGTTCCTCAAGTGATGCAGTGTGGCCGGGGATGCAGAAAATTGTATTTGCCGCCGTCACACGGGTCAGGTAAAGGCCTGGTAAAGCAGCGGGCGGCCGCTGCTGCGCCCCGGGCCTCAGCTGAGGCCGCAGAGGCGGCGGAAGGCCCCGAGCACCGCCTCGCCCTTGAAGGGCTTGACGATCCAGCCGGTGACGCCGATCTGGCGTCCCCGGTCCCGCATCGCCGGGTTGTCCTCGGTGGTCAGCATGATGATGTGCACCTCCCGGTTGTTGAGTTCGGTGCGGATCTTCTCGGCCATCGTCAGTCCATCCATGTTGGGCATGTTGATGTCGCAGACGATCAGGCGCAGGCCGGGATCGAGCTTCAGCTGCTGTAGTCCGTCGACCCCGTCGATGGCCACGCTGACCTCGAATTGGTGGCGCCTCAGGAAGCCTGCCACCAGTTCGCGCATGGTGCTGGAGTCGTCGACCACCAGGATGTGGGCCATTCGGATTTCCTTCTACAGATTCGATTCGGTTGGAGGGGGCGTCGGCCTGTCAGAACAGCTCGAGTTCGCCGGTCGGGGTGGCCTGCTGGGCCTGGGCGGAAAACTCGGCAAAGCCCTCGGGCGACCAGAGCAGATTGAAGATGAAACGCTGCACGATCAGCAAGTGGGGTGTGCCCGGACGCTGCGGGTCGGACAGCGTGTAGCGGATGCACAGCTGCGGGTCCTGTGATCCGAAGGACATGTATTTGTGCTGGTGGTTGATCACCAGCGGCACCTGGATCTGGGCGTTGGCAAAGGCGTGCGGCGGGATGTAGCGGTTCTTGAAGGCACCCCAGATCAGGTTGGTGGTCTCACCCAGCAGGTTGTTGAGCTCGCGAAAGCCCAGGTCGCCGCCGATGCCTGCATGGCTCAAGCCCTGGATCAGGCCCTGGCGCAGCGAGTTCTCTTCGGTCTGCAGCATCATGTAGCCGCGGCACCAGGTGCTTTCGATCGGAATGAGCGTGGAGACCTCGCCATAGATGATGCGGTCGTGCACCACATAGGGCAGCTCGGCACTGACCTCGGCATAGGGGAACATCGAGTTCAGCGACTGGGTGGTGAGTTCGATGATGCCCTTGACCAGCTCGGATGGGTAGCGCAGGCTGAAGATGGCACGTTCGACGGCGCTGCGCAGGCCGTCCAGATCGCCCACCGACCACACATGGCGCAGGACCGCAGCCTGTTCGGGCTGCAGCGGGCTGCTTGAGCTGCGGCGGAAGAAGGTCGGCAGCTCGGGGCGCAGGCGATGGAGCGACCGTGCGAGGCCCAGGGCATCGGGCTCGCAGCCCGGCAGGTCCTCGGCCAGCAGCACCCCCGCCAGATCCTCGTGCTCGGCCAGGGTGGCGAGGGCGTTGGCCGCGCCGCGCGGCAGGGCCACCAGTCCGGCTTCGGCGCAGAAGGCCATCAAGGCCTCGTATTGGACTGCATCGTGTTCGAGCAGCAGCACCTTGGCTTCGAGTCGTGTCGGGTCCGGCATCGCTGGCCTCGATCTGGAAGTGGATCTGGCGTCGAGTGTAGCCGTCAAATCCGCCCTGTCCCTGGTGGAATCCGCCAGCCGCCGCCGGGGCAGGCGCTTGCCAGTGCCTGCATGGCGCGGTGAAATGGCGCTCGTCCGGCGGCCTGCAGTCTGCCGCCATCCCACCGGGAAACGCCGATGCCGCCTGCCCAGATGCCCCTGCCTGCCCGCCCTCCACGACGGCCCTGGGGGGCCGCCGTCCTGGTGTCGGCGTGGTTCCTCGGGAGCCCGCCGTTGCCGGCCCAGGCGCTGCGCTCGGCGCATTTTGCCGACCCGATGCTGCAGGTCAGTGCGGGCCTGCCGGGCTGTCCGGCACCGGCCGTGCCGACCCAGACCGAGGCCGAGGCGCGGGAGGAGACGCACTGGCGGGCCGAGCGCGGCACCAGCTGCTACCGGTCCGGTCGTTGCCGCCTGCCCAATGCCTACCTGTATGACGCTGAAATCATCCCGCGCGTGCGGCAGTTCATCCAGCAGGACGGCCGCTTCGAGCACAGCAGCATCTGGGTGCTGGGGCAGCGGCGCTGGGTCTTCGTCATGGGCTGCGTGGGCTCCGCCGAGCAGGGGCGCGCCCTGGAACAGGCGATCCAGAACGTCGACGATGTCGAGGCGGTGGTCGGGCAGTGGATGGTCGGTGTCGACGGCCCGCCGCCGTATCCGGAGGCCGGGCCCTGAAGGGCCTGACCCAGGTGTCTAGTGCAGATTGGTCGCCGACATCAGGACGACCTTGTCGAGCGCGAAGTTGACCTTGAAGCCGCGCTGCTCGTCACCCCAGGTGCAAGTGCGCACACCCAGGGTCTCGTCGCAGCGGGCCGGGTCGCCGACGATCTTCTTGACTTCGTCGAAGGTCTGGCCGACCTGAAGCCGGTTGTAGTTGTCCAGGCTGAGCTGCGGGCCGCAGGCCGCCAGCGACACGAGCAGCAGTGCGGCGGCGCTGCGCCACACCAGGGCGGCGCGCAGGGTGGGGTGGTTTGGAAAAGGCATGGGTGGGGTTGGTGTGCGCAGGCTCAGGCCCGCTTGATGAGCCGGATGACCAGCAGCAGGACGATGGCGCCCAGCGCCGACGAGATGATCTGACCGACGATGCCACCGCCGAAGGACAGGCCCAGCAGATGGCCGAACAGCCAGCCCGACAGCAGTCCGCCGAGGATGCCGACCCCGATGTCCCCGAAGAGGCCGAAGCCGCTGCCTCGCACGACCAGTCCGGCCAACCAGCCGGCCACGGCGCCGACCAGCAGAAAGACGATGAATTCCATCCAACACTCCCATGGCGCGGTCCCGTCGACCGCCCCGGCATTGTGCGGCGAAAGCAGCCCGGCGGGTGATCTCACGAGCAGGCCGGGTTGCCAAATTCCGCACGGGTTCAGCGCTTCTGTCCGCCTCCCACCCGGTGGCCGGCGTCCGCCGCCATGCGGGCATAGCCCCACAGCGACGCCAGGGTGAGGGCACCGGCCAGGCCGAAAGCCAGCCGGAAATCAGCCAGGCTGAAGGCCTGGCCGGTGCCTTCGCCATGCCAGGCCGAGGCGCCGCGCAGGGCCATGGCACCGAAGGCGATGCCCAGGCCGATGGTCATCTGGGCGGCTGCGCTCCACAGCGTGCTGGCCCCGCTCATCAAGGGCGGCGGCACATCGGCGTAGGCCAATGTCGCCAGGGTCGAGAACTGCAGCGAGCGCACCAGGCCGTAGACGAAGATCACCAGCAGCACCCAGGCCAGGGGCTGGTCCGGGCTCAGCCAGCCGCAGGCGATGGTCGACAGGCCGGCCACCGTGACCGCAGCCAGGGACACCTGCTTGAAGCCGAAGCGCCGCAGGATGCGTGTGGTCAGGGCCTTCATGCCCAGGTTGCCGAGGGCGCTGACCAGCAGCAGCAGGCCCGAATGGAAGGCCGACAGCCCGAAACCGACCTGGAACAGCAGCGGCATCAGGTAGGGCACCGCACCGATGCCGACGCGGGTGGCCGAACCGGTGAGCACGGTGACGGAGAAGGTCGGGATCCGCAGGGTCGAGACCTCGATCAGCGGATGGGGGTGGCGGCGTGCGTGGGCCAGCGTCACCCAGCCCAGCGCCAGGCCGACGGCGATGCAGCCCAGGGCCTGGGCGGGCGGCGTGTCCGGCTGGCTGCCGAGCTCGGCGCCGTAGAGCAGGGCCGTCAGTGCGCTGCCGCTGAGCAGGAGCCCCACCAGGTCGAGGGGGCGGCGTTCGCTGCTGCGCAGGTTCGGCACCCAGGCCGCCACCGCCGCCAGCACCAGCAGGCACAGGGGCAGGTTGATCAGGAAGACCCAGCGCCAGGAGGCGAAGGTGGTGATGAAGCCGCCCAAGGGCGGCCCCACCACGGGGGCGACGATGCCAGGCCAGGTGATGGTCGAGATGGCCTGCATCAGACGCGATTTGTCGGTGCTGCGCACCACGATCAGGCGTCCCACCGGCACCATCATCGCCCCGCCCAGGCCCTGCAGGACCCGGGCCGCGGTGAATTCCAGCACGTTGTCCGAGAGGCCGCACAGCAGCGATGCGGCGGTGAAGATCGCCACCGCGCCGAAGAACACGCTGCGCGAACCGAAACGGTCGGCCACCCAGCCGCTGGCCGGGATGAAGATGGCCAGGGCCAGCATGTAGGCCGTCATGCCCAGGCTCAGGCTGTTGGGGCCGACGCCGAAGCTGTGGGCCATCTGGGGCAGGGCGGTGGCGATCACCGTCGTGTCCAGGTACTCCATGAAGAAGGTGGCGGCCACGATGTAGGGCAGCCAGGTCATGCGGGGTGGGGTGTCGGATGGGGGGCTCATGGCGGGCGGCAGGCTGGGGCGGAGCGGGCGGCGGCACGCTCAAGGGCGGCCACCGTGCGCTGCAAGATAGCAGGAATGCCGTGGGGCCGCAGCGCCCGCCGCCGATGTCCCCGCAGCGCATGCCCCGTGGGCCCCTCCCCCGCGCTTCAGGGCGGCGAACAGAAGCAGTGCGCCACCGCGGTGAAGGGCCGTCCCTGCCGCGTCAGCGGCGCCAGCCAGCCGAAGTCGAGCCCCGCCTCGCCCAGGCTGCCCAGCGGGCCCTGCAAGGCGCCCGCCAGGGGCTGGAGTTGCGTCTGCAACTGCTGGCCTGCGGCCCGGCCGGCCTGGGCGCCCAGGCCGGCGAGCACACGTTCGAGCCGGCTTTCGCGGGGGCGCAGGTAGCGCACCCGGTAGCCCTCGGGCAGCTTGGCCAGGGTGGCTGCGGCTGTCAGGGCGTCGCCCAGTCGGCCCAGGCTGTCGATCAGCCCGCGTTCCTTGGCCTGCACCCCGGTCCAGACCCGGCCCTGGGCCACCTGGTCGATCTGCTCGGGGCTCATCTTGCGGGCCCGCGCGGCCCGTTCGGTGAAGTCGGCATAGGTGTGGTTGATCACCGTCTGCAGCAGGGCGGTGACCCTCGGGTCGGGCGGCAGTCGCGGGTCGCCGGCATGGCCCAGCCAGGTGGTGGCGACCCCCTGGGCATGGACGCCGAGGCGGTCCATGGCCTGGTTCACCGAGGGGAGCAGGGCGAAGACACCGATCGAGCCGGTGATGGTGCCGGGTGCCGCGATCACCTGGTCGGCGGCCATGCCGACCCAGTAGCCACCCGAGGCCGCGACATCGCCCATGGACACGACCACCGGCTTGCCGGCGGCGCGGGTGAGTTCCAGTTCGTGGCGCACCAGCTCCGAGCCGAAGGCGCTGCCCCCCGGCGAGTTCACCCGCAGCACCAGCGCCCGGATGTCCTTGTCTTCTCGGGCCTGGCGGATCTGGGCGGCGGTGGAACGCCCGCCGATCGTGCCGGGTGCCGCATCGCCGTCGACGATTTCGCCTTCGGCCACGATCACGCCCACAGCGGCGCCGGCGCCCGGGCCGGGCAGTTGTTCCAGGTAGTCGTTCCAGCGGATGCGGCGGTAGCCGTGGCCCTGCGCATCCGGACTGCCCCGCTCGATGAGCAGTCGGGTCAGTTCGTCAGGGGTCTTGAGGCCGTCGACCAGCTTGGAGCTCAGGGCCGCTTTGGCAGCGTCGCCGCCGCTGTCGGCCAGTCGCTGCGGCGCTTCGTCGATGTAGGCCATCAGCGAGCCCGAGGGCAGGTGGCGGGCGCCCTCCACCTGACCCAGGTAGGTGGACCACAGGCTGTCGACCAGGGCCTGATCGGCTTCGCGCGCGGCCTCGGAGGGGGCGTTGGCGATGAAGGGTTCGGCGGCGCTCTTGAAGGTGCCGACCCGGACCAGGGTGGCCGTGACCCCCAGCCGGTCCATGGCGTCGAGGTAGTAGTTGCGCAGGCTGCCGAAACCTTTCAGGTAGACCATGCCCATCGGATGCATCAGCAACTGGTTGGCATGGGCGGCCAGGCTGTATTGGCGCTGGTCGTAGCTGGAGGCCCAGGCGGTGACGGTCTTGCCGCCGGCCTTGAAGCGGTCCAGGGCGCTGCCCAGTTCCTCGAGCGAGGCCATGCCGCCGCCTTCGAAGTCATCCAGCAGCAGCACGGCCTGGCTGATGTGGGGGTCCTTGGCGGCCTGGTCCAGCACGGCCAGCAACTGATGCAGCACCAGCTTCGGGCGAGCGCCACCCTGCGTCTGCTCGAGCAGCGAATCGCGCAGCCCGCTGCTGTCTTGCTCGACCACCGGGCCGGCCAGATCCAGTACCAGGGTCGTGCCGTCCTGCAGGCGTTCGGGCCGGCTGCCGACGATGGCCCAGAGCACCGCCGCCAGGGCGGCAAGGAACAACAGGTTGAGGGTGATCCGTCGGCTGGCGTCGATCCAGCGCAGCAGGCTCTGCAGCCAGCGCCAGGGGCTTCGGTTCGGGGAGGGTGTCATGGGCGGTGTCTCTGGGGCGGGAGCGCATTGTCGGGTATCTGCACGGCGGCCGAGCGATCGGTCAGTGGGTGGTCAGCGGGCGGCCTGGCGCTGGCGGGCCACCTCGCGCACCAGGTCCCAGGCCGCCTGGGCCACCGGGGCCAGGGCCTTCTGGCGCCGGTGCACCAGCACGATGTCGCGTTCCACGCGCGGCAGCAGCGCCCGGACCTCCAGTCCTTGCAGGCCTTCGGGCGGCAGGGCCAGCGTGGGCACCACCGACAGGCCCAGCCCGGCCTCGACCATGCGGAAGATGGTCGTGGGATGGCCCACCTCCTGGGCCATCTCGCAATGCACGCCCTGGCTGTCCAGCGCCCGGTCGATCAGGCGCCGGCTGCCCGAGGCATGGTCGAGCAGCACCAGGGCCTGGCCCGCCAGCGCCGTCCAGGGGACCTGGCGCAGCCGGGCCAGCGGGTGGGACGGCGGGCAGACCAGGCAGAAGGGCTCCGAGAGGATGGCCTCGCAATGCAGGTCCTCGCGTTCGCTGGGGTCGATGACCACGCCGAAGTCGACCTCGCCGCTGCGCACGCTGTCCAGCACCGCGTTCTGGATGCGGTCCAGCAGCACCAGCTGCAGGCCGGGCAGGGCCTGGCGGCACAGGGCGATGCACTCGGGCATGAGGTTGGCCGACAGGGTCGGGCTGCTGGCGACCCGCACGCGGCCCCGGCGTTCGGTGGCCATGCCCTGCACCTCCTGCAGGCAGGCATCGAGGTCGTCGAGCACGCGGTCGAGGCGGGCCGCGAGGCGGCGCCCGGCCTCGGTGAGGTCCACCGCCCGGGTGGTGCGGTCGAGCAGACGCAGACCCAGCTGGCCCTCGAGCTCGACGATGCAGCGGCTGACCGCAGGCTGGGTCAGGCCGATCTGCTGGCCGGTCAGGCTGAAGTTGCGGGTGCTGGCCACCGACTGGAAGACGCGCAGCTGGCGCAGGCTGATATTCATGAATGTGAATGATAAATACATCAGAGAAATGCATTTCACTTTTCAATCAGGCTGGGTTCCAATCGCAACCCACAGCCGCCCGACCGATCCGCCCTCTCTCCAGGATGCACCCCATGGCCCGTTCCAAACTCCTGCCCGACAACTTCACGCTGGCCCTGCTCAGCACCGTGACGCTGGCCAGCCTGTTCCCGGTCTCCGGCAGCCTGGCCCATCTCTTCGAAGCCTTGACGGTGGCGGCCATCAGCCTGCTGTTCTTCCTGCACGGCGCCAAGCTCTCGCGCGATGCCATCCTGGCCGGGCTCAGCCACTGGCGGCTGCATCTGGTGGTGGTGGCCAGCACCTTTGCGCTGTTTCCGCTGCTGGGCTGGGCCCTGAAGCCGGTGCTGTCGCCCCTGGTGACGCCCGAGCTGTACATGGGGGTGCTGTTCCTGTGCGCCCTGCCGGCCACCGTGCAGTCGGCCATCGCCTTCACCGCCATGGCGCGCGGCAACATGCCGGCGGCCATCTGCAGTGCCTCGGGCTCGACCCTGTTGGGCATCGTCATCACGCCGCTGCTGGTGGGGCTGCTGCTGTCGCGCCAGGCCGGGGCCTCCGACCCGCTGTCGGCCATCGGCAGCATCACGCTGCAGCTGTTCGTGCCTTTCGTGGCGGGCCATCTGCTGCGGCCCTGGATCGGCCATTTCGTCAAGACGCGGGCGGCGGTGCTGAAGTATGTGGACCAGGGCTCGATCCTGCTGGTGGTGTTCACCGCCTTCAGCGCCGCCGTGCGCGAAGGCCTGTGGAAGGAGATCCCGCTGGCCTCCTTGCTGGGGCTGCTGGTGGTCTGTGCGGTGATCCTGGCCCTGGCCCTGTGCTGCACCACCTGGTTGGCGCGGCGGCTGGGCTTTTCGAAGGAGGACGAGATCACCATCGTCTTCTGCGGCTCGAAGAAGAGCCTGGCCAGCGGCGTGCCCATGGCCAAGGTGCTGTTCGCCTCGCATGCGGTGGGGGCCATCGTGCTGCCGCTGATGCTGTTCCACCAGATGCAGCTGATGGTCTGCGCCGTGCTGGCCCAGCGCTATGCGCGGCGCCAGCAGGCGTCGGATGCGGCGACGCACTGAGCCTTCGGGCATCCCCGGCGCCGGCTCCTGTCGCCTGCACGATTGACGCCCTTGCGGGCGCTCCCTAGAACCGCCAGGCGGACCCGATGTCCGGGTCCGGCCATTCAAGGGAGACATCCAGATGGACAAGGAATTTCAACTCGACTGCCTGGCCAGCGGCCTGCAGTTCCCCGAGGGACCGGTGAGGCTCGCCGACGGTGCGCTGCTGGTGACCGAGATCCAGCGCGGCACGCTGACGCGCATCGCGGCGGACGGCGCGGTGTCGGTGCTGGCGACGCTGGGCGGCGGCCCCAACGGGGCGGCCATCGGGCCGGACGGCGCGGTCTATGTGACCAACAACGGCGGCTCCTTCCATTTCCATGAACAGCAGGGCCTGACCATCCCGGGGCCCACCCCGCCCGAGCATGAAGGCGGCAGCATCCAGCGCGTGGACCTGGCCAGCGGCGAGTGGCGCAGCCTCTACACGCATTGCGACGGTCGGCGCCTCATCGGCCCGAACGATCTGGTCTTCGACCGCTCGGGCGGTTTCTGGTTCACCGACCACGGCTGCGGCACCGAAGACAGCCGCCGTTTCGGGGGGCTCTACTACGCCCGCGCCGACGGCTCGCACATCGTCTGCGCCGTGCCGCACCTGTTCGCGCCCAACGGTGTCGGGCTGTCGCCCGATGAGCGCGTGGTCTATGTGGCCGACACCTTCCTGGGGCGGCTCTGGGCCTTCGATGTGCTGGAGCCGGGCCGGGTCCGACAGGTGTCGCCCTTCCAGCCGGGGCGGGTGATCGCGAACCTGCCGGGCTGCCAGTTCCTCGACAGCCTGGCGGTGCAGGCCGACGGCCAGGTCTGCGTGGCCACGCTGCTCAACGGTGGCATCACGGTGTTCGATCCGGCGGATGGCAGCACCCGGCATGTGCCTGTCCCCGATCTGCTGTGCACCAATCTGTGCTTCGGCGGAGCGGACATGCGCGAGGCCTGGATCACCGCCTCGGGCACCGGCAAGGTCTACCGGACGCGCTGGGACCGTCCGGGGCTGAGGCTGAATTTCAACGCCTGACTCAATCGATCAGCCGGCCCTCTTCGTGGAAAGGGTAGGGGCCGGGGAAGGTGCCGCTGGCGGCGGTGTGGCTGATCAGCCGTCCGCCGTCCGGCAGGGCATGCAGGCAGAAGCCCGGCGGCTCGAGGGCCCAGGCCGATGCGGCATCGGGCGCCAGGTCCAGCACCACCTGGTGGGCCGGCGATGGGGCGGTGCTGGCCAGGCTGCCGCCGAAGCGCACCTGGATGCTGCGGTGCAGGTGGCCGCAGATCACACGCTCGACCTGTGGGTGCCGGGCCACCAGGGCCTCGAGTTCATCGGCGCCTTCGAGCAGGCCGATCTGGTCCATGTGGCCGATGCCGGTCACGAAGGGCGGGTGGTGCATGGCGATGACCACCGGCCGACCCGGCTGGCGCCCCAGCTCGGTGGCCAGCCAGTCGAGGCGCTCGCGGCACAGCCGGCCCTCGCTGGCCCCGGGCACCACGGTGTCGAGAACGATGAGCTGCAGGGCGCCCACAGGCACGCTGTATTGCACGAAACCGTGGTCGCCGAGCCAGGGGTGGTCGGCAAAACAGGCCCTGAGCTGCTGGCGGTCGTCATGGTTGCCCGGCAGCAGGTAGACCGGCATCGGCAGGTCCTGCAGCAGCTGGCGCAGGTGCCGGTATTCGGCCGGGCGCCCGAAATCGGTCAGGTCGCCGGTGATGACCACGGCGTCGGGCTGCTGGGGCAGGCGTAGCACGCTGCGCACCGCCTCTTGCAGATAGGGGCCGGTGTCGAGCCGGCCGTAGGCCAGCCGCCCGGGCTCGCGGATGTGCAGGTCGCTCAGTTGCAGCAGCAGGGTGGTCATGGTCGCGCCGGTGAGGAAATCTCAGGCATTGTCGCTGCTGGGCATGAGGCGCTGGGGCTGGACGCGCAGGCCCACGGTGTCGCCGGCACGGGCCGGATGATCGCGTGCCACATCGACCTGCAGCGGCGCCTGGTCCACCAGGCCCAGGGTCAGCTGCACACGCTCACCGAGGAAGCGGCGCTGCAGCACCTCGGCACGGCCGAGCCCGGGGCCGGCAGGGCCCAGTTCGATGTCTTCGGGGCGCAGCAGCAGCGTGGCCTGGTCGCCCCAGATCGGCGGGCAGGGCAGGCTCATGCCGCCCAGGCGCAGCACATGCTGCTGGCGGTCGGCCTCGCTGCGCTGCAGGGTGTTGACGCGCCCCAGGAAGGTGGCCACGAAGGGATGCTCGGGCTGGCGGTACAGCGTCTCGCCGTCGCCGACCTGCACGATGCGGCCGGCCTGCATCACGGCCAGGCGGTCTGCGATGGCCAGGGCTTCCTGCTGGTCATGGGTCACGTGGATGGCGGTGATGTGCAGCCGGCGCAGCAGATCGGCCAGTTCGTCGCGCAGGGACTCCTTGAGCTTGGCGTCCAGGGCGGTCAGGGGTTCGTCGAGCAGCAGCACGCGTGGGCGCACCGCCACGGCGCGGGCCAGGGCCACGCGCTGGCGCTGGCCGCCCGACAGCTCGGCCGGGCGCTTGTGCTCGAGCCCGTTGAGGCGCACCAGGTCGACCAGTTCGCCGACCACCCGGCGTTGTTGCGCCGCATCGACGCCCCGGATGCGCAGGCCGTAGCCGATGTTGGCGGCCACCGTCATCTGCGGGAACAGGGCGTAGTGCTGGAAGACCATGCCCACACCGCGTTTTTCGATCGGCAGGGCGGTGACATCGGTGTCGCCGAAGTGCAGCCGGCTGCCGGCATCGGGCATCTCCAGGCCGGCGATGAGGCGCAGCAGGGTGGTCTTGCCGCAGCCCGACGGGCCCAGCAGGGCCAGCACCTCGCCGGCTTCGATCTGCAGGTCGGTGGGCCACAGGCCGCGGGTGCCGTCGGCATAGGTTTTGGCGCACTGGACGACGTCCACGCGGGTGCGTTCAAGTTCCATGGTGTTTTTCGATCAGATGGCCCAGGCCCTGCAGCCCCCAGAGCACCGGCAGGATCACCAGCAGGAAGACCAGGGTGTAGGCCGAGCCGATTTCCAGGCGCATCGAGGCGTAGCTGTCGGCCAGGCCCACGGGCAGGGTCCGGGTGAGGGGGGTGTGCAGCATCCAGGTCAGGTTGAATTCGCCGACCGACAGCGTGAACACCATCAGGCAGCCGGCGACGATGGCGGGCAGCACCGCCGGCAGCAGCACGCCGAGAAAGCGCTGGCCGAAGCTGGCCCCCAGCGAGCGGGCGGCCTCTTCGAGTGAGCGCAGCTCGTCGCGTTGCAGGGCCGAAGACACATTGCGCACCATGAAGGGCAGGGTGAAGACGATGTGGCCGATGAGGATGAAGCCATAGCTCTGCCGCAGGCCCTGCAGCGAGCCATAGCACAGGATCAGGGCCAGCGCACTGGCCAGGCCGGGAACCGCCACCGGCAGGGTCAGCAGTTCTTCGAACAGGCGGGCCCAGCGGGAGCGGCTGCGCGCCAGGGCGTAGGCGCAGGGCAGGCCCAGCAGCAGGCAGCCCAGCACGCAGGCGACGGCCAGACCCAGCGAGGCCAGCACGGTGTCGCCGTAGCCGTCCCATACCTCGAGCAGCCAGCGCGTCGTCAGGCCGCTTTGGAGGCCACGGTTGTAGTTGTTGACCAGGCCGGCGAGCACCGACAGGGCCATCGGCGCCAGCATGAACAGGGCCACCAGGGCCGTCACGGCGCGCAGCAGGGCGGAGGCTTGGCGGGGGGCTCGCATGGGTTCAGGCGCCTCCCGTCGCGCTGCCATGGGCCTCGGGCGACAGGCGCCGGGCCAGCCACAGCACCGCCCAGCTCAGGGCGCCCAGCGCCAGCGACAGGCTGGCCGCCAGTGCGAAGTTGGCGTAGTTGGTGAATTCGTTGTAGATCGTGATCGGCAGCACCTCGAACTGGCTGGCCAGGGTGAAGGCGGTGCCGAAGGCCCCCATGGCGGTGGCGAACACCATGGCCCCGCAGGCCACCGTGGCCGGGGCCAGTTCGGGGATCCAGACATCGCGCAGCACCTGCCAGCGGCCGGCGCCCAGCGAACGCGCGGCCTCTTCGAGGGCCGGGTCCATGGCCGAGGCCGCAGCGGTGTAGCTGCCGATGGCCCGCGGCAGCGAGAAATACAGATAGGCCAGGAACAGCCCGCCCAGGCCGTAGGCGAAGGTGTGCCGCCCGAGGCCGGCGGCCTCGCTGAGGTCGGCCACCAGCCCCTGCCGCCCGCCGAGCAGGATCATGAAGAAGCCGATGATCACGCCCGGAAAGGACAGCGGCAGCGTCAGCAGCGACAGCAGCAGCCCCCGGCCGGGAAAGCGCTGGCGCGCCAGGGTCAGGCCGACGGCCGCACCCAGCACCAGGGTGGCGCCGGTCACGGCCAGCGACAGCGCCAGGGTCTGCAGCAGGCTCTTCAGGTAGCGGGCTTCGGTGAGCACCGCCAGGTAGGTGGCCGCCCCCTTCTGGGCGGGCAGGGCCACCAGCTGCAGCACCGGCAGCAGCCAGAACGCTGCGAAGAAGGCCAGCGCCGGGGCGGCGCAGGCCAGACAGAGCGCTTTCGGGGACAGCGTGCTCATGGGCAGGGTAGGTCAGGGCGGGGTTGGATCCGTCCGGGCGGCGGCTTACTGGATTTCCTTCAGATAGCGGTCTGAGAAGCTCTTCTGCACGGCGGCCATCTTGGCGTAGTCGACCGTCCTGGCGCGGGCGTATTCGCTGGCCGGCAGGAAGCGGGCCTGGATGTCGGGTGTCATGGCGCCGGCGCGCACCGGGCGCAGATAGGCCTTGGCCCACAGGGCCTGACCTTCATCGGAGAGCACGAAGTCGAGCACCTTGCGGCCGTTGTCGGCGTGCGGCGCATTGGCCACCAGGCTCATCACATAGGGCACCACCAGCGTGCCTTCGGCCGGGATCACGAACTGCACATTGGCCTGGTCCTTGTAGCGGGCGCGGTAGGCGTTGAAGTCGTAGTCGAGCAGGATCGCGATCTCACCCGACAGCACCCGGGCATACGAGGTCTGCTTGG
>JAFAMV010000243.1 GCA_019233055.1 Curvibacter sp.
AGGCTATGTGACGCTGGAGTTCTCCAACACCACCCCGCTGCCGGCGCGCATCTATGCCGGCGAAGGCTGCGCCCAGGTGCTGTTCTTCGAGAGCGATGAGGTCTGCGAGGTCAGCTACAAGGACCGGGGCGGTAAGTACCAGGGGCAGCACGGCGTGACCCTGCCGCGCGCCTGAGCGGGCTGTGCATGGACGCGCTGACCCCGGCCACCACCTGCTTTTCCTGGCCGCCTGCGGGCGAGCCCGAGCTGTCCTGGCCGCGCGAAGACCGGCTGGAGTCGGGCCGGCCTCGGCGGGAGACCTGGAGCCGCATCGAGGCTGATGCCAACGGTGCCCGGACCCTGTCCAGCGGTCACTGGCGCTGCGAACCCGGGCGCTGGCGCATCGTGTTCGGGCCGCAGCAGCAGGAGGTGTTCACCGTGCTCAGCGGCCGGTGCCGCATCCACGATCGCCAGGGTGGCTGGCAGGAGGCCGGGCCGGGCGACAGCCTGCACATCCCGGCAGGTTTCGAGGGCTCCTTCGAGGTGCTGGAGACCCTTTGCAAGAGCTATGTGATCCTCGAGTGAGCCGGTCGGGCGGCCACGTCACGGCCGGCTGGCGAGCCGTGCCGCCGCCAGATCCCAACCACCCCAGCCGCAACTCTTGAACAGCACCGGGCCGCGAACCGTTTCCGCCTTGGCCTCGGGTGCCTGCAGGCACTGCGCCAGGGTCGGCAGATGGTCGACAGGCAGGCCGGCCTGCAACAGGTCGCCGGCCTCGTGACGGGCGTCCGGCGAGTCCAGAACCACCCGGCCCTGCAGGTGCGCCTGGCGGCACAGATGGCTGCCCAGTTCGCGCATGGCCGGTGTGAAGGCGCCGACAGCGGCCAGGAAATGATCGGCAGACAGGGCTTGGTCCAACACCACCTCGGTGGCAGGCGTGCAGGTCACCACCAGGGGGCAACGGGCCAAGGCACGATCCAGGTCGTCCGTGACATGGGCGGCCAGGCCCAGGGCCGCCGCGTGGTCGGCCAGTTGTCGGGCACTGGCAGCGCTGCGGGATGCAACCCAGACCTCGCGCAGCGGAAGGCCCTGGGCAAAGACTTCAAGATGCGAGCGTCCCTGCACCCCGGCGCCGATGATCAGCAAGGGCCCCATGGCCTGCGGAGCCAGTTCCCGGGCCGCCAGCAGGGACACCGCTGCGGTGCGGCGCGCGGTGACGGCCGGCCCATCCAGGATCAGACGCCTTTCGCCGCTGGCCACATCGAAGACCATCACGTCGCCCTGGATCAATGGGCGCGATGAGCCGGCATTGCCCGGCGTCAGGGTGATCAGCTTGGTGATGGCGATGCGTTGGTCGTGGGCCGGCATGAGGAACAGGCAGCCACCGCCGGGAAGATCATGGACCAGGCGCGGCGGCACCCGCACCGACGCATCGTTCAGCAAGGACTTGATTTCGTCGGCCAAGGCCGAGGCCGGCAGCGCGGCGTTGGTCTGACGCGCGTCCAGCAGACCGCTGTGCGCAGATGGAGAAGTGGACATGGGGCTTGCCTCCAGAGGACAACCACTTGGTCATCTTAGACCGTGTTGAAGATCTGCGTGGCACCTGGTCGCGTGCCTAGCCCTTTCGGCCCGGCCCGGGCCAGGCCAGGCCCCACAGGCTGGGTCATTGATTGACGCTGGCTCGGGATTCTGTCCTACAAGCGGCAGATTCCTGCATCCCTAGCATCGAAGGAAGCCAAAAACAAGAGGAACAGAGGTCATGATGGTTTCCGGTCGTACAGCGCTGTGGGTGAAGATTCTGGACCTGCCCATGCTCATCTCCGTCTGCGGCGTCGTGACGGCGTTGCTGTTCGTCCAGTTGATGAGCTGGTCCGGCGCCTTGTCCGGGGCCGGGGCCGTGTCGGTCGAGCGGCATGGCAACCCGCCGGCTCCGTGGGTGTTGGACCGGGAGCGATCGCTGTTGTGCGTGCTCGACAAGAGCGTCGACACATCGTCTGATTGCGCCTCGCCATCACTGCTGTCCCGGGACCTGATCGCGGGCACCGACGACAGCCGCCCCCAATCCCCCTGAACCTGCCGGTGGCCCGACGTTGCGATAGGGGTTTTCGCCCGGGCTTGTTCGCGCTACCTGTGCCTTATTTCACGTCATCAGGGGGCGAAATCCGGGTCGTCCGCGTTAGCATGCCCGCTTCAGGCCCGACAGGGCGAGAGGCATGCCATGAAATGGGAAGATCAACGGGCGTCTGACAATGTGGAAGACCGGCGCGACGATGCCGGTGGTGGCGGTGGCGGTTTCTCGCTGGGACCGACCCACCTGGGAATCGGCTCTGTGCTCGCCATCATGGCCATCGGCTGGTTTTTCGGCATCAACCCCCTGACCATGCTGGGCTTCCTCGAAGGGGGCGGCGGCCAGGTGGCCTCGCAGCAGGCGCCTGCGCACAAACCGCCGGCGGACGATCCCCTGGCCCATTTCGTGTCGGTCGTGCTGGCCGACACGGAGGACGTCTGGAAGGACATCTTCGCGAAGGGCGGCGGTACCTATCGCAACCCTCATCTGGTGCTGTTCAGGGGCAGCACACCCACCTCTTGCGGTCAGGGTCAGGCGGCCATGGGGCCGTTCTACTGCGCGGCCGACCAGAAGGTCTACATCGACCTCAGCTTCTACGAGACCTTGCGTACCCGTCTGGGCTCGCCCGGTGATTTTGCCCAGGCCTATGTGATCGCCCATGAGGTGGGGCACCATGTGCAGCACCTTCTGGGGATCAGCCAGAAGCTCGATGAGGCACGAGGCCGCCTCAGCCAGGCGCAGTACAACGCGATGAGCGTGCGCCTCGAGTTGCAGGCCGACTGCCTGGCCGGTGTCTGGGCCAACCATGCCGACAGCAGCCGGCACATCCTGGAGCAGGGTGACATCGAGTCGGCGATGAATGCGGCGGCCCACATCGGGGACGATGCCCTGCAAAAGGCCGCCGGGCGCGCTGTGGTGCCCGAGAGCTTCACCCATGGCACCAGTGCCCAACGCCAGCATTGGTTTGCCACCGGCTTCAAGGAAGGAACGGTGAGGGCCTGCGACACCTTCAATGCCACCGCCTTGTGACGGTCAAAGCAGGCAGAGATCGTTGCTGTCGACCCACAGGCTTGTGGCGGTCGAGAGCCTCGGGCAAATGGCCGAGCTGTGCAAAGCCATGACCGGATGCATTTCGGTGCTTCTGTTTGCATAGCATTTGAGTGTTCCAGGCACCGTGGCCGGGGGCGGTCGGAGGGGCAAAAATGCCACCAGGCCCGGCCAGTGCGACAATACGAGGCTTCATGACGACATCTTTTTCCAATTTATCGCTGGCAGAGCCGCTGGCACGTGCGGTGGCCGAGATGGGCTACGAGTCCATGACGCCCATCCAGGCGCAGGCCATCCCTGTGGTGTTGACCGGCAAGGATGTGATGGGCGCGGCCCAGACCGGCACCGGCAAGACGGCGGCGTTTTCGCTGCCGTTGCTGCAACGACTGCTCAAGCACGAGAACAGCTCCACCTCGCCGGCCCGCCATCCGGTGCGGGCCCTGGTGCTGCTGCCGACCCGCGAGCTGGCCGATCAGGTCGCCCAGCAGATCAAGCTCTATGCCAAATACACCCAGCTGCGCAGCGCGGTGGTTTTCGGCGGCATGGACATGAAACCGCAGACCCTGGAGCTCAAGCGCGGTGTCGAGGTGCTGGTGGCCACGCCGGGGCGCCTGCTGGACCACATCGAGGCCAAGAACGCGGTGCTCAACCAGGTCGAGTACGTGGTGCTGGACGAGGCCGATCGCATGCTGGACATCGGCTTCCTGCCCGACCTGCAACGCATCCTGAGCTACCTGCCCAAGCAGCGCACCACCTTGCTGTTCTCGGCCACCTTCTCGCCCGAGATCAAGCGTCTGGCCGGCAGCTACCTGCAGGACCCCGTGACCGTCGAGGTCGCGCGTTCGAACGCCACCGCCGAGAACGTCGAGCAGCATTTCTACGGCGTCAACGAGGACAACAAGCGCCACGCGCTGCACCAGGTGCTGCGCCAGCGCGGCATCCGGCAGGCCTTCGTCTTCGTCAACAGCAAACTCGGTTGTGCGCGGCTGGCCCGGGCCCTGGACCGGGATGGCCTGAAGACGGCGGCTTTGCATGGCGACAAGAGCCAGGACGAGCGCCTGAAGGCGCTGGATGCCTTCAAGAAGGGCGAGGTGGATCTGCTGGTCTGCACCGATGTGGCGGCCCGTGGCCTGGACATCAAGGACGTGCCGGCGGTCTTCAACATCGACATCCCTTTCAACGCCGAAGACTATGTGCACCGCATCGGGCGCACCGGCCGGGCTGGCGCCTCGGGTCTGGCCGTGAGTTTTGTCGGCGGCAGCAATGACGCCCGCCTGGTGGCCGACATCGAGAAACTGATCAAGAAGAAGATCGAGGTCGAGGCCCTGGAGTTCGACGAAGACCGTCCGAGAGGCCGCATCAATGACGGGCGCCGGATGTACCAGCGCGAAGAGGGCGAGGGCCGAGGCAGCGCACCGGATGCCGGATCCGCGCCAGGGCGCGAGCGCCGTCCCCATCGGCAGCCCAGTGCGTCGAGGGACCCGTTCTTCGACCGGCCCTACGAGGCTCAGGCCGTCGACAGCGCGCCCGCCTGGGAGAGTGCCAAGGCCGCTGCGCCAGCCCGTTCGATCTCCTCGAACATCAAGCCCAAACGCAAGGTGGCGGCCCTGTTCAAGGCCGCACAACCCACCGTTTGAGGTGTCAGTCTCCAGGCTTCTGGGCCTGGGGGCATTTCACCTGGATCAATTCGCGCTGGGTGGCGTCTGCCCCCAGACGGACCGCGCTCAGACAGCCTCCCCAGACGCAGCCTGTGTCCAGTGAAATGAGGTCGGGCCGGCTTTTCCAGCCCAGGGTGGACCAGTGGCCGAAGGCCACCGGGGTGTCCGCGCTGCGCCGCCCCGGGACGTCGAACCAGGGCAGGTAGCCTGGCGGGGGCTGGTCGGCAGCGTCGGTGCTGTTGAATTCCATCTCGCCATCGGCGGTGCAGAAACGCAGGCGGGTCAGGGCGTTGACGATGACCCTCAGCCGATCCATGCCCTGCAGTCCGTCATGCCACGATTTGGGCAGGTTGCCATACATCAGCCGCAGAAAGCCGGGCAGTTCCGGACTGCGCAGCACGCTTTCAAGCTCGCCGGCCAGAGACAGCGTCTGATCTGCCGACCAAGCGGGCAGCACCCCCGCATGCACCATCAGCACGCCCCGCTCGTGACGGGCCAGGGGCTGCCGGGCCACCCAGCCCAGCAAGGCGGAACGGTCTGCGGCCTGCAGGATGTCCGAGAAGGTGTCCTTGCGGCTGGGCGGGCGCACACCATGGGCGGCAGCCAGCAGATGCAGGTCGTGATTGCCCAGCAAGGGGCGGGCGGCGTCATCCAGTGCCATCAGCCGCCTCAACACGCCAAGAGAGTCCGGGCCCCGGTTCACCAGGTCACCCAGCAGGTAGAGGGTGTCCCGGCTGGGCGAGAAGCCAATCGTGTCCAGAAGTCTGCCCAGCGCCTCATTGCAGCCCTGGACATCTCCAATCAAGTACATTGCCATGATCTCGATTTTCCACTGGCTTGAATGGATTTCCTGCTGATTGCATTTCTGACCCTGCTCAATGCGGTCTTCGCCATGTCAGAAATGGCCTTGGCATCCAGCCGGAAAGCCCGTCTGGCCGCCATGGCCGAGGCAGGAGACAAATCTGCCCAGACGGCATTGGCCTTGTTGGCCAATCCCACCCAGTTCCTGTCGTCGGTGCAAGTCGGCATCACCTCCATCGGCATGCTCAACGGGATTCTCGGTGAGGCCGCCTTCAGCGAAGGACTGGGGCATTGGCTGGAACATCTCGGGGTGCCTGAACGGATTGCCGGCGTCACGGCCACGGCTGCCGTGGTCACCCTGATCACCTTCGTGACCATCGTCTTCGGCGAACTGGTGCCCAAGCGCATCGGCCAGCTCTACCCGGAAACCGTGGCCCGTTGGGTCGCCTTGCCCATGTCCTGGGTGGCCGTGGGGGCGAAGCCCTTCGTGCGCTTGCTGTCCTTCTGTACCCATGGTGTGCTCCGCCTGCTGCAGGTGGACAACGCGGCAGGGCGATCCGTGACGGAGGAGGAGATTGCTGCCAGCCTTGAAGAGGGGCTGGATGCGGGGGTCATCGAAGAGCATGAACACCAGATGGTGCAGAACGTCTTCCGTTTGGACGAGCGGCCGCTGACCTCGATGATGCTGCCCAGGACCGACATCGAATGGCTGGAGGCTTCCGCCACGGTGGCCGAGTGCCTGAATCTGGCCGCCGCATCGAGCGGGATGGCCAGCCATTCGTGGTACCCGGTCTGCCGGGGAGGGCTCGACGATGTGGTCGGCTTGATCAGCGTGGCGCGCCTGCTGGAATTGGGGGTGGCTCACGAAGGTCCGATAGAACCTCATGTCCATCCGGCCTCCTTTCTGCCGGAGACACTCAGCGGAATGGAGTTGCTGGAGCAATTCCGTTCGCGAGCGGCCCGCATGGTCCTGGTGGTCGATGAATATGGGGTGGTGCAAGGGTTGATCACGCCGCGTGACGTGTTGGAAGCCATTACCGGGGAATTGCAGCCGACAGCCCAGGCGGATGCCTGGGCTGTCCGACGTGAAGATGGTTCATGGCTGTTGGACGGCCTGATGCCGGTGGATGAATTGCGCGCCCGCCTGGATATTCGCGAATTGCCCCAGGAGGACAAGGGCCGCTACAACACCCTGGCCGGTTTACTGATGTCCGAATCCGGGCATTTGCCGGTGACGGCCGAGCGCATCCTGTGTGCCGGCTGGGTTTTTGAGGTCGTCGACCTGGATGGCAAGCGCATCGACAAGGTATTGGCGCGCCTGGCGAATCCACAGGATCTGCTCTGAGGGCCTGAGCTGTATCTGAGGGTGGGTTGATTTGCCCGCCGTTGGTTCTGCCATATTGAAGCCGGTTGCCAGAGGTTCTCCGACCGGAGGTCGTCATCGTTAATGGACTGTGGGCGGTTGCAGTACTCAGAAAATATGTTTTTGACGCGTGCTTGCCAAGTCCTTTTGCACAAGCGATGAAATGTTTTCTATAATGAGGCTTCAAACTTGATTGGTGGAAAACCATGAGCATTTCCTACAAAGACCTTCTGAAGCAACGTGAAGCCCTTGAGCAGCAAATCCAGGAAGCTCGCAGACGTGAAACCTCGGATGCCGTTGCCCAGGTCCGGGCCTTGGTGGCCGATTTCGGTCTGACGGCCGAGGATATCTTCAGCAGCGGCCGGGCCCGTGGCGCCTCGGCTGCCAAAGGCGCCAAGGTGGCTGCCAAGTATCGCAATCCGGCCACGGGTGAAACCTGGACCGGTCGCGGCAAGGCCCCCAAATGGATCCAGGATCAAGATCGCAATCAATTCTTGATCGCCGCCTGATCCTTCAGAGTATCTCCGTGGCTGGCCCTGATGCCGGCGACGAGGTGTCTTTCAGTAAAACCCCATCTGACATCCTGTGTCAGGTGGGGTTTTGCTTTTGCGTGGGCCTTGGCCAATGGGCTCGGGTCAGTGCAGAGGCTTGCAATATTGATTTCGTTGACAAACCGCTGCTTGACGTCGGGAACTTCTGTGCGAAATCCATCTCGTGATTCTTCGCCACTCTTTGTAAGTGATCGTAACTATTGGCTGTGTTGGATGTATCTGGGCCGGTGTCTGCCCACATGGGGGAGGGGTAGAAACAAGGTCGGGTGAAGGGTTATCGGGGTGCTTGGTTGGCGTGGGGCGCCAATCCACATATTGCGACCGAATTGAGGCGGTCGAATGGCTGAATGCGGGGGCTCCATTTATGGAGGCCGAGCTTTGTGCACGAGGAATCGTAGCGGGATATTGCGCATAGGGCCGGAGGCCGCCAGGTGCATGGGGTGCGCTGGGTACGCTGGCCGCCTGTCATCGTCTTCTGGCGAGGTGTGTTTGGATTTCAAGAAAATCAGGTGGCGGGGCATTGAATCCAGGCCACCGGGCCCTGTACGATGGAAGACAGAATGAAAGAACGGACGGCTTGGCTTCGGTCCCGCCAACTGGCCATCCGGCTGGTGGTGGCGGCGCTGTTGCTGCTGGCGATTCTTCTGTTCGGTCCACCGTTGCGGCTTTTTGCACATGCCCAGGGCGAATGGCTGGCCTTGCACCTGGTGTTGGAGCTCATGGCGTCGGTGGTCGCTGCATTGGTGGTGGTCATCTCCTGGCAATCGCTGGAGGACCGGCAGCGTCAGCTTTCCAATGCGGCGGTGGTGGGTTTTGCGGTGGTGGCGGCCTGCGATCTGGTCCATGCCCTGTCCTATGACGGGATGCCGGATGTGCTGTCGCCCTCCAGCACCAACAAGGCACTGTTCTTCTGGCTCATGGGCCGCCTGGCCCAATCCCTGACTCTGCTGGCCATGGCGGCAAGGCTTCGCCTGAGGGGGGCACCGGCTCCCTGGTTTTTCTCGGGCATTGCTCTGAGTCTGGTGCTGCTGTGGCTGGGGTGCCGGCATCTGGACTGGTTTCCGGCCAGCTACCACGAGGGGCAGGGGCTGACGCCGTTCAAGGTCGCTTTTGAATATGGGCTGTGTGCGGCCAACCTGGCGGCGGCCAGGGTGTTCTGGCGCAGGGCCGGGCGGGAGGGGCGCTCGCGCGGCTTTCTGCTGGCCGCGGCCTGCGTCCTGCTGGCGTTGGGCGAAGTGGTCTTTGCGAGCTACAAGGTGCCGGAGGATTCTCTCAATGTGCTCGGGCATGTGTTCAAGGTCGGCGCCGATTGGTTGATCTTCCGTGCGGTCTTTCTCTACAACATCCGACGCCCCTACGAGGCGGCGCGCCAGTCGGCGCAGAGCCTGCAGGAGCGTGAGACGCAGTTGGCCGACCTGCTGCGGCAACTGCCGGGCGGTGTGTCCCGCCTGGATCGGGACAACCGCTTCCTCTTCGTCAATGATGCCCATGCCCAATGGTTCGGGTTGTCGGCGGGGCAGATGATCGGGCGCAGCCTGGCCGAGGTGGTGTCGCCTGAACGCCAGCGCCGCATGGCGCCTCAGGTGGCCAAGGTGCTGGCCGGTGAGCCGCAGGTGTTCGAGAACCGGGTGGTGCTGGATTCGGGCGAGGTGCGTTACCGCCACACGACCATGGCGCCCGAACGCACGGCCGACGGCGCGGTGTGCGGCTACATCGTCTTTGCCATCGACATCACCGAGCGCAAGAACATGGAGATCGCTCTTGAGCAGAACCAGTCCCGGTTGCGGACCCTGGTCAATGCCTTGCCGGACATGGTGTTTGTCAAGGACCTGGAGGGGCTCTACCACTTCTGCAATCCGGTGTTCGAGCAGTTCGCCGGTCGATCCGAATCCGCCATCCTGGGGCATTCGGATCGTGAGTTGTTTCTTTCTGAAGATGCACTGCGTTTCGGGCTGCGCGATCAGGAGGTCTTGAAGTCAGGTCGGCCGGTGGTATACGAAGAGGAGAAGGTCTTTGCGGACGGGCATGCCGGTGTCTTCGAGACCATCAAGACGCCTTTGCGTGATGCGGCAGGGCAGGTGGCTGGTGTGCTGGGCGTGTCCCGCGACATCACGGACCGCAAGCGGGCCGAAAAGGAGATCGAGCGCCTGGCTTTCTACGATGCCCTGACGGACTTGCCGAACCGCCGTCTGCTGGTGGATCGCCTGAACCAGGCGATGCTGTCCAGTGCCCGCACCGGGCATTACGGTGCCCTGCTGTTCATCGACCTGGACAACTTCAAGGACCTGAACGACACGCTGGGCCATGATCTCGGGGATTGGTTGCTGCGTCTCGTGGGGCGCCGGTTGGTGGCCGGTCTGCGGGCTGCGGACACGGTTGCCCGTTTCGGCGGCGATGAATTCGTGCTGATGCTGGAAGAGTTGTCGCTCGACCGGACGGCGGCGGCCGAGCAGACCGAGCGGGTGGCCGAGAAGCTGCTGGCCAGCCTGAATCAGCCCTACGAGCTCAAGGAGATTGAGCACTACAGCACGCCCAGCATCGGGATCACGTTGTTCCGGGGCACTGAAACCCGTGTCGACGAGTTGCTCAAGCGGGCGGATCTGGCCATGTACCAGGCCAAGGCCGGCGGGCGCAACACCTGGCGCTTCTTCGATCCCCAGATGCAGGCGGCGGTGACGGCCCGCGCGATTCTGGAAGGCGATCTGCGCCTCGGGCTGATGCGCGGCGAGTTGATCCTGTATTTCCAGCCTCTGGTGGATGAGCAGCAGAAGATGGTCGGCGCCGAAGCGCTGGTGCGTTGGGCGCATCCCCAGCGGGGCATGGTGTCCCCGGGCGAATTCATTCCATTGGCCGAGCAGACCGGGCTGATCCTGCCCCTGGGCCAGTGGGTGCTGCAGCGGGCGTGTGCCCAGTTGGTGGCCTGGGCGCAAAGGCCGCAGACGCGCGAGCTGAGCATCTCGGTCAATGTCAGTGCCCGGCAGTTCCGGCATCCAGACTTCGTCGGTCTGGTGCGGCGCCTGCTCGATGAGAGCGGTGCGCAGGCCCAGAAGCTTCAGCTGGAGTTGACCGAGAGCCTGCTGCTGACGGATGTCGAAGACATGATCGCCAAGATGACCGAGCTGCGCATGGCCGGTGTGCGCTTTTCGCTGGACGATTTCGGCACCGGCTACTCGAGCCTCAGCTACCTCAAGCGCTTGCCCCTGGATCAGCTCAAGATCGATCAATCCTTTGTGCGCGATGTGCTGGTCGACCCGAACGATGCGGCCATCGTGCGCACCGTCCTGGCATTGGCGGGCAGTCTGGACCTGGCGGTCGTCGCCGAAGGGGTGGAGACCCGGGGGCAGCTTGAATTCCTGCGCCACAACGGCTGCCGCGGGTTCCAGGGCTACCTGTTCGGGCGGCCCGCACCGATCGAGGTTCTTGAGCAGGCGCAAGGCCTGCGGCCCTGAGGCCCGCCCGCCAGCAGGCACAATCGGCGGATGAGTCAGCAGATCGATGTATTGGTGGCGGGTGGCGGCATTGGCGGGCTCGCGGCGGGGCTTGCCTGTGCGCAGGCCGGGTGGCGGGTGCGCCTGTTCGAGCGCGCCCCGGTGTTCAGCGAGGTGGGTGCAGGCATCCAGATCAGCCCCAACGTCGTGCGGGTGTTGCAGGGCTGGGGCCTCGAGACCGCCTTGCGACGGGTGGCGGCCTACCCGGACCGACTGCAGGTGCGGTCAGCCTTGTCCGGGCGCACCCTGGGAGGTCTGACGCTGCGGGGGCGCGCCGAAACGCTGTACGGCGCCCCCTATGCCACCATCCATCGCGCCGATCTGCATCAAGTGTTGCTGACTTCGGTGCAGGGCCGCGCCGAGGTGACCCTCGGCCTGTCGAACACGGTGGGTGGCGTGCAGCAGTCCGCCGATGGAGTGTTGCTGGATCTGGGCCAGAAAAACCGCATCGAAGGCGATGTGCTGGTGGGTGCCGATGGCTTGTGGAGCGCGGTGCGTCAGCAGGTCTGGGGCGGTGAGGCGCCGCGCGTGACCGGGCATCTGGCCTATCGGGCGATGTTGCCGCAGTCCGGTCTGCCTGCGGCCCTGCGCAGCCAGCAGGTCACGGCCTGGCTGGGGCCGCGGTTGCATGTGGTGGTGTATCCGGTCCGCTGCGGCGAGTGGCTCAATGTGGTGGCCATCATCCACGGCCGGGTCGACGGTGATCTGAGCCAGTGGGATCACAGCGCCAATGCGCAGGCTTTGCAGGCCGAGCTGGCGGGCACCTGCTCGGCGCTGCAGGACCTGATCCGGGCGGTGCCCGACTGGCGACTGTGGGCCTTGTGCGATCGGCCTCCGGTGCCGTCGGCCGACGCGATGGCACGAGGCCGTGTGGCCCTGCTCGGCGATGCGGCGCATCCGATGCGGCCCTACCTGGCGCAGGGGGCGGGCATGGCCATCGAGGACGCCCAGGCCCTGGTGCGGGCGCTGTCCCTGTCCGAGATCGATCCGGCCACCCGCCTGCGGCGCTATGCGCTGAACCGTTGGCAGCGTTGCGCGCGGGTGCAGGCGCGGGCCGAGCGCAATGGGCGCATCTTCCATTCGACGGGCCCCTTGCAGTGGGCCCGGGACCTGGGCATGAGATTGCTGGGCGAGCGCCTGCTCGATGTGCCCTGGCTCTACCGGGGTGATCGATACCTGCAGGCCTGATGCGGCCGTTGCGCTGGCCCTTGGCCGCTCATTGCGAGATCTTGCGGGCCTCGTCGATCTGGTATTCGAAATAGTGCTGGAAGCTGAAGGCCAGGCTGGCCATCAGCACACCGGTGCCCAGCATCAAGGCGACGACGATCACCCCGATCGTGGCCCAGCGGGTCTGTCCCTCGTGGGCCTGGGCATCGCTGCCGGGGTTGAAGCGGGCATTCCATTTCTCGGGTGCCATCAGGCCATAGAGGATGCCGCGCAAGGCGCAGCCCGCGATGCAGAAACCCAGCAGCGGAACCAGGAACCAGCTGAGTTGGTCGTCCAGGCCGAAGGCCTCGATGCGTTGCAGTCCCCAGAAGCCGAGAAGGGTCGGCAGCGGCAGCAGCCAGCCCAGGGCATCGCGAAAGCCGTGCAGGTAGAAACGATGCAGCCCCAGAGGGCCGCCCGCGAAGGCCAGTGCGGCCGCCAGTGTCTTGTCTTTCATGGAAACCTCGATGGCGTCATTCGGGTGCGCTGCTGCAGCCGGCACCCAGGGTCTTTTCCATCAGCACGATGTCGAGCCAGCGATTGAATTTCCAGCCGCAGGCGCCGAGCACCCCCACCTGCTGGAAGCCCAGGCTGCGGTGCACGCCGATCGAGCCGGCATTGGCCGAGTCGCCGATGACCGCGATCAGTTTGCGCACCCCCACCCGCTCGGCCTGAGCGGCCAGCTCGGCCAGCAGGGCGCGACCCCAGCCCTGGCCCTTGGCCTCGGGCGCCAGGTAGATGGAGTCTTCGGCAGAGAAGCGGTAGGCGGGACGCGGCTTGAACCAGTTGCAGTAGGCGAATCCCAGGACCTGGCCGGCATGCTCGAGCACCAGGTAGGGCAGCCCTTTGGCCAGCACGTCGGTGCGCCGGCTTGCCATGTCGGTTTCGGATGGGGGGTCGACCTCGAAGGTGCCCGTGCCGTGCAGGACATGGTGGCCGTAAAGCGCGGTGATGGCGACCAGATCGGCCTCGTGGCTGGGACGGATGATGGGCATAAAAATCGAAAAGGCTATAATGGTGGGCTTTTCAGCGTGTCGCTGGCCGGGTGGCTATGTCGCGTGTCTCAACGCTGGAATCAAATTCTGGAAGAAATTCCACCACCCAAGGATAAATCATGGTCGTCATTCGACTCTCTCGCGGCGGCTCCAAGGCCCGTCCGTTCTACAACATCGTGGTTGCCGACAAGCGCGTGCGCCGCGACGGCCGTTTCATCGAGCGTCTGGGTTTCTACAACCCCACCGCCAAGGAAACGGAAGAAGGCCTGCGCATCGCCCAGGACCGCCTGACCTACTGGCA
The DNA here is from genome assembly GCA_019233055.1 of Curvibacter sp. GTDB lineage: Bacteria > Pseudomonadota > Gammaproteobacteria > Burkholderiales > Burkholderiaceae_C > Curvibacter. The sequence continues at coordinate 13,458 of JAFAMV010000243.1, forward strand.
AGGCGTTGGCGCCCAGGCTTCCGACACCGTGCTGCGTCTGATCAAGCAAGCTGCCAAGAAGGCTGCCTGATCCCCTTCCGGGCGTTTTCTGACGCCTTTGCCAGGTCGGCCGTGCTTGCACCGCCGACCTGAATTTTTTTCTGCTTTCATGCCGGGGTGACCCCTATGTCCGAGGCCTTTCCGCCACTAGAACCCGCCGAGTTGCCTGCTGATGCCATCGAGGTGGGGCGCATCGCGGACGCCTGGGGCATCAAGGGCTGGTTCCGGGTCCTGCCCTACAGCGCGACGCCCGAAGCGCTTTTCTCGTCCAAGCGCTGGTATCTGCAGCCGGCTGAAAAAGGGGCCAAGACCTTTTCCGGCACCTTGAAGCTGGCCATCAAGGAGGCCAAGGACCATTCCGACTCGGTGGTGGCCTGTGCCCATGATGTGCCGGACCGCAGTGCGGCCGAGGCCCTGCGCGGCGCCCGCATCTTCGTGCCGCGTTCGAGCTTCCCGACCGCCGCCGGCGACGAGTACTACTGGGTCGACCTGATCGGTCTGGCGGTGCACAACCGCGAAGGCCTGGTCCTGGGGCAGGTGCGCGACCTGATGAGCACCGGCCCCCAGACGGTGCTGGTGATCGCCTACGAACACGAGGGCAAGGCGCTGGAGCGCATGATTCCCTTTGTGGCGGCCTATGTGGATGCGGTGGATCTGCCGGGCAGGCGCATCACCGTCGACTGGCAGCCTGACTATTGAGGGAGGCGCAGGCCATGCGCTTTGACATCATCACCCTGTTCCCGGAGCTGTTCGCCCCCTTTCTGGCCAGCGGGGTGACGCGCCGCGCCTACACCTCCGGCCAGGTGCAGGTGCAGCTCTGGAATCCGCGCGACCATGCCGAAGGGAATTACCGGCGTGTGGACGACCGCCCCTTCGGCGGCGGTCCGGGCATGGTCATGATGATCGACCCCCTGGTGCGCTGCCTGGCCGGGATCCGGCGGGCCCGCGCCGAGGCCGGCGAGGCCGGGCCGCCGGCGCCGCTGGTGCTGTTCTCGCCGATCGGAGAGGTCCTCGACCATGGGCGCGTGGCGCACTGGGCGGACAGCCCGGGGGCCATCCTGCTGTGTGGGCGCTACGAGGGCATTGACCAGCGCTTCATCGACGCCCATGTCGATGTCCAGCTCAGCCTGGGCGATTTTGTCCTGTCGGGTGGCGAGATCGCGGCCCTGGCCCTGCTGGATGCGGTCACGCGGCTGCAACCGGGTGTGCTCAACGATGCCGGCAGCCATCAGCTCGACAGTTTCAACCCGGCCCTCGACGGTCTGCTGGACTGCCCCCACTACACCCGGCCCGAGGTCTGGCAGCCGGAGGACGGCCAGCCGGCGGTGCCGGTGCCCGAGGTGCTGCTGTCGGGGCATCATGCGCAGATCGAGCGCTGGCGCCGCACGCAGAGCCTGGGCATCACGGCCCGGCACCGCCCCGAATTGCTGGAGCGTGCGCGGGCGGCAGGCCGACTCAGCGCGGCAGATGAAGCAGTCTTGGCCAAAATCGGCTGATTGGTTATAATCAAAGGCTTTTCGATCCTCTGGCCGGCCGCCTGCCTTTGAAGGCAGGCCGCCTGGGCGTCGGAGGGCAGGGCTTAGCGCCCTGCCTTTTCGATGGAGTCCCGGGCGAATGTCAATTCCGACAAAGCCAATCCTGGCGCGGGCAAGATCGTGTGAGACCCTCATGAACCTGATCCAGACTCTCGAGCAAGAAGAAATTGCTCGCCTGAACAAGACCATTCCCGCGTTCGCCCCTGGCGACACCGTGATCGTCAACGTGAACGTGGTTGAAGGCAACCGCAAGCGCGTCCAGGCCTTCGAAGGCGTGGTGATCGCCAAGCGCAACCGTGGCCTCAACAGCGGCTTCATCGTGCGCAAGATCTCCAGCGGCGAAGGTGTCGAGCGCACCTTCCAGACCTACAGCCCGCTGATCGCCAGCATCGAAGTCAAGCGCCGTGGCGATGTCCGTCGTGCCAAGCTGTACTACCTGCGCGAGCGCAGCGGCAAGTCGGCCCGCATCAAGGAAAAGCTGCCTTCGCGCGCCAAGGTGGCTGCCGCCGCCTGAGGTTGACGCCTCCAACGGGACAAGCCGCTGCAGCGCCTGCGCTGTCAGCGGCTTTTTTGTTCCTGCCGATCCTCTTCTCCATCGCGAGGCCTTTGTCGCTTGTCCACCACCCCTGAGCCCCTCACCCCGCTGTCGCGTCTGCCGCAATTCGATCCGCGCGCCGTGCCGGTGCTGAAGACCGATGCGGGGCTGCCGGCGGTGCCCGTCGAGCGCCTGCAGGCGGCGGCCCTGCGGCAGCGCTTTCTCCAGCCGCCGTCATGGACGCCTGAATGGGTGGCCGAGCGGCGCTTCTCCGACCGGCCGCCCGCCGATGCGTCGGTGCTGGTGCCCATCGTCCAGCGACGGGAGCCCACGGTGCTGCTCACCCAGCGCACGGCCCAGCTGTCGACCCATTCGGGGCAGATCGCGTTTCCGGGGGGGCGGCGGGACGACACCGATGCCAGTGCGGCGGCCACCGCCTTGCGTGAGGCCCAGGAGGAGGTGGGGTTGGCGCCCGAGCATGTCGAGGTGCTGGGCCAGTTGCCCCTGTATTTCACCGGCAGCGCCTACCGGGTGACGCCCGTGGTGGCCCTGGTGGCGCCGGATTTCGAGCTGCAGCTCAACCCGCAGGAGGTGGATGCGGCCTTCGAGGTGCCGCTGGCCTTTCTGATGGATCCTGCCAACCACCGGCATCACGCCTTCGAAGCCGAAGGGGTGCGCCGGGAGTGGCTGTCCATGCCCTACCACGGGGCCGATGCCGAGCGCTTCATCTGGGGCGCCACCGCCGGGATGTTGCGCAATTTCTACCGTTTCCTGTCTGCCTGAGATGCCGTCCACCGAAGCGGCAGGTGCCGCCGCTATCATCGCCCCATGAGCTTTTTTGCCATCCTGTTTGCATTGCTGATCGAGCAGGCCCGACCGCTGGCGCAGGGCAACCCCATCCATGCGGCCCTGCGTGGCTGGGCGCGGACCGCGAGCCGCAATTTCGATGCGGGCAAGCCGCAGCATGGTTGGCTGACCTGGGGGCTGGCGGTGCTGTTCCCGGCGGCCCTGGCCCTGGGCGTGCATTGGCTGCTCTGGTGGCTGGCCGGCTGGCCTGTGGCCATGGTGTGGAACGTGGCGGTGCTCTACATCACCCTGGGGTTCCGGCAGTTCAGCCATCATTTCACCGACATCCGCGATGCCCTCGAAGACGGCGACGAACGCCGGGCCCGCGAGTTGCTGGCGCAGTGGCAGCAGGTCGACGCCAGTGAACTGCCGCGCAGCGAGATCGTGCGCCACGTGATCGAGTATTCGGTGCTCGCGGCGCATCGCCATGTCTTCGGCGTGCTGGCCTGGTATTCGGTGCTGGCTGCCCTGGGGCTCGGGCCGGCCGGCGCGGTGCTCTACCGCCTGGCCGAATTCGTCTCCCGGTATTGGCGCTACCGCAACCGGGCCGGCCAGCAGCCCGTCAGCGAGGCCCTGCAGCGGGCCGCCGCCGGTGCCTGGACCCTGATCGACTGGCTGCCGGCACGGCTGACCGCGCTGGTGTTCGCGGTGGTGGGCAATTTCGAGGAGGCCATCGACGGCTGGCTCTACCATGCCCAGCGCTTTCCCAATGACAACGATGGCGTCGTGCTGGCCGCCACGGCCGGCGCGGTGAACGTCCGCCTCGGCGGCGAAGCCCTCAAGGTGGCCACGCCGATGGCCCAGGCACCGGATTTCACCTCGGGCGAGGCCGATGCCGAATCGGTCGACAGCGACAGCACGCCGGGGCGCGAGCCCGAGGTCGGGCATCTGGCCCAGATCGTGGGCCTGGTGTGGCGTTCGGTGGTGGTCTGGATGGTGTTGCTGGCCCTGCTCACGCTGGCCCGCCTGCTCGGTTGAATCGAGGTCTTCGCAGGCCTGCCCGGCCGCCATCGCACCCTGCGGGACCGCTCTTGGAAATGGATCCATGTCCTCTGTGTTCTGGAGCCCGGTGGTGGGCACCCTCAAACCCTATGTTCCCGGTGAGCAGTCGCGCCTGCCGGGGCTGGTGAAGCTCAACACCAACGAAAACCCCTATCCGCCCTCGCCCAGGGTCATCGCGGCGATCGAGGCGGCCGCACGCAGCGGCCTGGAGCGCTATCCGGACCCCGAGTCGGCGGCGCTGCGGGAGACGATCGCGCAGCACCACGGACTCGATGCGGGCCAGGTGTTCGTCGGCAACGGGTCGGACGAGGTGCTGGCCCACGCCTTCCAGGCCTTCTTCCAGCAGAGCGTCTCGCTGCTGATGCCTGATGTGACCTACAGCTTCTATGCCGTCTATTGCGGGCTCTATGGCATCCAGGCCGAGACGGTGCCGCTGCGTGACGATCTGAGCCTGGTGGTGGATGATTTCGCCCGACCGCCCGGGGCGGCGGTGGCCGGCGTGGCCCTGGCCAATCCGAATGCGCCGACCGGCATGGGCCTGCCCCGATCGGAGATCGAGCGATTGTTGCGCCTGCATCCGAGCCGCGTGGTGCTGGTGGACGAGGCCTATGTCGATTTCGGTGGCGAGAGCGCGGTGCCCCTGATCGACCAGCACCCCAATCTGCTGGTGGTGCACACCCTGTCCAAATCGCGGTCGCTGGCAGGCCTGCGCGTGGGCGTGGCCCTGGGTCAGCGGCCTCTGATCGACGCGCTGGAGCGGGTCAAGAACAGCTTCAACTCCTATCCG
>JAFAMV010000159.1 GCA_019233055.1 Curvibacter sp.
CACCGGTGCCGGGTCGTGCTGGGGGTAGGCCAGCACCTCGCAGATCCAGCGTTCCATCGAGGCCCTGAGGCGTTGGTGGACCATGGCGTGGTCGAGAAAGCCCGACGCCTGCTCGTGCGCCAGCATGCTGGTGTAGAAATGGTCGGCCAGTGCGGTGCAGTGCTGCTGGGCCACCTGGGCCACCTTGGCGCGACAGGCCGCCGGGGTCGTGTTGACGATGTGGCTCCATTCCTGCTCGGCGGTGCCTGTCATGGGGGAGATGGAAAATTCGGTCACGGTAGAGCCTCGAAAAATGGGTCGGCAGCGCATCGCGGCGTCATGTCCGTCCCGTCATCCCCGGGATGTAAGCATTCGTAAGTATAGGGCGGCCATCCCTGGCGCGGCCTGGCTCTCCAGGCATGCTGCAGTGCGGCGATAATCCGATCTGTTTGGAAGGAATCTGGCGTGGATATGTTGTTGCTGGCCAAGGCGGCCGTCATGGGTGTGGTGGAGGGGCTGACCGAGTTCCTTCCGGTGTCGTCGACGGGGCACCTCATTTTGGCCGGCTCCCTGCTGGGTTTCGATGACGACAAGGCCAAGGTCTTCGACATCGCGATCCAGACCGGTGCGATCTTCGCCGTGGTCATGGTCTTCTGGCAGAAGATCCGCGAGACCCTGGTGGCCCTGCCGCGCCATGTGCGGGCGCGCCAGTTCGCACTCAATGTGCTGATCGCCTTTGTGCCGGCGGTGGTGCTGGGGCTGCTGTTCGGCAAGGCCATCAAGGCGCATCTGTTCACCCCGCTGGTGGTGGCCAGCACCTTCATCCTGGGGGGCGTGATCATCCTTTGGGCCGAGCGCCGGCCGCAGAGCGATGCGCACATCCAGAACGTGGACAGCATGACCGCGCTCGACGCCCTGAAGGTCGGGCTGGTGCAGTGCCTGGCGATGATTCCGGGCACCAGCCGCAGCGGCGCCACCATCATCGGCGGCATGCTGTTGGGCCTGAGTCGCAAGGCAGCCACCGAGTTCTCGTTCTTCCTGGCGATCCCGACCCTGATCGGCGCCGGGGTCTACAGCCTCTACAAGGAGCGGGCGCTGCTCTCGATGGCCGATCTGCCGCTGTTCCTGGTGGGGCTGGGCTTCTCGTTCGTCAGCGCCTGGTTCTGCGTGCGCTGGCTGTTGCGCTACATCAGCACGCACAGTTTCGTGATGTTCGCCTGGTACCGCATCGCCTTCGGCCTGCTGGTGCTGCTGACGGCCTGGACCGGCTGGGTGACCTGGGCCGACTGAGTCGGCAGCAGGCGGCCGACGCACGCGGGCGGGCTTGGCCGCGCGCGCTGGGGGGCATTTCAAGCCCTGGCCGTCTCGAGGTTGCGCAACGAGGCCTCGATGGCGGCCGCCGTGACCAGGGGCTTCTCCATCGGGAACAGGTGGCTGCCGTCGAGCATCATGGTACGGCCCTTGACGATCTTCTCGGTCATGGCCATGCCCACCTGCTGCATCTCGACCGAGAAGCGGCCGCCGATGAAGGCCGCCGGGCACTTCAGGGGGTGGCGGGCGAAGAGGGCGTCGAGGTTGTGCGGCAAGGTGTTGTAGATCTGGGTTTCCACCTCGCGGTCGAAGCTCAGCACACGCCGCAGGCCCTGGGGGCCTTCCTCGTCATGGGTGCAGTGCAGGATGTAGTCTTCCAGCACCCGGGGGTCCCAACGGGCGAAGGCCTTCTTGTGCTGGAAATGGGCCAGCGCCTCTTCGGCGCTGGCCCAGCTGTTGCGCCGGCGCTGGCTGATCTTGCCGGGCGAGACCGCGCCGACCAGCTGGGTCTGTTTCATGACCCCCAGCGTGGTGGCGCGCCAGCCGCCGATCAGGGGCGAGTCCAGCAGCAGGACGCCCTGGATGCCATGGCCGCCCAAGCGTGGATGCTGGGCCGCTGCCATGGCGCTGAGAAAGCCGCCCAGCGAATGACCGACCAGAAAAGCAGGCTGGGCCGCCTTGCGGATCACGCGCTCACCGAAGTCGGCCAACTGCTCCACCAGATGCGGCCAGTTGCTGGTGACCGGGAAGCGCGGGTCATGGCCGAACTTGTCCACGGCCTTGACCGTGAAGCCGCGGGCCTTGAGGTCCTTGAACAGCAGCCGGTAGGTCTCGGCAGGAAAGCTGTTGGCGTGCGAGAAGATGAGCAGGGACATGGCGAAGCCGCCACCGAGGGCGGCGCATCAAGGGTTCAGATCAGCCGGTCCTGCGGGGTGGTGATCTTGCGCATCGGCCGGCTGCGCGACGAGTGCACCATCATCGGCACATCGGTCTGGCCGCCGCCCCACATCGGGTCTTCGATGCTGTCGAAGACCTCGCGCAGCTTCTGGCCCCAGCTGCCGCGCACCATGCGGAAATAGGGGTTGTTCTCGTCGATGCACACCACCTTGTCGGTCTGGTAGCGGTTCACCTCGTAGACCACCAGGTCCAGCGGCAGGCCCACCGACAGGTTCGACTTGAGTGTCGAATCCATCGACACCAGGGCGCATTTGGCGGCCTCGTCGAGCGGGGTGTCGGGCGTGATGACGCGGTCGAGCACCGGCTTGCCGTATTTCGATTCGCCGACCTGGAAATAGGGCGTCTCGGGCGTGGCCTCGATGAAGTTGCCGGCCGAATAGACCTGGAACAGGCGCATGCCCTCGCCCTTGACCTGGCCGCCCAGGATCAGCGAGACATTGAAATCGACCCCGGACTGGCGCAAGGAGGCGGCGTCGCGGTCGTAGACGTGGCGCACCGCCGAGCCCAGCACGCGGCAGACGTCGAACATGCTCTTGGCATTCCAGATCGTCAGCGGATCGCTGTCCTCGTGTTCCTTGAGCTGCTCGGTCTGGAGGATCTCGCGCACCGACTGCGAGATGCTCAGGTTGCCGGCCGACAGCAGCACCATGAAGCGGTCGTCGGGCTTTTCGTAGACGATCATCTTGCGGAAGGTGCTGATCTGGTCGAGGCCGGCGTTGGTGCGCGAGTCGGACAGGAAGACCAGCCCGGCATTGAGTTTGATGGCGACGCAGTAGGTCATGGGACAGTGCTGAGTTTTTTCAGGGAGTAGATCAGGTCCAGCGCTTCGCGCGGGCTGAGTGCATCAGGGTCGATCTCGGAAAACCTTGATTCTAATGCGCTGGGTGCTATTGATTCTGTAGCTGGCGGGGCCGCGAACAGGTCCACCTGGGCCTGGGCCTCGTGGGCGCGCGACTCGAGCGCACCCAGCGCGTGGCGCGCATGCTGCACCACGGCCGCGGGCATGCCGGCCAGCCTGGCCACCTGGATGCCGTAGCTGCGGCTGGCCGGTCCGCTCTGGATCTCGTGCAGGAAGACAATGTCGGCACCGGACTCGGTGGCGCTCACATGCACATTCACGGCGGCATGGTGCTTGGCCGGAAGTTCGGTGAGTTCGAAGTAATGGGTGGCGAACAGCGTGAAGGCCTGGGTCCGGTCATGCAGGTGCGTGGCGATGCCCGAGGCCAGCGCCAGGCCGTCGAAGGTCGAGGTGCCGCGGCCGATCTCGTCCATCAGCACCAGGCTGTGGGGCGTGGCGCTGTGCAGGATCTGGGCGGCTTCGGTCATCTCGAGCATGAAGGTCGATTGGGCATTGGCCAGGTCGTCGGCCGCGCCGATCCGGGTGTGGATGGCGTCGATCGGGCCGAGGCGGCAGGCGTCGGCCGGCACGTGGCTGCCCATGCTGGCCAGAAGCACGATCAGTGCCACCTGCCGCATGTAGGTCGACTTGCCGCCCATGTTCGGTCCGGTGATCACCTGCAGGCGCTGTTTGTGGCCGAGTTCGGTGTCGTTGGCAATGAAGCTGCCGCCCGAGGTCTCGGCCAGCCGCGCCTCGACCACCGGGTGGCGCCCCCGGCGGATCGAGATGCAGGGCTCCTTGACGAAGACCGGCGCGTTCCAGCCCAGGGTCAGCGAGCGTTCGCTCAGGCAGCACAGCACATCCAGGGTGGCCAGGGCCCGGGCCACGCGGCTGAGGGCCGGCACCATCGGCTGCAGGGCATCGAGCACCTGCTCGTAGAGCCATTTCTCGCGCGCCAGCGCCCGCTCCTGGGCCGACAGGGCCTTGTCCTCGAAGGCCTTGAGTTCGGGCGTGATGAAACGCTCGGCGTTCTTCAGGGTCTGGCGCCGGCGGTAGTCGGCGGGCACCTTGTCGAGCTGGCCCTGGGTGACCTCGATGTAGAAGCCGTGCACCTTGTTGTATTGCACGCGCAGGTTGGCAATGCCGGTGCGCTCACGTTCGCGCACCTCGAGTTCGACCAGGAAGCTGTCGGCATGGTCCTGGATGTGGCGCAGCTCGTCGAGTTCGGCGTCGAAGCCCTCGGCGATCACGCCGCCGTCGCGGACCAGGGCCGCAGGCTCGGGCTGGATGGCGCGTTGCAGCAGTGCGGCGCATTCCGGGGGCGCGGCCAGGTCGCGGGCGATGCGGGCCAGATCGCCTGCCGGCCAGCTGTCCTGGGTGGTGAGCAGTTCGGCCTTCTGCAGCGAGGTCTGCAGCGCCACCAGCTCGCGGGGCCGCACCTGGCGCAGGGCGATGCGGGCCGTGATGCGCTCGACATCGGCCGTGCCCTTGAGCTGCTGGCGCAGCGCATGCCAGGGGCCGGCGCCGTTGCCGCCACGCAGGGCCGCGATGGCATCAAGCCGGGCCTGCGCGATCTGGCGATCGCGCGGCGGCTCCAACAGCCAGGTCTTGAGCAGGCGGCTGCCCATGCCGGTCATGCAGCTGTCGAGCAACGAATACAGGGTGGGCGAATCCTCTCCGCGCAGGGTCTTCACCAGTTCGAGGTTGCGCCGGGTGGTCACCGGCAGGTCGATGAACTCGCCGCTGCGCTGCACGCGCAGGCCCCGCAGATGGGGCAGGGCGCGTCCCTGGGTGTGTTCGGCGTAGTGCAGCAGCGCGGCGGCGGCGGCCTGGGCCTGGGCCAGGTCCTCGGCATGCCAGGTCGACAGGCTGGCCACCTGCAACTGCTCCAGCAGCTTGCGCTGGCCCAGGCCGGTGTCGAACTGCCATTCGGGGCGCTGGCCCATGGGCAGACCTGCCAGGGCGCGGGCGCCGCGCAGCCGCTTTTCGAAGGCCGGGGTCACATCGGCGCTGAACAGCACCTCGCTGGGGCCGATGCGGGCCAGCCAGCCTTCGAGGTCGTCGGCATTGCATTCGGCCAGGTGGATGTCGTCCTGGGTCACGCTGAGCCAGGCCAGACCGCATTGGTTGCGCGGGCCCTGGTGCAGGGCCAGCAGCACCGCGTCGGCCTTGTCGCCGAGCAGCTCGGTGTCGGTCAGCGTGCCGGGCGTGACCACCCGCACCACCTTGCGTTCGACCGGGCCCTTGGCGGTGGCGACGTCGCCGACCTGCTCGCAGATGGCCACCGACTCGCCATGCTTGATCAGACGGGCCAGGTAGCTCTCCATCGAGTGGAAGGGCACGCCGGCCATGACCACCGGCTGTCCGGCCGACTGGCCGCGCCGTGTCAGGGTGATGTCGAGCAGGCGGGCGGCCTTTTCGGCGTCCTCATAGAACAGCTCGTAGAAGTCGCCCATGCGGTAGAACAGCAGCGTGTCCGGGTGGTTCGCCTTGAGGGCGAAGTACTGCTGCATCATTGGAGTATGCGCTGAAAAGTCATCACTCATAGATTGTTGATTTCGCTCGATTTTCTTGTGTATGTTGTTGATTTGAAAAGAAAATTCTCATCAATGGTCAGCTTGTCCGGTTTTTGTGCATTGCACACAAACCTGCCTGATCTTTTGAGATTGGCGTCACAAAAAATGCCGCTTTTGCAGTGTTGTGCCGACTGCACAAAATCTGTGCGGGTGAAGTGACGCCGTGGCGGTAGGGATGCCACTCGGCGCAGGTACAGCCAAGAGCTTCAAGCCTGGTGCGCACATTATCGCGGAGGGGGCCCGGGGCTGCGCCTGATGGCGAGGGCCAGTCGGCGCACCAGGGTCTGCCGATCTGGCGCAGGCCCATCTGCGCGGCAGAGCCACTTCGGAAAGCCGCAGCAACAAACCAGGGGTGGCAACCGACGCGGTCGATCAGACCGCCCCGGTTCCAAGCTCGAAGCGCAGAGGCGTCCCCAGCGCCACACTGGCTCGGGCCAGCGTCGCGAGTGTCACGCTGGTATCGCTCTCATCCAGAAGGCGATTCACCACCATGCGGCTGGTGTGCATGCGGGCCGCCATCTCGGTCTTGCTGACCTTCTGCGCCTTCATTGCCTGTGCAAACTGCCAGGCGATGACGCGCTTCACGGCCGCCGCGGTCACTTCCTCGTGCATGCCTTCCTCTTGGAGGAAGTTGTCAAAATTGCTGCCAATGTGCTTGGTCATGTCGCGCTCCTATAGCTTCTTGAGCCGGTTTCTGGCGGTCTTCAACTCGTTGTCGGGGGTCTTCTGGGTCTTCTTGACGAAGCCATGCAACAGCACCATCTGACCGTCCTTCACGGTGAACAGGACGCGGCTGATGCCGTCAGCGATGTCACAGCGAATTTCCCAAAGCCCCGGTTCCATCTTGCGTACCAAGGGCATGCCCAACGGCCATCCGAGCTGAACAGTCTTGATGTCCGTGCCAATCGCTTTTCTATCCTCAACCGTGAGTTCACGAAGCCATTCGCGTACGGGCTCGCTGCCGGCATCTGTCCGGTAGAAATCGACGCTCAGGATGGGTTCGTCCATACTGGGTTTGTATCAAATTAGATACTAGTCTGCAAGACTGTCTGAACAGAAGTCGCTGAGTTGCTTGGTATAGAGCAGGGCAACTGGGCAGTCAGGCGGCGGCGGCGCGGATGGCAAAATCCTTTCAGTTTTACCCCCTATCCAGGTGTGCTCTGTGCGAGTCGGAGCCATCTATGAACCCGGCTAGTGGCGGGCTGGCCTCAGGTGGCAGACTGCTTGAGGTGATCTGCCCCCATTCATTCAAGGGATGTTCGCCT
>JAFAMV010000229.1 GCA_019233055.1 Curvibacter sp.
GAGATCCTGGTGCTCGACGAGCCCACCGCCTCGCTCGACGGCGACACCGGCCGCATGATCATCGCCTTCGTCAAGGAGAAGATCCTCAACGAACGGCGCTGCATCCTCATCGTCACCCATGACGCGCGCATCAACGAATACGCCGACCGCATCGTGCACATGGAAAACGGGCGCATCACCGCCTTCGACAAGGGCACCGAATGAACAAGAACCTGATCTTCGCCCTGTCCGTGGCCGGCATCGTGGCCGGCCTGGCCGGGGCCTATGTGTTCTCCATCGAGCACAAGAGCCCGCCGCCGGTGTTCCAGCCGGCCAACAGCCCCTACCCCAGCGCCATCTATGCCAACGGCATCATCGAGAGCCGCCAGGACAGCGGCGCCAACATCAACCTCTACGCCGAAGTGGCGGCCCCGGTGACCCGGGTGCTGGTCCATGAAGGCCAGAGCGTCAAGGCCGGCACGGCCCTGCTCAGCCTCGACGACACGGTGCAGCGCGCCAGCACCGAGCAGTTGCGCCTGCAGGCGCAGGCGGCCCAGGCCCTGCTCGACGAACTCAGGGCCCAGCCGCGCAAGGAGACCCTGGAGATCGCCAGGGCGCAGCTCGTGCAGGCCGAGGCCAATCTGCAGACCGCCGCCGACCAGTACGCCAAACGCCGCGCCAGCCACGAGATCGACGCCCGCTCGATCAGCCAGGATGCGCTGGACAGCGCCCGAGACGGCGCCGTGCAGGCCGAGGCCGCCGTCCAGGTCGCACGGCGCCAGCTCGAGCTGACCCAGGCCGGCGCCTGGCGCTACGACATCGAGAACCAGCAAAGGCAGCTCGAGGCCCTGCAGCAGGCCTACCAATCGGCCAAGGCCCAACTGGCCAAGTACACGGTCCGGGCCCAGGTCGACGGCGTGGTGCTGGCCGTCAACAGCACCGCGGGCAGCTTCACCTCGAGCGCCGGCGCCTACAACCCCTATACCCAGGGCAACGATCCGCTGATCGTCATGAGCTCGCCCCAGGACACGCTGGCGGTGCGCTGCTATGTCGACGAGATCCTGGTCTCGCGCCTGCCGGACGCCCAGCACATCCGGGCCCAGATGGCCCTGCGCGGCAGCGAGCACAAGGTCGACCTGGTCTTCGACCGGGTGCAGCCCCTGGTCTCGCCCAAGATCCAGCTCTCGGACCAGCGCCAGGAGAAGGTCGACCTGCGCGTGCTGCCGGTGCTGTTCCATTTCGAGCGCAAGGACCTGTCCGCCGTCTACCCGGGCCAGATGGTGGACGTCTACATAGGACAGAAATAGTGTTGCCGCGCACGCCCCACCCCCTGTCGGCCCCGGCACCCCTGTCGGCCCCGGCACCCCGGCCGGCCCGGCGCGGCCGGCCCCTGCTGGCGGCGCTGAGCGCCCTGCTGCTCGGCGCCTGCACGCTGGGCCCCGACTTCCAGCGGCCGCCCGCCCCCGAGGCCGATCACTACAGCGCCGACCGCCTCGCCACGGACACCGTCAGTGCGGCGGGCACCTCGCAGCACCTGCGCCACGGCGCGGCACTGCCCACCGACTGGTGGCGCGGCCTGGGTTCGCCCGAACTGGACGACCTGGTCGACCAGGCCCTGACCCAGAACCCCGGCCTGCAGGCCGCGGAGGCGAGCCTGCGGCGCAGCCAGGCCAACCTGCTGGCCGGCGCGGGCGTGTTCTATCCCCAGATCGGCCTGAGCGCCGCCAGCAACCGCGAACGCAGCGCCCCGCAGGCCAACAATTCGACCCTGCCCAGCTCGATCTTCAATGTCAGCACCGTGGGCCTCAGCGTCGGCTATGCGCTCGACCTCTTCGGCCTGCAGCGCCGCACCGTCGAAGGCCTGGAGGCCCAGGCCGATGAGCAGCAGGCCCTGGCCCGGGCGGCCCGGCTGAGCCTGGTGGCCAATGTGGTGAACACCAGCATCGCCCGCTCGGCCTACCAGGCCCAGGTCGACACCACCCTCGCGCTGACCGCTCTGCAGCGCCAGCAACTGGCCCTCACCGAGGCCCAGGTGCGCGCCGGCACCACCGCCTACGCCAGCCTGCCCGGCCTGCGCAGCCAGATCGCCGGCAACGAGGCCTCGCTGGAGCCCTTGCGGCAGAAACGCGACCAGGCCGGGCACCTGCTGGACAGCCTGGTGAGCGGCACGCCCGGCCCCCAGGCCCTGCCCCTGATCCCGCTGCAGCGCTATGCCCTGCCCGGGACCCTGCCCCTGAGCCTGCCCTCCGAGCTGGTGCGCCAGCGCCCCGACATCCTCGCCTCCGAGGCCGAACTCCATGCGGCCAGCGCTGCGGTCGGCGTGGCCACCGCCAGCCTCTTCCCCAGCATCAGCCTCAACGCCAGCTATGGCGTGGCAGGCAATGCCTTCGGCAATCTGTCCGGGCCGACGCAGCGTTTCTGGAGCGTGGGCCCCTCGGTCAACCTGCCGCTGTTCCAGGGCGGCAGCCAGTGGTATGGGCGCCAGGCCGCACTCGCAGGGTATGAGCAGGCCCAGGGCAGCTACCGGCAGACCGTGCTCAACGCCTTCGCCCAGGTGGCCGACTGCCTGAGCGCCCTGGACCACGATGCACGCGCCCTGCAGGCCAGCGAGGAGGCCCGTGCCGCCGCCCGCGAAGCGCTCGCGCTGTCCGATGCCAGCTACCGCGCGGGCCTCGGCGCCTACCTCGATCTGCTCGCCGCCGACATCCAGCTGCACCAGACCGAACTCGCCTGGCTGCAGGCCTTCGCCCTGCGCGAACAGGACACCGTGGCCCTTTTTGCGGCCCTGGGCGGCGGCTGGTGGCATGCATCGGCTGCGGCCGCAACCGCCTCGGAGCCTAGCCCATGAACCTGCGGCAGGACCTGGGCATCATGCGCATCGGCCTCAAGCTGCTGGTCAACGACAGGGGCAAGTTCTCGGCCCTGCTGCTGGGCATCACCTTCGCCGTCTTCCTGATGGCGCAGATGACCTCGATGTTCGCCGGCATCCTGAACCGGGCCTATTCGACCGTCACCAACATCGGCGCCGAGGTCTGGGTCATGGACCCGGCGGTCAACACCCCGGCCAGCCCCATCCCGCTGCCCGACTACGTGCTCGATGCGGTGCGCAGCATCGACGGGGTGAGCTATGCGGTGCCCATCTTCATCGGCAGCGCCCAGGTCAAGCTGGCTTCGGGCACCTTCCAGGGCGTGAGCGTGGTGGGCCTGGACGACAACAGCCTGTTCGGGCGTCCGGCGCTGGAGAGCGGCCAGATCCAGGACATCTTTGCCGACAACGGCTTCGTGGTGGTGCACGACTCGGAGTTCAACAAGCTCGAGAACCCCCGGATCGGCACCAGTTTCGAGCTCAACGACCACCGCAGCGTGATCGTCGGCATCGCCCGGGTCGCGGCCAACGGGCTCAACGGCGTGCCCACGCTCTACACCACCTTCAGCCGCGCCACCTCCTACCTGCCCACCACGCGCTTCAACACCTCCTATGTGCTGGTCAAGCCCAAGTCGGCCGCGGCGATCGCCCACATCCAGGCCGAAGTGGCCCGGCTGGGCTACGTGGCACGCACCCGGCAGGAGTTCAACCAGCTGACCGCCCACTTCTACACCTACCAGACCGGCATCGGCACCAACCTGCTCCTGATGACCATCATCAGCTTCATCGTCGGCCTGTCGATCTCGGGCCAGACCTTCTACACCTTCATCATCGAGAACCTGGAGAAGTTCGGCGCCCTCAAGGCCATCGGCGCGCGGAACCGCCAGCTGGTCGTCATGATCCTGTTCATGGCCACCTTCACCGCCCTGACCGGCTACGGCCTGGGCATCGGGCTGGTGACGCTGATGATCTCGGTCGCCCATGCCGAGCTGCCCAACTACGCCGCCATCACCACCTTCGGCAACCTCGGCATGGCCTTCGTCATGGTGCTGGTGATCGCCGCCATCTCCAGCTATGTCGGCATCCGGCGCGTGCTGCGCATCGAACCGTTCGACATCTTCCGGGGCTGAACCGTTCCTGCAGTCGGCACCCCGCACGCGCGTCGCAGAGAGCGGCGCGATGCCCACTGCCAAAAGTAAATTCCAGGCAAAGCGTCAACCAGCCCCACAGAAACCTGATTAGCATTCCTCCCATGCAAGGCCATGATGTTCTGGCCCTTTTTTGAAGAGACTTCCAGGCATGTCGGCGCCTGCGCCATCCGCTGCCGGATCGATGCCAAACTCTTGAGTGAAGACTGCCAGAGACCCTGACGAGGTGGTGTGTGCGCCCGTGTCCGGTTGCAGCCGATGGTGGGTCCTGGCGACTCCCACCGATGGAACTCATCTGGGTGGATCGGGACCAAGGCTGAGGCAAAACCCCTGCGTCATTTGGGTTGTGGGATGTACCCCGTACGTCTCGACCGGAATTCGCGTTTGATCACATTTCGATGACGCTCCTTTTTGAACAGCAAATGTCCCTCATCCAGGATCGCTGGCCGTCTCTGCATCGACGGTTGCGTACGCTACTGGATGACAAAGTCCATCCTGTACCTGACGTCCAAAGGATCCAAGGGCGGGCCGGGACGCTCAGCATCGCCGGGCTGCAGTTGAGCAGCCGCCATGCCCCTGAGGCTGAAGCCCTGCGTCAAGCGGGCACGCTCCCGAAAGCCAAGACGCTCCACATCTACGGCCCAGCACTGGGCGAACTTCCCAGAACGCTGCTGAGCACCCGCAAACGCCTCAAGCGCCTGGCTGTCCACCTGCTGAATCCGCAGGTTTTCCTGCTTGTGTTGAAGAACTCCGACCAATCGGATTGGATGCAGGACGAACGGGTTCAAATTGATCTGGCGGCGGATTACGCCGAGGTGAGCGCCCCATTCTTCGCCCACCCTGCCGAATTGGTCCTGGCCGACAATGCCTCGGCACGCGTGCGCGATCGATTGATCGCCGAGAACACGCTCAACTTTGTCCGCCAGACCTTTCGCCCGGACCATCCCTTGCTTTCCAGGCGCCTGTCGGGCAACACCCATCTGATCCAGTCCGACCCCGATGTGTCCAGCCTGTTCGCCAGTGCACCCGGCCGGCCGGCCGTGGTCGTTGGCACCGGCCCCAGCCTGGAAAAGATGCTGCCCGAGCTGCAACAGATACACCAACAGGCCCCCCGGCCCCTGTTCATCGCAGCCGACACGGCGCTGCGCCCGTTGACCTTGGCCGGGATCACGCCAGACGTCGTCGTCAGCATCGATCACCGGACACAGGCCCGCTTTCTGCAATGCCCTGAGGCCGAGCGCATCACCTTGGTCTATGCCCCGGTCCTGCCCACCGAGGTTCTGGAGGCTTGGCCCGGCCCGCGCCTTTGCAGCTACAGCATGTCGGCGCTCTATGCCGGCCTGCGCCGAAGTCTGCCCCGCAGCGCACTCTTCAACGGTGGCAGCGTGATCCACCCGGCCGTGGATCTGGCCGTGAAGATGGGCGCCCAGCAGGTGACCCTGTATGGGACCGATTTCTGTTTTCCAGGGGGGAAGACCCATGCCCATTGGCCGGCAGGGGAACTCCATACCGACCTGGACAGCGCGCGTCATTGGGTCCTGAACGGACGTGGCGAGCGTGTGCCTACCCACGCCAACTTTGCAAGCTATCTGGTGGAGCTTGAACGCTACATCCGGCGCCACCCCGGGGTCCGCTTCATCCAGGCCAGCCTGGACAGCGCCCGCATCGCCGGCAGCACATCACGCAAGGATGCGGCGCCATGCCCCTGACCCTCTCCAGCGAACTCCGCCAGCGGCTGCTCGATCTCGCCACCCAGTTGCGCATCGGGCTGAGCGTCGAAGCCACGGTCGCCTTGCCGAAGCTGATGACAGACATCGTCGAACACCGCCGGAACGCCGGTACAGATGAGCTGAACAAGCTGGCAGGCCTCATGTCCGAATGCCAGGAGCAATGGCGTCGGCAGGACTGGATCGGCCTGGCCGACACCCTTGAATACGATATCGGCAATCCCGTCTGATTGACCGGGGCGTCAGCCTCGCCTGGGTCGGTGAGAAGCCGCCACAATGTCGCTCCATGCGACTTTCCGATGCCCTTCCCCGGTCGGCTTCCCTGCTGGCGACCGTGCTCCTGCCACTGCTCAGCGGCTGCAGCTCGCTCGGCTACTACTGGCAGTCGGTGCACGGCCACCTCGAGGTGATGCGCGCCGCCCGCCCCATCGACGACTGGCTGCAGGACCCCGCCACGCCGCCGGCCCTCAAGGCCCGGCTCGAACTGGCCCGGCACATCCGGGCCTTCGCGGTCAGCGCGCTCGATCTGCCCGACAACGCCAGCTACCACCGCTATGCCGACCTGCATCGGTCTTCGGTGATCTGGAACGTCACCGCCGCCGAGCCCTTCTCGCTGGAGCTGCACACCTGGTGCTTCCCGATCACCGGCTGCATCGGCTACCGGGGCTACTTCGATGTGGCCGACGCCCGCGCCGAGGCGCAGGCGCTGCAGGCCCGGGGCTTGGAGACCTTCGTCTACGGCGTGCCGGCCTATTCCACGCTGGGCTGGATGAACTGGGCCGGCGGCGACCCCCTTCTCAACACGGTGGTGGACTACCCCGACGGCGAACTGGCCCAGCTGATCTTCCATGAACTGGCGCACCAGGTGGTCTATGTCGATGACGACACCACCTTCAACGAATCCTTCGCCACCGCCGTCGAACGCCTGGGGGTGCGCGAGTGGCTGGCCCGCGAAGCCAGCCCCGAGGCCCGCGCGGCCTACGCCGCACTCGAGGTCGAACAGCAGCAGTTCCGCACGCTGACCCGCCAGGTCCGCCAGCAACTGCAGGCGCTCTACGCGCAGGAGACGCCCCCCGATCAGCCCCCCGAGCGGCGCCAGGCCCTCAAGGAGGAGGCCATGGCCGACTTCCGGGCCCGCTACGCCAGCCTGCGCCAGGGCTGGCATCTGGCACCACAGCGCCAGGCGGCCTACGACCAGTGGGTGGCCCGGGCCAACAATGCGGCCTTCGGCACACTGTCGGCCTACGACGCGCTGGTGCCCGCCTTCGAGGCCCTCTTCCGCCGCCAGGGCGGCTCCGGGCGCGAGGCCTGGACGCACTTCTATGATGCGGTGCGCCACCTGGCCGCCCTGCCCGACGGGCAGCGCCTGGCCGCGCTCGCCCGAGAGACCCCCGCCACCCCCGAGAACCGACCGGAGACCGAACTTGACCGCCCCAACGCTGAGCCTGCACCGTGAACACCACCTGGACCTCCCCGCCGCCCGCGAGGTGGCGCGGCACTGGGCGGCCAAGGCAGAACAGAAGCTCGGCATGGCCTGCCGCTACGAAGAAGGCCCCGATCACGACACCCTGCATTTCAGCCGTACCGGCCTGGAGGGCCAGTTGCGGGTCGACGCCAAGTGCTTCGAGCTGCAGGCGCAGCTCAGCGGGATGATGGCCGCGTTCAAGGGCGCCATCGAGACCGAGATCGTGCGCCAGCTCGACCGGCTCATCGCCGGCCGTGCCGACACGCCACACACCGGCGCCTGAGCCGGGCGGACGCCGCGCCATGGCCCCTGTCTACAACCTGGCCCGTTTCGACCTCATCTCGATCCGCCTGGCCGTCGCCTGCGCCCAGACCGGCAGCCTCACCGCCGCCGCGCGCGAAAACCACCTCGCGCTGGCCGCCGCCAGCCGCCGCCTGCGCGAGCTGGAAGACGCCGTGGCCATGCCGCTGTTCGAACGTCATGCCAAGGGCCTGAAGCCGACGGCGGCCGGCCGTCTGTTCGTCAAGCACGGACTGGACCTGCTGCAGACGCTGGACCAGCTCAGCACCGAACTGGCCGACCTGCGCCAGGGCATCACCCGCCACCTCCGGCTGTGTGCCAGCACGGCGGCGATCAACCAGTTCCTGCCCGGCCTGCTGGCGCGCTTCGGCGCGGCCCACCCCCAGGTGCAGGTCGACCTGGAAGAGCAGGTCTCCGACGCCGTGGTGAACAGCCTGCGCGAGGGCCGTGCCGACCTCGCCGTCTTCGTCGAAGGCCCGGACACCAGCGGGCTGCACACCCGGCTGTTCCGCCATGACGAACTGGTGCTGGTGCTGCCGGCCGACCACGCCCTGGCCAAGGACAGCCGGGCCGGCCGGGCACTGGCCTTCGGCAACCTGCTCGACGAGCACTGGATCAGCCTCGCCGCAGGCGCTGCCATGCTGCAGAAGCAACAGCAGGCGGCGCTGGCCGCCGGCCGCCCGCTCAAGCTGCGCATGCAGGTGCGCAGCTTCGACGCGGTCTGCCACATGGTCGCCAGCGGGCTGGGCCTGGCCGTCCTGCCCAAGGCCGCCTGCCTGCCCATGGTGCGCGCCATGAAGCTGGCCTGGCGGCCCCTGTCGGACCCCTGGGCCCGGCGCCGTCTGCTGGTCGCCACCGCCGAAGGGCAGGCCGATGCCGGGGTGGAGAACCTGGTCCGTTTCCTGATTGAAAACGATGACTGACACTTGAGACATTCTTTAGGTATATTGGTCACAAATTGAAAACAATTGCCTGACCCGCAGGGCCGGCCAGCCCGCGCGGGACGTGTGATCAGTCCACGGATGCCGCCGCCATGTCTGAAAACGCTTTTCTGCCGTTCGTTGATGAGGCATCCGCTGGCGGCGGCGGCACGCCCGAGAGGCCTTCCTCCCACCATCAGCCGCCCAGCTGGCAGGTGCTGGTGGTCGACGACGACGCCGATGTCCACGAGAGCACCGCCTATGCCCTGCGCCACCTCGAGATCGCCGGCCGGCAGCTCGAACTGCTGCATGCCTATTCAAGCGTGGAGGGCCTGGAGCTGCTCAAGTCCGCCCCCGATGTGGCGGTGATCCTGCTCGATGTGGTGATGGAGACCGAGCATGCGGGCTTGGCGATGGTCGACCGGATCCGCAACGAGCTGGGCCTGCACAACACCCGCATCATCCTGCGCACCGGCCAGCCCGGACAGGCGCCCGAGATCGAGACGATCCGCCAGTACGACATCAACGACTACAAGATGAAGAGCGAGCTGACGCGGGCCAAGCTCTATGCCACGCTGACCGGCGCCATCCGCTCCTTCGATCAGTTGCGTCGCCTCGAAGCCAGCCGCCGAGGGTTGGAGCAGATCGTCGCCGCCAGCCACCAGCTGATCGCCGAGCAGGGCCTGCAGACCTTCGCCGAGGGGGTGATCATCCAGATCGCCAGCCTGCTCGGGGTCGACCCCGAAGGCCTGGTCTGCGCCAGCATCGGATCGGCCGGCCCGGGCGAGCCCGAACAGTCCTTCATCGTCATCGCGGCAGCCGGCCCCTATCGGCACCTGATCCAGCGCCAGCTCAGCGCCATCGACAACCCCGAGATCGTGCAGTCGCTGACCGAATGCCTGGCGCAGCGCCGCACCCAGATCCACGAGCACAGCCTGACGCTGTATTTCGGCGGCGACGAGGAGCGCGCGTTTGCCGCCTACATCGCCTCGTCCACCCCGCTGCAACACCTCGACGAAGAGCTGCTCGAGGTGTTCTGCACCAACATCAGCCTGTGCGCCGCCAATGTGATGCTGGTCGACCGGCTGCGCGACCATGCCTTCGTGGACCGCATGCTGGGCATCCCCAACCGCACCGCCCTGATCCAGCACCTGGACGAGCGCATCCGGGACCAGACGCCCGATCCGGGCCTGGTGCTGGGCATGGTCGACGTGGACCAGTTCGCCGAGACCAACGACATGTTCGGCCACCGCTACGGCGACCTGCTGCTCAAGGCCATTGCCCGGCGCCTCACCGAAAGCCTGTCCAGCCGCTGCTACATCGCCCGTGTCGCGGGCAACACCTTCGCCATCGTCGGCCACGCCGGCGTGGTCTCGCCCGAAGAGCTGTGCCCGCTGTTCGAGGCGCCCTTCATGGTCGAATCGCTGAGCCGGCGCCTCTCGGTCTCGATGAGCTTCGTGCGCTGCGACGAAGTCCCGGCCAGCGATGGCAGCGAGTGGCTGAAGGACGCCTCGATCGCCATGAAGCGCGCCAAGGCCGCCGGCCAGGGGCGCATCGAGTACTACACGCCGGCCCTGGGCGCCGACTCGAAGGAGCGCACCCTGCTGCTGCACGGGCTGCAGCGCGCCTTCGAGCACGACCGCCTGTTCCTGGTCTACCAACCCCAGGTGTCCCTGGAGACCGGTGCGGTGCTCGGCCTGGAGGCGCTGCTGCGCTGGCGTTCGGAGGATGGCAGCCTGGTGCCGCCGGACCGGTTCATCCCGGTGGCCGAACGCTCGGGGCTCATCGTCAGCCTGGGCACCTGGGTCTTGCGCAGCGCCCTGTACGACCTGCACCGCCTGCACCAGGCGGGCTACGGGCAACTGCGCATGGCCGTCAATGTCTCGGCCGTGCAGTTCGGCCAGCCCGACTTCCTGCACACGCTCGACCAGGCCCTGGCCGACAAGGCGGTGACGGCCGACCGCCTGGAACTCGAGGTCACCGAATCGGTGGCCATCGTCGGCATGGAGCGTGTGGCCACCCTGATGCGCGAGATCCGCAGCCGCCGGGTCGCCGTGGCCATCGACGACTTCGGCACCGGCTTTTCCTCCCTGTCCTACCTCGACTGCCTGCCGGCCGACCGACTGAAGATCGACCGCGCCTTCGTGAACCTGCTGGAAACCGACCGGCCGGGCGCGCGCATCGCCCGCATGATCGTGCCGCTGGGGCACCAGTTGGGCATGAAGGTGCTGGCCGAAGGGGTCGAGACCGAGAGCCAGGCGAGGCTGCTGCGCGAGATGGGCTGCGACGAGGCCCAGGGCTACCTGTATGGCCGGCCGATGCCCTTGCCGGACCTGTTCTCATGGCTGCAGACCCACGCGCCTCGGCCGCAGCAGCCCTGACGCCACCCTCGGGGTCCCGCCGGCGGCTGCTGGTCCTGGGCGCGGCGACGGCGACAGGCCTGGCCGCCTGCCACCGCTCGGCGAGCTGGCGGGTCGGCCTGCTGGCCCCCCTGACCTCGCGCGCCGCCGACCTGGGCCAGGGCGGGCGCAACGGCGCCATCCTGGCGCAGGAGGACCGCAACCGGGCCGGCGGCATCCGAGGCCGCCGCATCGAGCTGATCATGCAGGACGATGCCCAGCAGATCGGCCAGGCGCAGGAAGGGCTGCAGCGATTGATCGCCGCCGGGGTGGTGGCCGTGATCGGGCCCTACACCAGCTCCATGGCGGCGGCCGTGGTGCCCCTGGCCCAGAAGGCGGGGCTGTTGATGCTGGCCCCCACGGTCACCGCCTCGGACCTGTTCGAACAGCAGGACAGCCTCCTGCTGCTGAGTCGCAGCGCCCGCGAATCGGCCGCCGACTTCGCCCGTGAACTGGTGCGCCGCGGCCAGCGCCGCGTGGCGGTGGCCTACGACCTGAGCAACCGGCGCTTCACCGAGTCCTGGCTGGCCGGCTTCCGCGAGACCCTGGCGCACGAGGGCGGCCAGATCAGCCAGGCGACGGCCTACGAGTCGCGGGCCGAGACCAGTTTCAGCGACGTCATCGGCTCCCTGGTGGGTTCCGAGCCGCAAGGGCTGCTGTTTCTGGCCGGCGCGATCGACGTCGCGCGGCTGGCG
Source organism: Curvibacter sp. (assembly GCA_019233055.1). Taxonomy (GTDB): domain Bacteria; phylum Pseudomonadota; class Gammaproteobacteria; order Burkholderiales; family Burkholderiaceae_C; genus Curvibacter. Next base: position 11,500 of record JAFAMV010000229.1, read on the forward strand.
CAGCGCGCGCAACGGATCGCGCCCCACCTGCCGCTGGCCACGCCGGAATGGGCCTCCACCGAAATGCTGCTGGAGCTCGGCGGCGAGGCCGTCGAGGGACTGCTGTCCATGAAGAACTACAACCCCGAGGACCGCACCCCGCGCTACCAGGTCTTCACCGACACCTACCGGCAGCGCTTCGAGCGCGCCCCCGACTATGCGGCGGTGGCCAGCCACGATGCCTGCACCGTGTTGTTCGATGCGCTGCAACGGCTCAGCGGCTTCGAATCGCTGCGCACCACGCTGCTCCAGCAGGGCCCCTGGCAGGGGCTGCAGGAGCCCATCCGATTCGACGCCCGTGGCAACACCCACCGCCGCGCCTGGTTTGTCGAAGTGCGGCGCCGGCAGTTCGTGGTGCTGCCATGAAGATCCGCTGGCTCAAGCGTGAATGGCGGCTGCGCACCTACCTGGCCGCCCTGCTGTTGATCACCACGGTCCTGACCGCCTTTGTCGTGGGATCGGCGATCCTCGCCCTGCGCATCCCCCAGCTGGAACAGGACAGCGCCCAGGAGGTGCGGCACGAAGCCCACCTCTTTGCCAGCCGCGAGGACCTGCTGCTGCGCACCATCGAAGAACGCCTGGGCGTGATCGCCACCGTCCTGCAGCAACTGCCCTCCGAGGACGCCACGGCCCTGCTCGACCAGGCCGCCGGCGATGGCGGCACCTTCCGGACCCTGTACCTCACCAACCGCGAAGGCCGCGTCATGGCGGCCGGCGTGCCGCCGACCCTGCGCCTGCGGCGCAACGAGATGTTCGGCGCCGACCTCTCCGGTTCGCCGCTGGTGCGGCTGTTCCAGCAGCGCCAGCAGACCCTTTGGGGCGACAAACACCTCTCGCCCATGACCGGCGAGCTGTCGCTGGCCGTGGCCTACCCCCTGCTCGACGGCCGAATGCTGCTGGCCGAACTGCCGCCGGCACTGCTGCTCAACAACGTCGACCTGTCCTACGACCAGCGCACCGGCACGCGCGAAACTGGCGCCCAGGCGGTCGACATCTGGCTGATCGACAGCCTGGGCGATGTGGTGGCCGACACCGAAAGCGGCGGCGCCGCCGGCAAGCTCAACCTGCACGATTCGCCATTGATGGTGGCGCTGCGCGAGGGCCGTCCCCCGCCTGAGCGCATGGACTACGCGGGCCGCGAATTCCATGCAAGCCTGGTCCGGCTGCAATGGCTGGACTGGTACATCCTGGCCCGCAGCCCCAGCGGCCGCGACAACCGCGCGGTCGGCGCCTACGTCGGCGCCATCGGCGCCTCCTTTCTCGGCACCCTGCTGGTCGGGCTGCTGCTGGCCCCCTTCTGGGCCTCCGGCCTGGTGCGCTCGCTCAATGCCATCGTCAACCAGGCCCACCAGGTGGCCCAGGGCGGCCAGAGCCGACGCTGGCCCAAGGGGCCGGTGCTCGAGTTCAACCGCATGTCCGTCGACCTCGAAGCCATGGCCGACAGCCTGCAGGAACTCAACCACCGCCTCGAAGACCGCGTCCAGCGGCGCACCCAGGCCCTGGCGGACGCCAACGCCGAACTCGCGCAGACCGTGAAGCACCTGCAGGACACCCGCAATGAACTGGTGCGCGCCGAGAAGATGGCCGCCCTGGGCAGCCTGGTGGCCGGTGTCGCGCATGAACTGAACACCCCCCTGGGCAACAGCCTGATCGCGGTGACCACCCTGCGCGACGAGACCCGGCATTTCCGCAACGGCCTGCAGGAGGGCTTGCGACGCTCGGCCCTCGAAGCGCTGCTGGAAAGCCTGGACCAGGCCACCAGCATCAGCGCCCGCAACCTCCAGCGGGCGGCCGACCTGGTGTCCAGCTTCAAGCAGGTGGCGGTGGACCAGACCAGCTCGCAGCGGCGCCTGTTCGAATTGCGCGAGGTGGTCGACGAGATCGTCATCACGCTGCGGCCCAGCTTCAGCAGGACCCCCTACCGCATCAGCGTCGATGTGGTGGACGGACTCTGGCTGGACAGCTACCCCGGCCCACTGGGCCAGGTGCTGACCAACCTGATCACCAATGCCGTCGTGCATGGTTTTGACGAACGCGACCATGGCCACATCGAGGTCCGGGGTGCTGCAGCGCAGGACGGCCGGGTCCGGCTGGAGGTCCGCGACGACGGCCTGGGCATCGCGCCAGCCCTGATCGAACGGATCTTCGACCCTTTCATGACCACCCGCATGGGGCGCGGCGGCACCGGCCTGGGGCTCAACATCGTCTACAACATGACCACCACGGTGCTCGGAGGCACGGTGGAGGTGAGCAGCGTGGTCGGCCAGGGCAGCGTGTTCACCCTGATCCTGCCGCCCAAGGCCCCCGATGCGCCCAGGCCGGCCCCTGCCCAGAGCACCGCGATCGATCCGAAGGTTTGAGATTGGGAATTGTTTCTGCTTTTCCTCAACCTCATTTGCCAGTGTCCTTGCCTGACAACCCATGAGATAAGTCCCGAGTCTGTGCGATTGTTCACAAACATCGGCACCGATTTCCGATGTCGGCTCCTATGATTTTCAGTTGGATGAACGGCTCGATTCAGACCCCAGCCTGATTGGCCGGCCCCGCACGGCCATCGTCAGCAGAATCAGGGCGGCCGATCAAAATCCCGATGAATCGCGCAGCCAGACAAAGGAGAATGGCCCCGGACCTTCGTTATTCAATGTAATCAGAAACTCCAAAGGCCCACCATTCCATGTGGACCTGCCTCCCCATCGATTTCAGACCAGGACCCTGTCGAGATTCACCTCCCCATACCCAGAAGCCCGGTGCGCCGCCGCCGAAAGGCCCGACGACGCCTTGCACTGCATTTCCCCTTCGGTGACGACGATGGCATGAGTACAGCCCCCGTGGCACCCGAAGCCTGGACGCAGGCTGGTGCGGGAACCGTCCGCCGGTTCCCTCCCCCTTCCAGCCCACCCCTTCGGATATGGCCTCTGCAGACCCGACCCAAGATGTTGAAAAATTCTGATTTGATTAGACGGATGCCTTTGTTTTCAATGCTATCGGATCAGCAGATCGATTTTCTAGCAGAGTTCTCAAAAAAGAAAAGATACAAACGCGGCGCGCTGATCGCGGAACAGGGCAAGCGCATCGAGGCCTTGCATATCATCCTGGTCGGGCGGGTCAAGGCTTTCACCCAGCATTCCGACGGCCGCGGCGTCATATTGTCGGTGCTCGGCCAAGGCGATTATTTCGGCGAATATGGGTTGATCGAAAATGCCCCGCACCCCTATTCGACGCGTGCCGAAATACTGACCGACGTGATGCAGATTCACACCGGCGCGCTGAGCCGATTTCTGCCCAGGAATGAATCGATTGCCTATTCATTTCTGCAAGGGCTGCTGCAGAAGATCGAATCGGCGCACCAGAACATCGAATCCCTGGTTCTGCTCGATGTGCACAGCCGCGTCATCCGGGCCCTGCTGAACTCGGCCGAAGCCGACCTGAACGGCGAGCTGCTGGTGCACAAGAGCATCTCGCGCAGCGACATCGCGCAGATCGTCGGCGCCTCGCGGGAGATGGTGAGCCGCGTGGTCAAGAACCTGATCGCCGCCGGCCACATCGAAATCCTGCATTCGAAGAACATCCGCATCCTGAACCCCGATCAGCTGCGGCTGCATCTGGAAGCGGGCTGATCAGGTGGGTGCACCCAGGTCCGGCCGGTCGACCAGCGTGGACAGCGGCAAAGCGGCCAGTTCCTCCAGCAGCAGGGCGAGTTGCCGGGCTGCGGCGGCCACCAGCGAGCGGCCCTTGTCCGCCGTCGCCGCCGCCGCATTGCCGGCCGCCCCGGCGGGGTTGTAGTCCTGCATCTGCCAGCCAAGCTTGGCACTGCGGCCGTTGCCGAGCAGGGCATGCCGGCCGGCCCGCAACTCGGAACTGCTGGCGAAATCGCGGGCCTGCGACATGTCCACCGTCCCGGGCCGCAGGGCCAGCATCATCGAGGTCTCGACATCGCCGGCATGGATGCCGAAACGCTGCTCGCGGGCGCTGAACTGCGCCTCCAGCTCGGGCGGCAGCGGCAGGTTGAACCAGCTGCAGCTGTAGACGATGAGGTCGCAGCGGCTGCGCAGCTCGCGCGCCACGATGTCCATCACACTGACCTGCCCGCCGTGGCTGTTGAACAGCAGCAGCTTGCGGACCCCGGCACGCGCCACACACTCACCCAGCTCCACCCACATCCGGATCAGCGTCTCAGGGCTCAGGGTCAGGGTGCCGGCGAAACGCTGGTGCTCGGGACTCAGGCCGACGGCCTGGGTCGGCAGCACCAGCACCGGCAGCGCCGGCGCCAACTGGGGCAGGGCGGCCGCCACGATGCCGTCCACCAGGGTGGCGTCCACGCTCAGCGGCAGATGTGGGCCATGCTGCTCGATCGCCGCCACCGGCAGCACCGCCACCACCTCGGCGGCCTCGGCGCTGGCCTGCAGGCGGGCAAAATCCCGGGCCCCAAGATCGGCCCAGTAGCGGGAAGGAAGCGGGTTCATGGCCGCGATCATAAAACCTGCGCCCCGGCCCCGCGCGCTTTGGCGTTAAGCTGGGGCAGATGATCATCCGCCCCTATCAGCCGCTCGACGAAGACGCCACCGTGGCCCTCTGGCAGGCCTGCGCCCTGACACGCCCCTGGAACGATCCCCGCAAGGACATCGCCCGCAAGCTGCAGATCCAGCCCGAACTGTTCCTGGTCGGCGAGACCGACGGCCGCCTCATGGCCTCGGTGATGGCCGGCTACGAAGGCCACCGCGGCTGGGTCAACTACCTGGCGGTGCACCCCGATTTCCAACGCCGGGGCCACGCCAGCACCCTCATGGCCGAGGTCGAGCAGCGCCTGCTCGCCCTCGGCTGCCCCAAGATCAACCTCCAGATCCGCAGCGGCAACCAGGCCGTGCTGGCCTTCTACCGCCGCCTGGGCTACCTGCCCGACGAGGCCATCAGCTGCGGAAAGCGCCTCATCGATGACGAGGCACCGGCGTCCTGATGTCTGCGCACACACCGGGCCGGCCGCGATCGTTTCACCAACGCCACAATCGACCCGACAGTCGGGTACAAGACGTCACAATAAAGCACTTGACTGGTGCCCACTGACTTTGTGTCCGCTTTCCTGACCCACCGTTTCCTGCCTGCCTTCTGGACCGCTGCCCTCTACCTGGCGACAGGTTGGCTGTCCCTGCAGATCTGCATCCCGCCCGACTACATCTCGCTGGTCTTCCTGCCGGCGGGCGTGGCCCTGGGACTGACGCTGACCCGGGGTGCGGCGGTGCTGCCCGGGGTGGCGCTGGGCTCGCTGGCGGTGCAATGGCTGGCCTTCAAGCAGGCCAGCCCGCAAAGCTTCACATGGACCCTGCTGGTGTCGCCGATGGGCGCGGCCCTGCAGGCCTGGCTGGGCGCGGTCCTGGCACGCCGCTGGGCCGGCTACCCCAACTCGCTGGACACGCCCGGCAAGGTCATGCTGCTGCTGTTGGGCATCGGCCCCATCGGCTGCCTGGTCAATGCCACCCTGTCGGTGCCGGTGCTGCTCATCTCGGGTCTGCTGCCGCACAGCATCGCCTTCTTCAGCTGGTGGACCTGGTGGCTGGGTGATTCGGTGGGGGTGGCCCTGGTGTTGCCGATCGTCCTGGTGTTCCTGGGCGAGCCCGCCGGGCATTGGCGCAGCCGCCGGCGTTCGGTGGCGGTGCCCATGCTGCTGGCCATGACGGTGGTGGGCACGGTGATCGTGCAGGTCAAGCAATGGGAGGAACAGCGCCTCAGCGGCCACCTGAGCCAATACGCCCAGGAGATGGGCAGCCGCCTGCAGCGCCGCCTCGATGCCCAAGCCGACAGCGTGCATGCGATCGCCCAGGTCCTGGAAAGCGAGCTGGACAGCCGGGCCTGGCCACCCGGGCATGAATTGACCCAGGACGGCTTCGCCGCCACGGTCCAGCATTGGCTCGACCGCTACCAAGGCACCCAGAACTTTGGCTGGAGCCCCCTGGTCAGCCAGGCCGGGCGTCCCGCCTACGAAAGCCGCAACGGCCCCATCCTGGGACGCAACCGAGAAGGCCAGCTCTACCCGGCCCCGACGCACCCGGAATACCTGCCGATCCACCTGATCCAGCCACGGCCGCAAAACCGGGGGGTGCTCGGCCTCGACGTGGCGGTGCTGCCGGCCACCGCCGAAGCCGTGGCGGCCACCCGGGCCAGCGGCCAGGCCCGCATCACCGAAGGGCTGCGCCTGGTGCAGGAGACCGGCGAACAGCGCGGGGTGGTCATGTACCAGGCCATCGTCGATCCGGCCACCCGGAACTTCAAAGGGGTGCTCTCCGCCGTGTTCCGCATGGACGACGTCCTCCAGGCCGTCGCCCTGGAAAGTCCCAGCCTGCCGCCGCAGAGCTGCCTGCTCGACCCGGCGGCACCGCCGGGATGGCGCCACCTGGCCGGAGACCTGGGCTGCGATGGCCCGGCCTGGTCGCAGCGCGGCCCGGTGCTGCGCATCCCGGTCCATTTCGGCGGTCGCGAATGGCGGCTGCAGGTGCGGGCCGACAACGACTTCATCAACAGCACCCGCGACTGGAGCGCCTGGTCCATGGTCGGGCTCAGCCTGTTCTGCGTCGGCCTGCTGGGTGCCTTCCTGCTGGTCATCACCGGTCAGGCCCGGCGCACCCTGGCCCTGGTCGACCAGCGCACCGCCGAACTCGCCACCCTGGCCCACTACGACAGCCTCACCGGCCTGCCCAACCGAGGCCAGTGGCTGCAGCGCGGCGAGGCCGAACTGCTGCAGGCCCGACGCCTGCAGCAGGCCCTGGCGGTCATCTTCCTGGACCTGGACCACTTCAAGCATGTCAACGACACGCTCGGCCATGCGCTGGGCGACGAGCTGCTGCAGGCGGTGTCGGCCCGGCTGGCGCCCTGCATCGCCGGCAACCAGTTGCTGGCGCGCATCGGCGGCGATGAATTCGTCGCGCTGCTGCCCGATCTGGCCCATGCCGAGGATGCGGCCCCGGTGGCCGAACGGCTGCGTGCGGCGCTCGACGTGCCCCTGCTGATCCGCGGCCATGAGATCAATCTGTCGGTCAGCATGGGCATCGCCTGCTACCCCGACGACGGTGATTCGCTGGACCTGCTGCTGCAGCACGCCGACACGGCCATGTATGTGGCCAAGGAAGCCGGGCGCAACGGCTACCAGTTCTTCCAGAAGGAGATGAACGCCCGGGTCTCGCAGCGCATGTTCCTCGAGAACAACCTGCGCCGCGCCCTGGAGCGTCAGGAGCTGTTCCTGGTCTACCAGCCCCAGATCGATGCCGGCACGGGCCGCTGCGTCGGCGTCGAGGCCCTGGTGCGCTGGCGTCACCCAGAGCAGGGCCTCATCTCGCCCGACCGCTTCATCCCGGTGGCCGAGGACTGCGGCCTCATCGAACCCCTGGGCGCCTGGATCCTCGAGCAGGCCTGCAGGCAGCTCAAGGCCTGGTGCGATGAAGGTCTGCGGCTGCAGATGGCCATCAACATCTCGGCCATGCAGTTCCGCAAGCCCGGCTTCGTGGCCCTGGTGCACCAGGTGCTGCACGACACCGGCGCGGCGCCCCGCCTGGTCGAGCTCGAGATCACCGAAACCCTGCTGATGCAACCACTGAAGGACCTGGACCAGCGCCTGGGTGAATTGGCCGCCATGGGCCTGACCTTCGCACTCGATGACTTCGGCACCGGCTATTCGAGCCTGGGCTATCTGAAGCGACTGCCCATCTCCCGCATCAAGCTCGACAAGTCCTTCGTCGTCGACCTGCCCGGCGACCTCGAAGACGAGGCGGTGACCCGGGCCACCCTGTCCATGGCCAAGGACCTGGGCCTGCAGTGTGTCGCCGAAGGGGTCGAGACCGAGGCCCAGCGGGCATTCCTGTGCGATCTGGGCTGCGAGGGCCTGCAGGGCTACCTGTTCGCCCGCCCCATGACCGCCGACGACTGCCGCGAATGGATCCTGCAACACGGACGGGCGCCGGCCCACCCGCCCGGGCAGCAGCTCGAACCGGTCTGAATCAGCCCAGGCAGTGCCGTGCCGCGTTGAGCACGTGGGCCGCATCGACACCGAAGAAGCCACGCAGGGCCGCCCGCGTATCACTGCGGCCGAAACCATCGGTGCCCAGCGTCAGATAGCGCCGCCCCGCCGGCACCAGGGCCCGCACGCTCTCGGGCACCGCGCGCACATAGTCGGTCGCCGCGATCACCGGCCCCCCGGAGGCAGCCAGCAGGCCGGTGAGCCAGGGCAGGCCCGGCTCGGCCTGACCGGCCAGCGCGCGCGCCTCGCAGGCCTGGCCGTCGCGGGCCAGTTCGCTCCAGCTGGTGACACTGAACACCTCGACGCCGACGCCCTCGTCGGCCAGTTGCCGGGCCGCCGCGAGCACCTCGTTGAGGATCGCCCCCGAGCCCAGCAGCGTCACCTGACGCCCGTCCCGGGCCGGAAAGCCGCACAGCCGGTAGGCCCCGCGCAACACGCCGGGTGCCGCGCCTTCGGGCAGGTTGGGCTGGGCATAGTTCTCGTTCATCAGCGTCAGGTAATAGAAGACGTCCTGCTGCTGGGTCAGCATCTCGCGCATGCCCTGGTCGAGGATCACCGCCAGCTCACCGGCATAGGCCGGGTCGTAGGCCTTGCAGTTCGGGATGGTGGCCGCCACCAGGTGGCTGCTGCCGTCCTGGTGCTGCAGGCCTTCACCGCCCAGTGTGGTGCGACCCGAGGTGGCGCCCAGCAGGAAGCCCCGGGCGCGCTGGTCGGCCGCCGCCCAGATGGCGTCGCCCACGCGCTGGAAGCCGAACATCGAGTAGTAGATGTAGAAGGGCAGCATGGCCAGGCCGTGCACGCTGTAGCTGGTGGCCGCCGCCGTCCAGCTGGCGATCGCGCCGGCCTCGCTGATGCCTTCCTCGAGGATCTGGCCGTCCAGGGCCTCGCGGTAGCTCAGCACCGACCCGATGTCCTCGGGCGCATAGCGCTGGCCCACACTGCTGTAGATGCCGACCTGCTTGAACAGATTGGCCATGCCGAAGGTGCGCGCCTCGTCGGCCACGATGGGCACGATGCGGGGCCCGAGCTGCGGATCCTTGAGCAACTGCCCCAGCATGCGCACAAAGGCCATGGTGGTGCTCATCTCCTTGCCGTCGGCCTGCAGCGCAAAGGACGCATAGGCGGCCAGCGCCGGCACGGACACCGGCTCGCAACGGCTCTCGCGGCGCGGCAGGTAGCCGCCGAGCTGCTGGCGCCGCTGCTGCAGGTACTGCATCTCGACGCTGTCGGGCGCCGGCTTGTAGAAGGCCAGCGAGGTGGCCTGCTCGTCGCTGAGCGGCAGATTGAAACGGTTGCGGAAGCCGATCAGATCCTGGTCGTCGAGCTTCTTCTGGCTGTGCGTGGTCATGCGGCCCTGGCCGGCCGGCCCCATGCCATAGCCCTTCTTGGTGTGGGCCAGCACCACCGTGGGCCGGCCCCGGTGGGCCGCCGCCTCGGCATAGGCGGCATGGATCTTCACCAGGTCGTGGCCGCCGCGCTTGAGCCGGTCGATCTGCTCGTCGCTCAGCCCCATGGCCAGGCGGGCCAGCTCCTCGTTCTGGCCGAAGAAATTGTCGCGGTTGAAGCGGCCGTCCTTGGCCGCAAAGGTCTGCATCTGGCCATCGACCGTGGCGGACAGGGCGCGCGCCAGCGCGCCTTGGGTGTCGCGGGCGAACAGGCCGTCCCAGTCGCTGCCCCAGACCAGCTTGACCACATGCCAGCCGGCGCCGGCAAACAGGCGCTCCAGCTCGTCGATGATGCGACCGTTGCCGCGCACCGGGCCGTCGAGGCGCTGCAGATTGCAATTGACCACCCAGACCAGGTTGTCCAACCCCTCGCGGGCGGCCAGGGTCAGGGCGCTCATGCTTTCGGGCTCGTCCATCTCGCCGTCGCCGAACACTCCCCAGACCTTGCGCGCGCTGCAGTCGAGCAGTTGCCGGTGGCTCAGGTAGCGCATGAAGCGCGCGTGGTAGATCGAGCTGATCGGCCCCAGGCCCATGGAGCCGGTGGGGAACTGCCAGAAATCAGGCATCAGCCAGGGATGCGGGTAGCTCGACAACCCGCGCGCGCCGGCTGCAGGCGCAACGATCTCCTGGCGGTAGTGCTGCAGGTCGCCCTCGCTGAGGCGCCCCTCGAGAAAGGCCCGGGCATAGACCCCCGGCGCGCTGTGCGGCTGGAAGAACACCAGATCGCCCGGCCCCGAGGCGCCGCCGCCACGGAAGAAATGGTTGAACCCGACCTCGAACAGATCCGCCGCGCTCGCGTAGCTGGCGATGTGGCCGCCCAGTTCGCCATAGGCCTGGTTGGCCCGCACCACCATCGCCAGGGCGTTCCAGCGCATCAGCGAGGCCAGTCGCTCCTCGATGGCCAGATCGCCCGGGAAGGCCGCCTGCCGCTCCACCGGCACGGTGTTCACATAGGGTGTGTTCAGGTCGGGCTGCCAGCCGCATTGGTGCCGACGGGCCAGGCGGGCCAGCTCGTCCAGCACGAAGCAGGCCCGGGCCGGGCCCTGCGACTGCAGCAGGGACTCGAAGCTTTCAAGCCACTCGGCGGTTTCAATCGGGTCGTGGTCTGGCTGGGGCTGGGGGCGGATGGGGGCGTTCATGGACTCCACTGTAGGGCCGCAGCCGACAAATGAGATGCTCATCGACACCAGAAACCGCCCTGTTTGCAGCACAAAATGCGGTGTTGAAGGCAATTTGAAGCACATGAAACTCGACACCCTCGATTGGCGCATCCTGGCCGAACTGCAAGCCGACGGCTCGCTCTCCAACGTCGAACTGGCGCGGCGGGTGCATCTGTCGCCGTCCCCCTGCCTGGCCCGGGTCAAGGCGCTGGAGCAGTCCGGCGTGATCGCCCGCTATGTCGCCCTGGCCAACGCAGGCGCGCTGGGCCTGGGTCTGAACGTCTTCGTCTCGATCAGCCTCAGCACCCAGAGCAAGGCCGCGCTGGCGGATTTCGAACAGCGCATCTGCGAGCACGACGAGGTCATGGAGTGCTACCTCATGAGCGGCGACAGCGACTACCTGATCCGCGTGGCCGTGGCCGACATCGCCGCGCTGGAGCGCTTCATTCTCGAGAAGCTGACCCCGATCCCCGGCATCGAGAAGATCCGCTCGAGCTTCGCCCTCAAGCAGGTGCGCTACAAGACCGCGCTGCCCCTGCCCCGAACTGGCGTGTAAAGCCCCGGCAGTTACCTCTTGTAACAGCGAGTCGATTCCCCCAGAATGCATCGCAGAGCCCGGGACACCTCTCTGGCTCCAGAGGGGGATCCACAGGCATGCAGGGCTCGCGAACGCATGACAAGAACAGGCGGCAGCCGTCGCAGACGGGACGCAGGCACTGGCTCGTCCTGGGTGCGCTGGGTTGGGCGGCCTCGGCCTTCGGACCGGCATGCGGCGCGGCCCCCGACCCACGCCCCTTGCTGCGGGTGAGGTTTGCGCCCGAGCGGCACTTCGGCCCCTTTGTGTACGAGGCCGCCGATGGCAGCATCCAGGGCCTGTCGATCGACCTGCTCGAAGCACTGGCGCCGTTGGCGGGGCTCCAGCTGCAGATGCAGTCAACCCGCTCGCTGGAAGAGATCCTGCAGGCCGCCCAGCGTGGTGAGACCGATCTGATCTCGTCGCTGCGGCCCACGCCGGATCGGGCCGCCTACCTGAGCTTCACCCACCCCTATGTGACCGTGCCGGCGGTGCTGGTCACCCTGCCCGGTCCCCAGAGCCTGCGGATCTCGGACTTCAAGGAGCGCCGGGTCGCCGTGGGGCAGGGCTATGCGGTGGAGCCCTTCGTGCGCCAGCACTACCCCGAAGTCGACTGGGTGGCGACCCAGGATGATGCCGACGCCCTGCGCCGCCTGAGTGCCGGGCAGGTCGTGGCGGTGGTCTGCGACGTGGCCAGCGCCCACTTCTACGCGGCCGAACTGGGCCTGCCCGCATTGCAGATCCACGCCAGCATCGGCTACGAATACCCCTTGAGCTTCGCCTACCTGAAATCCCGCCCCGACATCGGCGAGCGCCTGGAGGAAGGACTGCGCCAGATGCCCGAGGCGCAGACACTGGCCTTGAACCAGCGTTGGCTCACGGGTCGGCAGCAGCCGCCGGAAGATCCACGCACCTGGTGGCTCAAGCGCCTCGGCCTGGGCCTGTGCGCCCTGGCACTCGGCGGCATGGGGCTGGCCCTGTGGCGCCAGAGAGGCCAGCATGCCGACTGAAGCCGACTCCACGCTGCCTGCGGCATTGCCCGCCGAGATGCGGCCGGCACCGCTGTGGCGCGCGGCCGTGCTGGCCACCGTGGTCTACGGGCTGCTGATGCTGGGCAGCATCGCCCTGTCGCGTCAGCCGGGCAGCGTGGCCACGCTGTGGTATGCCGGGCCGGCAGGGGCCGTGCTGCTCGCACCACGGCGACTGCGGGAGTGGCCGCTGATGCTGCTCATGATGCTGGGGGCGCAGGTCGGCATCAACCTGAGCCTGGGCGATCCGCTGCGCGTGGCCCTGACCTTCCTGCCGGCAGACCTGCTGGAGATCGGCCTGGGCGCGCTCGTGCTGCAGCGGCACATGCACGAACCCGAGCTGTTGTCGCGGCCCTTCACCCTGCTGCGGGTGCTGATGCAGGCCGGCATGCTGCCGACGCTGGCGGGGGCGACCCTGGGCTCGCTGCTGCTCAGCAGCAGCAGCGACGCCTCGTTCTCGTTCCTGTGGCCGCGATGGCTCGAAGGCGGGCTGATCGGCTCGGTGTCGGTGCTGCCGCTCGGACTGTCGCTGCTGCACCCCGGTCCGTCGGCCCTGTGGAAGCAGTTGCGCCACCTCGAGTCGGCGTCGCTGATGCTGCTGACCGCTGGCGTGACCCTGGTCGTGCCGCTGACCATGCCCTTCCCCTTCGTCTTCGTCACCCTGCCGCTGACCCTGATCGGTCTGCGCCGCGGCTTTGCGCTGACGGCCGCTGCCAACCTCATGGCCTCGGTGCTGATCGGCGGCCTGATCAACCTGGGCCTGCTGGTGGCCCCGCCCACCACCCTGAGCTGGGGCCATGTGCTGTTCTACCTGCCCATCCTGGCGGTGCTGGTCCCCCCCATCCTGCTGGCCGCCGGCATGGACGGCTACCGCCACGGCCTGCGGGAGCTGCGCGCCAGCGAGCAGCGGTTCCGCACGCTCTACACCCGCACGCCGGCCCTGATGCTGTCCTTCCGCCCGGATGGACGCGTGATCAGCGCCAGCGAGCTGTGGCTGAAGAAGCTGGGCCGCTCCGAGCAGGAAGTGCTGGGACAGCCCTTCACCGCCTTCATGGCGCCCGAATCGCTGAAGCTGATGCAGGCCCTGGTCCTGCCCCGCCTGATGGAGGCGGGCGACTGCCACCAGGTGCCCTGCCGCTGGACCACCCACCAGGGCCTGCCCCTGGAGACCCGGCTCTCGGCCGTCTGGGAGCGCAACCACCGCGGCCGACCCTTGCGGGCTCTGGCCGTCATCGAGGACGTGACCGAGAACCGGCGGCTCGCCAGTTTCGCGGCCGAACGCGAGTTCACCGAAGTGACCCTGCATTCGATCGGGGATGGGGTGGTGGCCACCGACGCACGCGGCCTGGTGCAATACCTGAACCCGGTGGCCGAGCACCTGCTGGGCCTGCCGCGCGAGCAGTTGCTGGGACGCCCCTTCGACGAGGTGGTGGTGCTGCACGACCAGGACACCCATGCCCGCCTGGACAGCCCGGTGCGGCGCTGCCTGCAGGAGCGGCGCAGCTCCGGGCTGCCCGGCAGTGCGCTGCTGCGCGGGTCCCAGGGCCAGTTGCATCCGATCCAGGACTCGGTCTCGCCCATCCTCGGGCGGCGCGGCGAACTGCTGGGCGCGGTGATGGTCTTCCAGGACGTGCGTGAAGCTCGGGCCATGGCCCAGCGCATGGCCCATCTGGCGCACCACGACGCCCTCACCGACCTGCCCAACCGGGTATTGCTGCAGGACCGCATCCAGCAGGCCTGCGAACTCGGCCAACGCCAGGGCGGCGGCTTCGGCGTGATGTTCCTCGACCTGGACCACTTCAAGAACGTCAACGATTCGCTGGGCCACGCGGCGGGAGACGAGCTGCTGCGGGAGATGGCGCGCCGACTGCGCAGCACCCTGCGCCACTGCGACACGATCTGCCGCCTCGGCGGCGACGAGTTCGTGATGCTGATCGGCAACATCCACACGCCGCAGGACCTGGGCCAGGTGGCCGAGAAGGTGCTGGCCGAAGTGGCCCAACCCTGCATGGTCGCCGGGCGCGAGATGAATGTGTCGGTCAGCCTGGGCCTGGCCGTCTACCCCGACGACGGCCTGCATGTCGAGGCCCTCATGAAACACGCCGATGCGGCCATGTACCGCGCCAAGCGCGAGGGCCGCAACCGCTACCACTTCTTCTCCAAGGCCCTGGACGAAGCAGCCACGCTGCGCCTGCAGATCGAGACCGAACTGCGCGCCGCCCTGGCGGCCGACCAGTTCGTGCTGCACTACCAGCCCCTGGTCAACGCCATCACCGGCCAGGTGCGCGGCGCCGAGGCCCTGGTGCGCTGGCAGCGCCAGCCCGGGCAATGCGTGGGCCCGGTGGCCTTCATCTCGATTGCCGAGGAATGCGGTCTCATCGTCCAGCTGGGCCAATGGGTCCTCGAACAGGCCTGCGCCCAGCTGCGCAGCTGGCTCGATGCCGGCCTGCCGCTGGAGCGGCTGGCCATCAACATCTCGCCGATGCAATTCAACGCCCCCGGCTTTTCAGGCCAGTTGCTGCGCACCGTGGAGCGGCACGGCATCAACCCCCATCTGCTGGAGCTGGAGATCACCGAATCGACCCTGATGCGCGACCCGGCCCAGGCACTGGCGGTGCTGACCGACTTCCGCAGCGCCGGCATGAAGGTGGCGCTCGACGATTTCGGCACCGGCTACTCCAGCCTGAGCTACCTGCGCCGCTTTCCGGTCGACACGCTCAAGGTCGACCGCTCCTTCGTGGCCGACATCCACGAAGACCCCGAGGACCGGCAACTGGTCGAAGCCATCCTGGCGATGGCGCGCACCCTGCATCTGCACGTGGTCGCCGAAGGGGTGGAGAACCTGCAGCAGGCGCAGTTGCTGGCCACGATGGGCTGCGACACCATGCAGGGTTATCTGTTCTCGCAACCGATGCCGGCCGACCGGATGGTCGACTGGCTCGGGGCGGTCTGGCCCGAGACCGCCCCCGGCCCGGCCGGCACGCCCGAGCCCCTGGGCCGATTGGCCGCCTCAGGCCCAGCCCTGCAGCACGGCCTTGCCGACCGCGCGGCCTGATTCGACCCAGGCATGCGCGCGGCGCAGGTTGGCTGCGTTGATGGCGCCGAAATGCTCGCCCTCGGTGCTGCGCACAAGACCCGCATCGACCGCCGCGGCCAGGCGTGCCAACAGCTGGTGCTGGGCCACCATGTCGGGGGTGCCGAAGCGGCTGCGGGTGAACATCATCTCCCAATGCAGGCTCAGGCTCTTGGCCTTGAGGGCCAGCACATCGATCGCGCCGGGCGCGAAATCGTCGATCAGGCCGAGCCGGCCCTGTGGCGCCAGCACCTCCACCAACTGCGGGAAATGGCTGGCCGTGTGGGTCAGCGAGGCCACCAGCTCCACCTGAGGCAGTCCCGCCTGCTGCAGCTGCGGTGCCAGGGGCTGTCGGTGATCGATCACCACATGGGCCCCCTGGGCCAGGCACCAGGCCTGGGTCTCGGGCCGCGAGGCCGTCGCCACCACCGTCAGGGCCGTGAACTGACGCGCCAGCTGGATCAGGATCGAGCCCACCCCGCCGGCGCCGCCCAGCACCAGCAGGCGCTGCCCCGCCCCGCCCTGCCGGTCCTCCTGCAGCGGCACACCCAGGCGATCGAACAGCAGCTCCCAGGCGGTGATGCCCGTCAGCGGCAGGGCGGCGGCCTGGGCGTCGCCCAGACTGGCCGGCGCCCGGCTGGCGATGCGCTCGTCGACCCGGTGCCGTTGCGCATTGCTGCCCGGCCGCACGATCGAGCCGGCGTACCAGACCCGGTCGCCGGGCTGCATCAGCGTCACGGCGGGCCCCACGGCCAGCACCGTGCCCACCGCATCCCAGCCGGGCACCTCGACCTGGCCGGCCGCCGGCGGGCGGCCCTGGCGCACCTTGGTGTCCACCGGGTTCACCGAGACCGCCGACACGGCCACCAGCAGGTCATGGTCCGCCAGGTCCTGGGGCTGCGGCGCCGGCAGCTCGAGATCGAGCAGGGATTCGGGGTGGCTGATCGGCAGGGACTGCCGGTAGCCGACAGCCTTCATGGTCGGGGTCGAGGCTTGGACTGGGTTCTGGTTCATGGATGGCACTCCTGGTGAAAATGGATCAGGAGGCAGAATCTAGGACTTCCTTATTTTTTGATAAACACATCCATTGAACCATCAGTTTCAAATGAAACTTGAAAATATCGATGAATTGCGCCTGGCCCTGGGCTGCGCCGACACCGGCAGCCTCACCGCCAGTGCCGCCCGCCTGCACATCACGCCGGCGGCGGCCAGCGCCTCGCTGAAGAAACTGGAGGCCCGCCTGGGCGTGCGCCTGTTCGAGCGCAGCACCCGCAGCATGCGCATCACGCCGGCGGGCGAACTGTTCGTCGACTACGCCCGCCGGGCCCTGGACCTGCTCGACGAGGCCCAGGGCCAGTTGCAGGAGGGCGGCTCGCAGCTGGTCGGCGCGATCCGCCTGGCCGCCTCCAGCGACCTGACCCGGCGCGTGCTGCTCGACTGGCTGGACGATTTCCTGGCCGCGCACCCCGGCGTCGAACTGCAGCTCGCGGTGAGCGACACCCTGACCGATGTGGTGCGCGATCAGGTCGACCTGGCGCTGCGCTATGGCGAACTCGACGACTCCCGCCTGGTGGCCCGGCGCCTGGCCACCTCGCGGCGCGTGACCTGCGCCTCGCCCGACTACGTGGCCCGACACGGCCTGCCCAGCCACCCTTCGGAGCTGGCCCGGCATGAATGCCTGAGCTTCGTGATCCGGGGTCGGCGGGTGCTGCAATGGCCCTATGCACGCAACGACGGCAGCGAGACCTGCACGGTGCGGGTGCACGGCAGGCGCAGCGCCGACGACGCCGAGATCGTCCACCGCTGGGCCCTGGCCGGCCACGGCGTGCTGTGCAAGAGCGAGATCGACGTCCATGCCCATCTGGCCAGCGGCGCCCTGGTGCGTCTGCTGCCCGACTGGCAGGGCATCCGCCTGCCGCTGCATGCGGTCATGCCCAGCCGGCGCTTCGTGCCCGCCCGGGTGCGGGCCCTGGTCGACCACCTGGCCGAACGCTTCCGGCGCACGGGCATGGACCTCGAGGCCGGCACCCCGTCCGGGCCTTCGCTAACATCGGAGCCATGACCCAAGACCTGTTCCGCGCCGACGCCACCCTGCAGGCCTGCAGCGCCACCCTGACCGCCCTCCACGAGACTGGCCTGGTGCTGGACCGCAGCGTGTTCTACCCCCTGGGCGGCGGCCAGGCCGGCGACAGCGGCGAGCTGTGCCTGGCGGACGGGCGCCTGCTGCGCATCGCCGACACCCGCAAGGGCAAGGACGACGAGGGCCGTCCCACGCAGGACATCGTGCACGTCCCGGCCCCCGGCCAGGAGGCGCTGCTGGCCACGCTCACGCCGGGCATGCCGGTCACGGCCCGCATCGACTGGGCGCGCCGGCACCGCCTGATGCGCCTGCACACCACCACCCACCTGCTGTGCCATCTGGTGGCCCGCCCGGTGGATGGCTGCTCCATCAGCCCCGACGCGGCCCGGCTCGATTTCCACATGACCGAGCCGCTGGACAAGGAAGTTCTCAGCGCCGGACTGGCCCACCTGGTGGCGCTGGCCCTGCCGGTCACGGTGGGGCAGATCAGCGACGCCGAGCTCGACGCCAACCCGGCGCTCGTGAAGAGCATGTCGGTCCAGCCGCCCCGCGGCACGGGACGGATCCGCACCATCCGCATCGGTGCGGACGGCGCCGACCCCATCGATCTGCAGCCCTGCGGCGGCACCCATGTGGCCAACACGGCCGAGATCGGCGCCGTGTGGGTGACCAAGATCGAAAAGAAGAGTGCCCAGACCCGCCGCGTGGTGCTGGGCTTCGCGGCATGAGCCGTGCAGACCGGGCCGCCGGAACTTCGGCCGGGCCATCCCATCCCACGCGGGCCATGACAGACAAACACCACACCCGACTCCCGGCGCGGCCCTGGCGGCGCCTGGTCCAGGCGGCCGGCCTCGCCCTGGCAGCCGCCTGGGCCGCGACGGCCCAGGCCCAGATCGAACTCAAGCTCGGCGGCCATGCCGGCGCCCAGGCCGTCAGCAGCGCGGCGGCCAGCAGCGTCACCACCCCGCGTGTGAGCGTCGAACTCATGGCCCTGGCGCCCCAGGGCGTCGCCCCGGGCCAGCCTTTGTGGCTCGGCCTGCAGATCACCCACCAGCCGGGCTGGCACACCTATTGGAAGAACCCCGGGGATTCGGGCCTGCCGACCCGGCTCGACTGGCAACTGCCGGCCGGCCTCCAGGCCGGCGAGATCCAATGGCCGGCGCCCGAGAAGATCCGCATCGGCCAGCTGACCAACCTGGGCTATGAAGGCCAGGTGCTGCTGCCGGTGTCCGTCACCGTCGGCCCGGACTGGCGGGCGGGCGCGGCCAGCGTGCCGGTCCACCTGCAGGCCAGCTGGCTGGTCTGCCGGCAGGAATGCATTCCCGAGCAGGCCGAGCTGAGCCTGGACCTGCCGGTCGGCAGCTCCACCGCCGCCAACGCCCAGGCCTTCGAGGCGGCCCGGGCCGCCGCGCCGGTGCCCCTGCCCGGCACCGCCCAGGCCCATGTCGCAGGCGACCGGCTCGAGGTCCGGGTCACAGGGCTGCCGGCCGCCTGGCGCGGCCAGCCGTTGTCGCTGCTGCCCGAGACCGGCGAGGTCCTCAGCCTGGCGTCCGACGACCAGGCACGCTGGGATGGCGCCGACTGGACGGCCCGGATCCCGCTGTCCGCCGAACGCAGCAGCAGCCCGGAGCGCCTGCCCGTATTGCTGGCGCTGCAAAAACCCCAGACCGGCACACCGCGCGCCTGGCACGCCGACCTCGCCATCACCGGCGGCTGGCCGGCCGGCCGCGCGGCCGCGCCGGGTGCCCTGTCGCCGGCCCTGAGCGCCGCGCTGCAGGCCAACCAGGCCCAGACGATCGCACCGGCGGCGCCGCAGAATCCGCCGACCGGCCTCGGTCTGGCCCTGCTGGGCGCCCTGCTCGGGGGGCTGATCCTCAACCTCATGCCCTGCGTCTTCCCGGTGCTGGCCATCAAGCTGCTGAGCTTCTCGCGCCACAGCGGCCATGACGGCGCGGCGCGGCTGCGCGGCCAGGGCCTGGCCTACAGCGCCGGCGTGCTGCTGTCCTTCCTGGCCCTGGGCGCCCTGATGCTCAGCCTGCGCGCCGGCGGCGACCAGCTGGGCTGGGGCTTCCAGCTGCAGTCGCCCGCCGTGGTGGCCGCACTGGCGGCGCTTTTCACCCTGATCGGTCTGAACCTCGCCGGCGTCTTCGAGCTCGGCCACTGGCTTCCCGGCAACCTGGCCAGCACCCGGCTGCGCCATCCGCTGGCCGACTCGGCGCTGTCGGGGGTGCTGGCGGTGGCCATCGCCTCGCCCTGCACCGCCCCCTTCATGGGCGCTTCGCTGGGCCTGACCCTGACCCTGCCGGCCGTCCAGGCCCTGGCCGTGTTCGGCGCACTGGGTCTGGGCATGGCCCTGCCCTATCTGGCGGTCTCGCTGCTGCCGGGGCTGAGCCACTGGATCTGCAGCCACCTGCCGCGCCCCGGCGGCTGGATGGTCGTCTTCCGCCAGCTCATGGCCTTCCCGATGTTCGCCACCGTGGCCTGGCTGGTCTGGGTGCTGGGCCAGCAGACCGGCGTCGACGGCGCCGGCGCCCTGCTGCTGCTGCTGGTGCTCCTGGCCGGCCTGTGCTGGGCCGTCAATCTGCGGGGCCGGGTGCGCGGCATCCTGGCCGGCGTCTTTGTCGCAGCCCTGGCCTGGGCCCTGGTGGCCATCGGTCCGCAGCTCACCCGGCTCGCCGAACCCGCCGCTGCGGCCAGCGGCCCGGCCGAGGCCCTGGCCTGGGAGCCCTGGTCGCCGCAACGGGTACAGGCCCTGGTGACCGAGGGACGGCCCGTCTTCGTCGATTTCACGGCGGCCTGGTGCGTCACCTGCCAGGTCAACAAGCGCACCACGCTGGCCGATCCGGCCCTGCTGGCCGACCTGTCGGCGCGGCATGTGGCCCTGCTGCGCGCCGACTGGACGCGCCAGGACCCCGGCATCACCGCCGCCCTCAAGGCGCTGGGCCGCAACGGCGTGCCGGTGTATGTGGCCTACCGCCCGGGCCAGGCCCCGGTGGTGCTGTCCGAATTGCTGAGCGTGGCCGATGTCCGGCGCGCCCTGGCGCTCTGAGAACCCGTCCACGGTCCTGCCCATGCCCCTCGAAACCGAGTCCATCGCCGCCATCCTGCAGCACTGCCGCACCGTCGCGGTGGTCGGGCTGTCGCCCAAACCCCACCGGGCCAGCTACCGGGTCGCCCAGTACATGCAGGCCCAGGGCTGGCGCATCGTGCCGGTCAATCCGCTGGCCCGCGAGGTGCTCGGAGAAAAGGCCTACGCCAGCCTGCACGAGGCGGCCCGCGAGCACGCCATCGACCTGGTCGATGTGTTCCGCAACAGCGAGGACGTCCCTCCGGTGGCCGACGAGGCGGTGGCCATCGGCGCGCGCGGCCTCTGGCTGCAGCAGGGCATCCGCCATGACGAGGCCGCTGCGCGCGCGGCAGCCGCCGGCCTGTGGGTGGTGCAGGACCGCTGCCTGATGGTTGAGCACGCCCGGCATCCGGCTTGACGCTGGTCAAGGGCCGGTGCCGAAGCCCGGCGCCTGCCGGCCAGCCCTGCGACAATCCGGGGCATGAGCACCTCTGCCGCCCCCACCGCCTCCGCCCCCACCGCCGGCCGTTTCGCGCCGCTGCGCAATGACAGCTTCCTGCGCGCCTGCTGGCGCCAGGCCACCGACCACACCCCGCTGTGGCTGATGCGTCAGGCCGGCCGCTACCTGCCCGAGTACTGCGCCACCCGGGCCCGGGCCGGCAGCTTCATGGGCCTGGCCACGAACACCGCCTACGCCACCGAGGTCACGCTGCAGCCGCTCGAACGCTACCCGCTGGACGCCGCCATCCTGTTCTCGGACATCCTGACTGTGCCCGACGCCATGGGCCTGGGCCTGTCCTTCGCCCAGGGCGAGGGCCCGCGTTTCGCCTCGCCGGTGCGCGACGAGGCCGCGGTGGCCGCCCTCCAGGTGCCCGACCTGGACCGCCTGCGCTATGTGTTCGACGCGGTGACCAGCATCCGCCATGCCCTGCAGGGGCGTGTGCCGCTGATCGGCTTCTCGGGCAGCCCCTGGACCCAGGCCTGCTACATGGTCGAGGGCAAGGGCAGTGACGACTACCGGCTGGTCAAGACCCTGATGTACAGCCGACCCGACCTGATGCACCGCATCCTGCAGGTGAATGCCGACGCGGTCGCAGCCTACCTGAACGCCCAGATCGAGGCCGGCGCCCAGGCCGTCATGATCTTCGACAGCTGGGGCGGCGTGCTGGCCGACGGGGCCTTCCAGGCCTTCAGCCTGGCCTACACCGCCCGGGTGCTGGCGCAACTCAAGCGCGAACACGAAGGCGTGGCCATTCCCCGTATCGTCTTCACCAAGGGCGGCGGCCTCTGGCTCGACGAGATGGCGGGGCTCGATTGCGAGGTGCTGGGCCTGGACTGGACGGTGAACCTGGGGCGGGCCCGCGCCCAGGTGGGCGGAGCCGTGGGCGGCCCCGGCAAGGCCCTGCAGGGCAACATCGACCCGAATGTGCTGTTCGCCGCCCCGGAACAGATCGCCCGCGAGGCCGCCCGGGTGCTGGACAGCTTCGGGACCCCGCACACCGACCCGCTCACCAGCGGCCCGACCCACATCTTCAACCTGGGCCATGGCATCAGCCAGTACACGCCGCCCGAGCATGTGGCGGCCCTGGTCGAGGCCGTCCACAGCCACTCCAGGCGCCTGCGCCAGCGCTGAGCCGCCACGGGGACGGCGCTCGGACATCCTGCGCATGCACTTA
Source organism: Curvibacter sp. (assembly GCA_019233055.1). Classification (GTDB taxonomy): domain Bacteria; phylum Pseudomonadota; class Gammaproteobacteria; order Burkholderiales; family Burkholderiaceae_C; genus Curvibacter. The sequence continues at coordinate 33,644 of JAFAMV010000229.1, forward strand.
TACACAAAAGTTCTGGTGCGGCGCAAAAAACCATCGCATTTCAGCGCACCGTCCCGAATCATCACACAAGCTGTTGATTCATAAGGCATTTCATAAGACATGCCAGTCTACCGGGCAGACTTGCCGGTAGCGGGCTGCAGGCCCTGGGCTCCTCGCATGACAGATGTCAACAAAGTTATCCACACCGTGGAGGCGCCGCCCTGCTCTTGCCTGTCCGGCACGCTGGCGGGATGAGCCCAGTTCGCGCGCCGGACACCGCCGCCGTGCCCCATGGTCCAGCTTGTCGCCACGACAGGTCCCAGCCACCGCCCCATGACCAGGGCCGCAGTCCAGGCCGACCACCGACTGACTTATGCACAGCGCAGCGGAAGCGCAGAAAAACAGATTTCATCAATTTCTTCATCAGGCAGAGCTTGCAGTCAAATATACAAGTTGTTGATTCATATTGATTTATTGCATTGCCACATAAAGTGGCAATGTGTCCAAACCCTTGTGGCACAAGGCTTTGGCCCACCGCCCTACAGCCTATCCCCAAAGTTATCCACAGAAATTCTGCGATTTCCAGAAAAGCTTTTGAAATCAGTCACTTGCGACGCCCATCGAAAAATCGCCTCGCCGGGGACAAGACTGTGGACAGTCTGTGCAGGCGGCGGGAAAAGCCCGGTGGCTCGGATCATTCCGAAGCCGTCGCCGATGCGGCTCACTTATGCACAAAAAGAGGGCCCTGACGAAGGCCGCCCCGGCAACCCGGCAGCGCCCGACCATCGGCCTCCCATCGTCTGCAACTCATTGATTCATATGGATTTCATGAAACTGCCATTTTTCTGGGCAAGGTGTCGGAAGCCTTGAAAATCAAGGCTTCCGGGGCCTTGCCTACGGGCTATCAACAAAGTTATCCACAGAAATTCTGGAAGACTGCGAAAGCGCCTTCAAATCAAGCACTTAGCGCCGAATCCGACAGATCACCTGAACTGCGCCCCTTCCGGTCGTCGCCTGTCCCTGAAGCACAATGTCGGTGAATGAACCATCGACTCGCCGTGGTGGTCCAGACGCCGGCCCACAGCGGGCTGTCCGGACCCCTGACCTACCTGAGCCCCCAGCCCCTGCCACCCGGCCAACTGGTGCGCGTGCCCTTGGGCCGACGCGAGACGCTGGGCGTGGTCTGGCCCTCGCCGGAGGAGCCCCAGGAGGTGCCGGGCGTGGCCGAAAAGCCGATTGCCGGCGTGCTTGACGGCCTGCCCCCCCTGGGCCCGGCCTGGCTGCAACTGGTCGGCTTCGCCGCACGGTATTACCAACGCTCGGCCGGCGAAGTGGCCCTGGCCGCGCTGCCGCCCCCGCTGCGGGAACTGGGCCCCGAGCAGTTGGCCCGCCGTCTGAAACGCGCTGCCGGTGCCGCTGCGGCCGAAGCCGCCGACACCGCCGCCTGGCCGCTGAGCCCCGAGCAGGCGGCCGCCGTCGCCGAGATGGATCGGCAGCCCGGCCCGTTTCTGTTGTTCGGCAGCACCGGCAGCGGCAAGACCGAGGTCTACCTGAACCGGGTGGAGGGGCTGCTGGCCAGCGACCCCCAGGCCCAGGCGCTGGTGATGGTGCCCGAGATCAACCTCACGCCGCAGCTCGAGGCGCGCTTCCGCGCCCGCTTCGCCTCGCGCTGGGGCGCCACGGCCGTGGTCTCCATGCACAGCGGCATGACCCCGCCCCAACGCCTGAAAAGCTGGCTGGCGGCCCACACCGGCCAGGCGCGCATCGTGCTGGGCACGCGCATGGCGGTCTTCGCCTCGCTGCCGGCGCTGCGGCTCATCGTCGTCGACGAGGAACACGACCCCAGCTACAAGCAGCAGGAAGGCGCCCGCTACTCCGCCCGGGACCTGGCGGTCTATCGCGGCCACCAGGAAGGCGCCCAGGTGATCCTGGGCTCGGCCACCCCCTCGCTCGAGAGCTGGCACCAGAGCCGGCCCGCCGACGAGGGCGGGCGCTACCTGCGCCTGCACATGCCCAGCCGGATCGGCGCCGCCGCCGATGCCGGCCTGCCCCGCGTGCGTCGGGTCGACATGAACCGCCAACCGCGCGGCACCGTCTTCTCGGCCCCCCTGGTGGCGGCCATGCGCGAGCGGGTGGCACGCGGCGAGCAGGTCATGGTGTTCCTGAACCGGCGCGGCTACGCGCCGGTGCTGCACTGCCAGGACTGCGGCTGGAAGAGTGAATGCCCGCACTGCAGCGCGTTCCGGGTCTTCCACAAGATCGACCGCAGCCTGCGCTGCCACCACTGCGGCTTCAGCCAGCCGGTGCCGCGGGCCTGCCCCGATTGCGGCAACCTCGACATCGCGCCGCTGGGCCGGGGCACCGAACAGCTCGAAGAGCAGCTGGCCACGCTGCTGGCCGACTGCCTGCGCCCCGACGGCCGCCCGGCGCGCATCGCGCGCATCGATGCCGACAGCACCCGGGCCAAGGGATCGCTCGAAAGCCAGCTCGACCAGGTGCACGAAGGCGAGGTCGATGTGCTGGTCGGCACCCAGATGATCGCCAAGGGCCATGATTTCCGGCGCGTCACCCTGGTGGCGGCGGTCAACCCCGACGGCGCCCTGTTCTCCAGCGACTTCCGGGCCCCCGAGCGGCTGTTCGCGCTGCTCATGCAGGCCGGGGGCCGCGCCGGCCGCGACACCGAATTCCTGCGCGCCCAGGGCTGTGAAGCCGAGCTGTGGGTCCAGACCTTCCACCCCGAGCACCCGCTGTTCGAGGCCCTGAAACGCCATGACTACCCGGCCTTCGCCGCCCAGCAGCTGCGTGAGCGTGAACAGGCCGGCATGCCGCCGTTCTCCTTCCAGGCCCTGGTGCGGGCCGATGCCCGCAGCCAGGCGGTGGCACAGGGCTTTCTCAACGCGGCCAGCGAGGCCGCCGCCCCGCTCGACGGCGCGGACCAGGTCTTCCGCTACCCCGCCGTGCCCATGACCATCCAGCGGGTGGCCAATGTGGAGCGCGCCCAGATGCTGGTCGAATCCGCCTCACGCACCGCGCTGCAGCGTTTTCTGGCCCAGTGGCAGGTGGTG
>JAFAMV010000048.1 GCA_019233055.1 Curvibacter sp.
CGCCTGGCTTCACAAGCTGCAGCCCGCAGACCTGCAGGCCCACCCGGTGCAGGACCACCTGCAGGCCCTGAGCCCCCGGCCCGCCGTGCACCAGAGGGCCCTGCCGACGCTGGCGGCACTGGGCTTCGAGCCCAGCAACCTCGCCGAGTTGCGCCTGCCCTGCGGCAGCCAGGGGGCCGAGTCGCTGCTGCAGGACTTTCTGCCGCGCCTGCCTGCCTATGGGCGCAGCCGCGACTTCCCCGCACTCAAAGGCCCCAGCTACCTCAGCGTGCACCTGCGCTTCGGCACCGTGTCCATCCGCCGCCTGGTGGATCTGGCCCGCCAGGCGCACGAGGGCGGCAGCGACGGGGCCGGCACCTGGCTCAACGAACTGGTCTGGCGCGATTTCTACATGCAGATCCTGGCCAACCACCCCAGCGTCTGCCAGCACAGCTACAAGCCCCAATACGACGCCATCCAGTGGGAAGAGGGTGAAGCGGCGGACGCCCTGTTCGAGGCCTGGGGTGAAGGCCGCACCGGTTACCCCCTGGTCGACGCCGCCATGCATCAGCTCCGGCAGACCGGCTACATGCACAACCGCCTGCGCATGGTCGTCGCCAGTTTTCTGGTCAAGGACCTGGGCATCGACTGGCGCCGTGGCGAGGCCTGGTTTGCCCTGCACCTCAACGACTTCGACCTGGCGGCCAACAACGGCGGCTGGCAATGGGCCAGCTCCAGTGGCTGCGACGCACAGCCCTATTTCCGCATCTTCAACCCGGTCAGCCAGAGCCGGAAATTCGACCCCGACGGCCGCTTCATCCGGCGCTACCTGCCCCGATTGGCCGCCCTGCCCGCCCAGGCGCTGCATGCCCCCTGGGAGGCCAGGCCGCTGGAATTGCAGGAGGCCGGCTTGCGCCTGGGGATCGACTACCCCATGCCCATCGTGCAGCACGACGAGGCGCGCCAACGCACGTTGCAGCGCTATGCCGTCGTGAGAAAGAACGCCTGAGTCTGAAGGATCTGGTGGCTGGCGGCCCGGCCGAAGGCCGCCAGCCCCGGCAGCAACCTCAGTTCAGCTCGGCATCGGCCGTGTAGCGGCGCACCAGGCTCAGCAACTCCTCTTCCGAGTAGGGCTTGCCGAGGTAGTGGTTGGCGCCGAGCTCCATGGCGTGCTCGCGGTGCTTGGCCGCGATGCGCGAGGTGATCATGATGATCGGCAGCTCCCGCAGCTTGTCGTCATGGCGGATGTTGCGTGTCAGGTCGAAGCCGTCCATGCGCGGCATCTCGATGTCGGACAGCACCACGGCCGGGCGCTCCTCCTGCAGGCGCTCCAGCGCCTGCAGCCCATCGGCGGCCAGCGCCACACGGTAGCCTTCACGCTGCAGCAGACGCTGGGTGACCCGGCGCACGGTGATGGAATCGTCGACCACCAGGACCAGAGGCGATTGGGTCGCGACGGCAGGAAGTACTTCGGCAGCCTCGGTCTGTGCGTCGGCCGGCGCTGCCTGCTCGGAGGCCAGCGCCCGGATCTGCTCGCCATAGACATTGGCCAGGGCCACCGGGTTGTAGATCAACACCACTGCACCGGAGGCCAGCACCGACATGCCCGCCAGCCCCGGCAGACGCGAAAGCTGAGGCCCGAGGTTCTTCACCACCACTTCCTGGTTGCCGAGGACTTCGTCCACATGCACGGCCACCCGCTGAGAGGCACTGCGGAAGATCACCACCGGCCGGGTACGGGCCGCCGGGTCCTGGCTGGCACGCGAGGTCTGCAGCAGACTGCCCGCCCAATAGAAGGGCACGGACTCGATACCGAGGTCGAACTGACCGCTGCGATAGGCTTCCTCGAGCTCGCCGGGCCCGACGCGGCGGACGATCTCGACCACCCCCGAAGGCACGCCCAGCACCACCTGGCCGGCCCGCAGCATGACCACCTGGGTCACGGCGGTGGTCAGGGGCAGCACCATCTGGAAACGGCTGCCCTGGCCGGCCGCGGTCTCGGTCTGGATGCGCCCCCCGAGGGCGTTCACCTCGGTGCGCACCACGTCCATGCCGATGCCCCGCCCTGCCAGTCCGGTGACTTCGGACACCGTGGTGAAGCCCGGCATGAAGATCAGATGGGCGGCCTCGTCGTCGCTCAAGGTCTGCCCTGGCTCGAGGAGTCCCTGGGCCAAGGCGCGTTCACGGATGCGTTCCAGGTTCAGGCCGGCGCCATCGTCGGCAAACTCGACCGACATGTCATTGCCGGTCTGGGCCACCCGGATGACGATGTGCCCGGCAGCAGGTTTGCCGGCTGCTTCGCGCTGCTCTGGCGACTCGATGCCATGGGCCACCGCGTTGCGCAGCAGGTGCTCGAAAGACGGCGTCATGCGGTCGAGCACACCACGGTCCATCTCGATGCTGCCGCCTTCGATGTCCAGCTTGATCTGCTTGCCGGTTTCCTTGGCGGCCTGCCGTGCAATTGCGTAGAGGCGCTCGGAGATGCCTTCGAATTCGACCATCCGCGTGCGCAACAGATCGCGCTGCAGCTCGCGGGCCTGACGGGCCTGTGCCACCAGATCGTCTTCGGTGCCTTCCACGGTCCGCTGCAGGGTGCGTTGCACGGTGGCCACGTCGTTGACCGACTCGGCCATCATGCGCGTGAGTTCCTGCACGCGGGTGAAGCGGTCGAATTCGAGCGGATCGAAGCCGGCGGCGCTGTCCTTGGACAGCGCCAGCCGCGACTGCATCTGAGATTCGGCCTGCAGCTCGATGTCCCGCAACTGCTGACGCAGGCGGTCCAGGTTGCCGGTGAGCTCGCCGAGCGAGCCGCGCAACTGCCCCATGCGCGCCTCCAGTCGCGAGCGCGAGATCATCACCTCGCCCGCCTGGTTGACCAGCCGGTCCAGCAGTTGCGCACGCACCCGCACCGACTGATTGCCGCTCACCCGGATCGGCAACTGCTGCAACGCCGACGGCGCCACCACGGCACGGGCGGGGGCCGCCAGCGCCGGCAGATCGGTCTGTGGCGCGGCATCGGCCGACATCGGGCCATCGCCGGCCGGTTCCGCAGACGCCAACTGCCCCACCGAACGCAGCGCATCCAGGCTGGCCTGCATCGCGTCGAAACGGGCCATCAGGGGATCCAGCAGCGCCGCCCCCTGCTGGGACTCGTCGAGCTCTTCGATGGCCGACTCCATGCGGTGGGCCATCTCACCCAGACGCAAGGCACCGGCCAGACGCGCACTGCCCTTGAGGGTGTGCAGCAAGCGCAGCACTTCGGGACGCGCCTGCTCGACCTGGGTGCCGGTCTGCCATTGGCGCAGACTGCTGGCCAGGCGCGGCATCAGGTCCTGGGCTTCCTCGTCGAAGATCGGGAACAGATCAGGATCGACCGCATCGACCGCGTCGATGTCGTCGTCCAATTCGGGCAGGGTCAGGCTCTGCGCCGCCGTCGGCTCAAGGAGGGCCGGCTGCCGGGCAGGCTCGGTCGCCAAGGATTCAAGCGTGTCCGGCAGCTGCAAGGCCGCCTCGTCCAGGGATTCTGGCGCTGGCGCAGGCAGCTCAGGCGCCGGTTGTGCTTCGGGCTCAGATGGGGGCTCGGGCTCGATCGGCAACGCCGCCGCCTCGGGCGCCTCAGCCTCGGGGCTTGCAGGCGCCTCGGCTGCGCTGCCGAAGTCCGGCTCGTTCGATGCCGCAGGCGCCGCTTCACCGAAGCCGGTGGGAACACCTTGCTCGAGCAAGGCCGGCATCTCTTCGGCCGCCACGCCCTGGAGCGGTTCGAGATCCTCGCCCGGCTCGTAGCCCCAGGGCATGGCTGTGTCGGCCTCGGTGGCCAGGATGGCCTCGAGGGCGCGCAGGATCTCGGCCTGGGGTTCTTTGAGAAAACCGGCGGCGAATTGGTGCAGCAGACGGCGGATCTCATCGCCGGCGGCCACGAAGGCTTGGGCCTGGTCCGGCGTTCCCTGCGACTGCAGCTGCACATGCTGCAAGGCGTGTTCAAGCGTGCGGGCCAGACCTGACAAGGCCTGGAAACCGACCGTGGCCGAGCTGCCGGCCAGGGAATGGGCCAGCGCCACCGCCGGATCCGGCACCGGGACATGCAATTCGAGCGCCCATTCGGCCAGGGTGGTCTGCAGACGGCGCGACCACTCGTCAGCCTCGTTGAGGTAGACGTTGTAGAGCGGGATGCCCAGGCGCAGATCACCGATGACCTTCACCGACTCGTCGTCGGACACCGCCAAGGTCTGGTCTGCTGCCTCTGGCAGCAGAGGTTCGAGGGCAGGTTCCGCAGCGGCTTCGGCCTCAGCATCGGCCAGAGGATCCGGAAGGCGTGGAGCCTCGGCATCGCCTCCGACAGACACCGCATCTTCCGGGAAATCCAGCTGGAATTCCGGCAATCCAAGCCCGGCTTCGCTTTCCGCGTCGGATGCCGGGAAAGACGGCTGCGCCTCGTCGACCTGCGCCGGCCCCAGGTCCAGGCCAGGCTCCGGAACCGGAGGCTCGACCTCCGGCATGTCGCCCAAGCCGGCCAGTTCGGGCAGGTCCAGCAGGGGGCCGGGGGCCGCGGCGTCGGGCACCGGGGCAAACGCTTCGGGTCGGAACGGGTCGGACAGGTCGCCGGGCTGCGGCTCGGCGGCAGGGCTCACCGGCACCGCTGGCGACGGGGCATCCCAGTGCGCCGGCGGCAGCTCGCTCAAAGGCATGACGTCGGTGGCAGCCTCGAACTGGGCAAAGTCGATCTCATCGACCTGCAGATCCGCCAGCGGCTGCTCTGCCTTGCCGAAAGAGGCGTCATCCATCATCGAGGTCGACTGGAAATCAAGCGGCCGGTCTGCATCGTCGCCGGCCTGGGGCAGATCGGTGGCAACCGGCTCGGCCGACGGGGCCGGCGGATCCAGCAGGCTCAGACGCCCTTCAAGACGCAAGGCATCGGCGGCGTCCCGGAAGGGCTGTGCCTGCCAATGACCGGCCTGGTGGGCCGCGATGTCCTCGACCCATGCACCCAGCTTTCTGAGGGCTTGGGCCGACAGCTGGAGCAGCGGCGCATCGGCCGGCTTCTGGTCGGCGAGCCAGGCATTGTGCAGCTGCTCCATGGCCCAGGCGGCCTCGCCGAACTCATTGAGTCCGACCATGCGCGAGCTGCCCTTCAAGGTGTGGAATGCACGCCTCAGGGTGGTCTGTTCGGTCAGATCGGCCCCATCGCGCTCCAGGGCCGCGATGGCCGCGGCACCGTGGCCGAACACCTCTCGGGCCTCTTCGAGGAACACGTCGAGCAGATCGTCTTCCTGCAGCTCGGGCTGCGCGGCCTCGGGTGCGGCCACCGGCTCCAGCGGCAGATCGATCGCCACGGACCCCTCGTCGCGCCCGGCCTCGGCCATGGCCGGGGTCTGGTCGCCGAACACCGTCTGGGGCAACTCGGACTGGAAGTCTTCGGACGGCGCCAGCACCTCGCTGAGGCTGACATCGGCCTCCCGGGCCTCGTCTTCGTCGGTCTGCGCTGCGGGTCCGCCACGGCGCAGGCGCCCGGTCACGAGCTTGAGCTCGCCCAGATCCTCGTCATAGACAAACAGCTTGCGTGCCAGCGCCCCCTGGTAGCTCAGCATGTCGATCAGGAAGCCCAGCGATCCCAGGCTGTTGCCCAGGCGCTCGAAAGTGCCGGCACGCACCGCATCGTCGGTCACCTCGTCGACCATCAGACGCTCGACGCTGTCGCGCATGCGCATGGTGGCATGCGCTGCCTGATCGAGGCCCAGCACCGACAGCACCCCGCGCATCTGCGACAGCAGGGCGGGCACCTCGGCCAGCACCTGCGCATCTGCGGGATTGCGGAAGAAGGCATCCAGCCCTTTCTCGGCTTCGCCAAGGGTGGCCCGCAATTCATCGACCACACTGCCCATGGTCTGGCGGTCGCTGACCTTGCGGTAGAGCTCTTCCATCCAGGGCTCCAGGGGACCGACATGGCCCCCCGCCAAGGTCTGCAGGACCCGCTGCGCCAAGGCCGCGGAACGCTGCGCCATCTCGGCTTCATCCGCATCCAGGTCTTGATAGACCGCCTGCAGGTACAACACGGCCGTGGCCACCTCCATCGCCAGGGCCGGGGAAGGGGGTTCACCGCTCTGGGCCGTGGCATCGACGGCCCGCTGCAGCGCATCGGTCAGCATGACGCTGTCCGGATGCAGCTTCTTGAGCGAATCGCCCACCAGGCCGAACTGGTCCACCGCGCTCTTGAGCTTGTTGCGGTCGCCTCCTGCCAGGGCCGACCAGGTGTCGGTGGCGGCTGCGATGCGCTTGCGGGCCTGGGTCAGCAGGGACGGATCGAAACGACCGAAGCGGCGGCTCTCATAGTCCGCCGGCGCATGGCGGGCCAGGCCATAGGCCTCGCGGACCGCGTCCAGGTAGGGCACCTTGCCAGGCTCGTCGACACGGGCCTGGGCGCAATAGAACAGCAGATCCTGGAACAGGCGCTCGGACACCGCCGCCTCGCCGCGGGCCAGGGCGGTGTACTGGGCCAGCACGCGCGAGATGACCCGCTTGACGTAGACGTCGAGCGGAATGAGCCCCTGGTGGAGACCTTCAAAAAAGCCCGAGGCCACCTTCCAGAACAGGCGGCTGCCCTGGCTACCGGACTCGGCCAGACCCGCAGCGATGCGGCAAAGATCCTGGGCCGCCCCCAGGCGGGCACCTTTCACCAGTTTGAGGACCGCCTGATCGAAGCGGCTGCGCACTTCCAGACCATAGGCCAGTGGCGCGACGTCGGCAGGCAGCGCCGGATCGGCCATGCGCCGCTCCTGCGGCCACAGATCGGCCGGATGCACGCGCTCCACGCCGAGCAGTTGCTGCACATCGCGGAACTGGGGGAACAGGCCCACCGGCGAGACCTGATGCCCGGCCAGCACCGTCTCCAGGTATTCGCTCACCGCGAAACTGGCGCGCTCCAGCACGCCGATGTTGTCCTCGGTGCAGAGTTCTGGCCGCTGCACGAACTTCTGGACCACCGACTCCATCGACCGCAGCATGAGGGCCACGGGTTGCATGCCCACCATCTCGAGGGCGCCGGTGGCCTGGTGCATCTGCTGGCGGGCCAGCCGCAGGGCCGTCACATCGAGGGTGGCCAGTTCATCGCCCAAGGCCTGCTCGGCCTCGCGCACAAAGCGGCGCAGGGCCTTGATCGATCCGTCCAGGGACTTCCGGAGTTCGTCCAGCACCCAGGCCAAGGGCCCCAGGTCCTTGTCCGCGGTGTCTGGGCCTGCAGCGGCAGCACTTTCTGTAAGGCGCATGAAATCGTCCAGTAAGGCGAATCGACGGCGGAGTACTCAATCAGGCGATCTTGAACCGGGCCACCGACTGGCGCAGTTCCTCGGCCATGCGCGACAGCTCGCGCACCTGCTGGGCTGTGCTCCGGGTGCCTTCACCGGTCTGTTCGGTCACTGCAAAAATGTGCTGAATGTTGTCGGCCACTTCGTTGGCCAGTTCGGCCTCATGCGAGGCCGAGGACGAGATCTGCTCGATCAGCTCGGCCAGGCGGCGCGACACGCTGTCGATCTCGCTGAGGGCGGTGCCGGCGCTGTCGGACAGTCGGGCCCCTTCCACCACGCCCTGGGTCGAGCGTTCCATGGCGGCCACCGCGTCCTGGGTGTCGGTCTGAATCGCCTTCACGAGGGCCGAGATCTGGCGGGTCGCATCGGCAGAGCGTTCGGCCAGCCGCTGCACTTCTTCGGCCACCACCGAGAAGCCGCGCCCGGCCTCACCGGCCGAGGCGGCCTGGATGGCCGCATTCAGGGCCAGCACGTTGGTCTGTTCGGTAATGTCGGAAATCAGCTCGGTGATTTCACCGATCTCCTGCGAGGATTCGCCGAGCCGCTTGATGCGCTTGGAGGTTTCCTGGATCTGGTCGCGGATGGCGTTCATGCCGCCGATGGCGTTCTGCACCGCCTGCAGCCCCGAGTCGGCGGCCTGCAGCGATTGGCGGGCCACCGAGGCGGACTCCTGGGCCTGCGAGGACACGCCGTTGATTCGGGTCGCCATCTCGAGCACCGAGCGGCCGGTTTCACGGATCTCGCGCAGCTGCTCGGTCGACGCCGCCAGCAGTTCGGTCGAGGTGTTGTCCACCTGCGAGGTGGTCTGCGCCACACGGGTCGCCGTGTTCTGCACGTTGCCCACCAGCACCCGGAGTTCTTCCACGGTGTAGTTCACCGAGTCGGCGATGGCGCCGGTGATGTCTTCGGTCACCGTGGCTTCCTGGGTCAGATCGCCTTCGGCCACGGTCTGCAGTTCGTTCATGAGCCGCAGAATCGCCGCCTGGTTCGCATCGTTGACGCGCTTGGCTTCCTGTTCCTGGCGCTGGGCCTCAAGCTGTTGCAACTCGGCAGAGGTCTGGCGGTTGCGGCTGTCGAGCAGCTGGACACGGGCCAGGCCGAAGGCGCAGAGCAGCACGAAGAACGAGGCCACCACCAGGGCCAGGATGGAGCTCAGGCTCAGACCGGTCTGTGCCGACAGGCGGCCCTGCAGGTCTTCAAGCCCCCGGCGCAGCGGTTCGCTGTCACCCAGAATGGCGGCCTGGGCCTCGCGCGCCGAGACCAGACCCTGCAGATTGCCGAGGATGGCGCCGGCCTGGGTGCGGGTCTGTTCATACACCTTGATCAGCGATTCGAGCTGCTCGCGGGTCTGCGGGTCTTTGGAGGCGGCCAGACGCAGCTCGGGGCTGCCGTCGAGCAGGCCCTTGGCGATCTCGCGGAACGAGTTCAAGTCCTTGCCCAGCAGGAACACCGCCTCGGGACTCACGCCTTCGGTGGTCTGGAATTCATTGGCCGACTTGCCGATGCGCTGGGTCAGCATCACCAACTGGCCGGATGCGGAGATCTCGGTGGCCGGCGCGTTCTGCTGCAATTTGAGCGAGGAGATGGTCTCGGCGATCTCCAGCAGGTCGGCCGACTGGCGGTTGATGGTACGCAAGGCGTCGCCGACCTGGGTCAGGATCTTCTGCTGCCCCATGACCACGCCGGCATTGCGCTCGGCACGCTCCATCAAGGGCATGACCTTGTCCAGCTCGGGCTTGAAGCCGGGCCCCAGGGCATCGAGGTGCATCTGGTCGTCGCCATTGCTCAGCGCACGCAGCGTCTTCACCAGCACGCCGGAACTCTCGACCACGTCGGGGAAGGCCTGCGGACTGCCGACCAGGGCCTGGGACACAGACTTGGCAAGACGCTGCGACTGCATCAGGGTCTGGCCCGTGGCCGCCAACTGCTGGGCGACCTTGTCGGCCTGGCTCAGCGCATAGCCTGCCACGACGGCCAGCACCAGCAAGGCGACCCCGAGCAGCACGAACAGGATGCGCTGGTGGCGGGCCACCGTGGCCTTGCCCAGCAGGGGCAGCGACACCAGGCCCTCGGTGGCATCCTTGACCTCGGCCTCGGCCAGACGGGTCTCTGCAAAGCCCTGGGGACGGTTGCCGGTCTCGGACGACAAGGGCAGATCGAGTGCCTCGCGCAGTGCGGCATCGTCGTCGTCACCGACCTGATGATCCAGACCGTTGATCACCGGTGCGTCCTGATGGGTGTCGGGGACACCGATGGTGACACCGGAATCCTGTTCGACAGGGGGCTTCTTGGTAAACAGTTTTCCGATTTGATCAAGGAATGACATGAGACGACCTTGGCAGAAATACTCAGGCACCAATGCTGAGGAATTGCGCTGTCTGCGAAAGCAGCAGGAGATTGACCTCCTGCCAGGATTCGCCTTGCGCGTCGGTATAGATCCCGCTCAGAAATGCCGGGGCATTCTCGGCGGGCGCGGACGAAGAGACAAACGATTCCGGGCTTCGCAGACCGACCAGACGGTCCACCAGCAAGGCCACATTGACTTCAAGGCCGGCATTCAAGGCCAGCAGACTGCATTCGGCCAGGGCCAGTTCGGTGCGGGCCCGCGTCTGCGCCGACAACACCCCGGCTTCGCCCAGGAAGTCGGCCAGATCGACGACGCCCCACAGGCCGCCCCGCAGATTGGCCACACCCAGGAACCAACGCCGGGTGTAGGGCACGGCATGGATGGCCGTCCAGGGAAAGATCTCGCCGGACTGGGCCAGAGGGATCAGGTAGCGCCCGCCACCGGCCTCGATGGCCAGCCAGGAGACCGAAGGCCCTTCGGCCCTCGCGGCCTGCAGACGGATCGCAAGACGATTCTGGAGTTCACGCAGGGCTTCGCGGTTGGCCATTGGCTTGGATCTATGCTCGTTATTTCAGATCGTTGATCTTGGCTTTCAACTCGGCGGGGTCGACCGGTTTGGTGATGTAGTCACGTGCCCCCTGCCGGATGGCCCAGACCCGGTCGGTTTCCTGGTTCTTGCTGGTGCACATGATGATCGGCACATCGGCGTACAGCGGGTCCCGGTTGATCGAGCGGGTCAATTGAAAACCGTTGGTGCCCGGCATCACCACGTCCATGAGAATCAGGTCGGGTTTTTCTTCACCCAGACGCTTGAATGCCTCATCGGCATTTTCTGCAGTACGCACCTGCATACCGTTTTTCTGCAGCAAATCGGACAGGAACATCAATTCCGTCTTTGAATCATCAACGATCAGCACCTTGCGAATGGGCATCACATCGCTCCTTGAGTCGGCAAGCCGAACTGCCGCACGGCCTGCAGCAATTGGTCTTTGGTAAATGGTTTTGTGAGGTAATCCTGGCACCCCACCATGCGGCCACGCGCCTTGTCGAAAACACCATCCTTGGAGGACAGCATGACGATCGGCGTCGCCGCGAAACGCTCGTTGCGCTTGATGATGGCACAGGTTTGATACCCATCGAGCTTGGGCATCAGAATGTCGCAGAAAATCAACTGCGGTTCATAGTCGTTGACTTTTGCCAAGGCATCGAAACCGTCATCGGCCAACAAGACCTCATGACCGCCCTGCTTCAGAAAAATCTCGGCACTGCGCCGGATGGTATTGCTGTCGTCCACCACCAGGACCTTGAGACCCGTACCGTCACCCGCCATCAGAGAAATCCTCCTGTCGCCAGACCGACGCCAGATAAGGGGTCACACGGTCAGATCTGGACCATTTCAAAATCTTCTTTGCGTGCCCCGCATTCAGGGCAAGTCCAGTTCATGGGCACCTTCTCCCACGGCGTACCGGGTTGGATGCCATGTTCGGGGGCACCGGTGGATTCATCGTAAATCCAGCCGCAAATGAGACACATCCAGGTTTTTTGATCAGTCACAGCTTAAAGGGCCTTCGAATAGAATGCAATGATTGTATCGAGTCCAGCGGCAGCTTCTGACACGCTGCAAGGCCCGCCATTCACCGGACTTCATGAACACATCGACCCCCCCAGCCGGCGACCCCGATGCCGCCATCGACGAATCCACCCCCGCCTGTGTGTTGGTATTCAATGCCAGTGATCCCAGTGGCGCGGGCGGGCTTTCGGCGGACATCGCCACCATTGCCTCGGTCGGCGGGCATGCACTTCCTGTTGTTACCGGCGCTTACATTCGTGACACCTCTGAAATATTTGACCACGCAGCCTTCGACGACGACGCCGTGACCGAACAGGCCCGCTCCGTCCTCGAGGATGTGCCGGTGCAGGTGATCAAGGTCGGCTTCGTGGGCGACCCCGAAAACCTCAGCAGCGTGGCCGAAATCAGCTCCGACTACCCCGAGGTGCCGGTGGTGGCCTACATGCCCAATCTCTCGTGGTGGCAGGAAGATCGCATCGACAGCTACCTCGACGCCTTCCAGGAACTGGTGCTGCCGCAGACCTCGGTGCTGGTCGGCAATCACAGCACCCTGTGGCGATGGCTGCTGCCCGACTGGAGCAGCGAACGCGCGCCCAGCGCCCGAGACATCGCGGCGGCGGCCTCCGAGCAGGGCGTGCCCTACACCCTGGTCACCGGCATCCCGCTGCCGGACCAGCATGTCGACAATGTGCTGGCCTCGCCGCAGACGGTCCTGGCCCATGTGCAGTTCGAGTTGTTCGATGCGGTCTTCACCGGTGCCGGCGACACGCTCTCTGCCGCCCTGGCTGCGCTGCTGGCCACCGGGATGGACCTCGGCGAAGCCTGCACCGAGGCCTTGAGCTACCTCGACCGCTGCCTCGATGACGGCTTCCGTCCCGGCATGGGCCACGTGATTCCCGACCGGCTTTTCTGGGCCCAGCCGGAAGACGACGGCAGCAGCGACAACGATGATTCCCCCGACACCGACGATCCGCTGTCGGGTTTTGTGATCCCCCCCCATGACACCAAACACTGATCTGAACCTGCCCCTGTTCGAACGCGCCAAGCGCGTCATCCCCGGGGGCGTGAACTCTCCGGTCCGCGCCTTCCGTGCGGTGGGCGGCACGCCGCGCTTCGTGAAGCGCGCCAAGGGTGCCTACTTCTGGGACGCGAACGATCAGCGCTTCATCGACTACATCGGCTCCTGGGGTCCGATGATCCTCGGCCACGGTCACCCGGCGGTGCTCGAGGCGGTGCAGAAGGCGGCGCTCGAGGGCTTCTCGTATGGCGCGCCGACCGAACGCGAAATCGAACTGGCCGAAGAGATCCTGAGCCTGGTGCCGTCCATGGAGATGGTGCGCCTGGTCAGCTCGGGCACCGAGGCCGGCATGAGCGCGATCCGGCTGGCCCGCGGCGCCACCGGACGCAGCAAGCTGATCAAGTTCGAGGGCTGCTACCACGGACATGCCGATGCCCTGCTGGTGAAGGCCGGCTCGGGTCTCGCCACCTTCGGCACCTCCACCAGCGCAGGCGTCCCGCCCGAGGTGGTGCAGCACACCCTGGTGCTCGAATACAACAACCTCGCACAGCTCGAAGAGGCTTTCGCGCTGCATGGCGCCGAACTGGCCTGCGTGATGATCGAGCCGATCGCCGGCAACATGAACTTCGTGCGCGCCTCGGTGCCCTTCATGAAGCGTTGCCGCGAGCTGTGCAGCCAATACGGTGCCCTGCTGGTGCTCGACGAGGTGATGACAGGCTTCCGCGTCGCACTGGGCAGCGCCCAGAGCGTCTATGCGCAGGCCATCCCCGGCTTCCGGCCCGACCTCACCGTGCTGGGCAAGGTGATCGGCGGCGGCATGCCATTGGCGGCCTTCGGCGGCCCGCGCGCCATCATGGAACACCTCGCGCCGCTCGGGCCGGTCTATCAGGCCGGCACCCTGTCGGGCAACCCGGTGGCCACCGCCTGCGGTCTGGCCACCTTGCGCGAAATCCGCAAGCCCGGATTTTTCGACGCCCTGTCGGCCTCGACCCAGACCCTGGTCCAGGGGCTGCGCGAGGCCGCTGCCGCCGAAGGGGTGGCTTTCAGTGCCGACTGCCAGGGCGGCATGTTCGGCTTCTTCCTGCTGCCCGAGCTGCCGCAGAACTACAGCGCGGTCATGAAAAGCGACAACGCGCGCTTCAACCAGCTCTTCCACGGCCTGCTGGACCGTGGCGTCTACATCGCGCCCGCGCTCTACGAGGCCGGCTTCGTCAGCGGCGCCCACAGCGCCGACGACATTGCGGCCACCGTGGACAGCGCACGCCAGGTCTTCAAGTTGCTGCGGGCCTGAATTCGGCAGCGTCCGTGGGCGCGGCCTCCCCGTCGCTCGCGGCCGGGACCGTCGACGCGATGTCGTAGAGGGCCTGCAACAATCGGTCCACGTCCTCGCGGGTGTGCGCCGCGGACAAGGCCATCCGCAACCGCGCCGTGCCCGCAGGCACCGTGGGGGGACGGATCGCCGGCACCCACAGCCCACGCTCGCGCAGCGCCGCCATCACCGACAGCGCGGCCTGGTTGCCACCGATGACCAGGGGCTGGATGGCCGTCTCAGACGGCATCAGCCGCCAAGCACTGCGCGTCAAAGCGGCATGCGCCCCGGGCCCCAACCCTCGCCTCAGCTGCGTGATCAGGCCCTGCAGATGCCGGCGTCGGCGCTCACCGTCCGGTCCCAGCACGAGACGCAGACCGGCCCGGATGGCCTCCGCCAGCAGGGCCGGGGCGGCGGTGGCGTAGGTGTAGCTGCGGGTGGTCTGCAACAGCCATTCGACCAGGGTGGCGGGTCCAGCCACAAACGCCCCGGACACCCCCAGCGCCTTGCCCAATGTCGCCATGTACAGCACCCGGGGCGAGGCTGCCGACCCCGTCAGGCCCGCCGCAGCCAGCACCCCGCGCCCCTGAGGCCCCAACACCCCGAAGCCATGGGCGTCGTCCAGCAGCAGCAGGGCATCGTGGCGCTCGCACAAGGCGTGCAGACCCGCCACGTCGACGACGTCGCCATCCATGCTGAACACCGCGTCGCTGATGACCAGCTTGCGCCGCGCCGGACTGGCCGCCAGCAGTGAGGCCAGTTCATCCAGCCGGCCATGGCCGTAGCGCTGGATGCGCGCCCGCGACAGGCGTGCCCCATCGATGAGGCAGGCATGGTTGAGGGCGTCGGAAAACAGGGCGTCCCCCTCGGTCACCAGCGCCGGCACGATGCTGGCATTGGTGGCGAAGCCGGCATAGAAATACAGTGCCCTGGGCAGGCCGACCGCGTCGGCCAGTTCGGCTTCGAGGTCGGCATTGGCGGCGCTGTGGCCGCTGACCATGGGCGAGGCCCCCGAACCGACGCCAAAGACCGGCAAGGCTGCGCGGACCGCATCGGCCAGCACCGGATCCTGGGCCAGGCCCAGGTAGTCGTTGCTGCAAAACGCCAGCAGTTCGCAACCATCCACCTGGAGCCGAGCCCCGGCCAAGGGCTGCACCACGCGGCGACGCCGCAACAAGGCGCCCTGGTCCAGGCGGTCCAGGCGCTCTTCGAATTCATTCAACCAGCTCATGACCAGGACTCCGGTAGGGAAAGCGGGATCAGGTGGGCCTGCGGCGTGGCCTGCCAGGGGATGTGCGCCAGCAGCGGGGCGTCGAGGTGCTGCCTCAGGTAGTCCAGGTTCTCGGACGGGCACGCCATGGTCGGGTCGACACAGTTGGCCACCCAGCCCGCCAGCTCCAGACCGTCGGCCCGGATGGCCTCGGCGCTGAGCTGGGCATGGTTGAGACAGCCCAGCCGCAGACCCACCACCAGCAGCACCGGAGCGCCCATCGCCCGCGCCAGATCCGCCAGGGTTTCCTGGTCGTTGATCGGCACCCGCCAGCCACCGGCCCCCTCGACCACCACGACATCGGCCAGGCGGCACAGATGGCGCTGAGCCGCCAGCAGCGAAGCGATGTCCAGGCGTCGGCCCGCCCGCGCCGCAGCCAGGTGCGGGGACAGGGGATCCGGCAGGGCCACCGGGTTGTCCAGCGCTGCGGGCACCTGCACATTCGAGGCCGCGCGCAGGGCCAGCACGTCTTCGCTGACCCACGCCCCATCCTGCAGGACCAGCCCCGCCGCCACAGGCTTCATGCCCACCACGCGTCGCCCGCGCGCCGCCAGTGCATGCAGCAGGGCAGCGCTGACCAGGGTCTTGCCCACGCCGGTGTCCGTGCCGGTGACGAACAGCTGGGAGGGCATGGACAAACCGCTCATGGCACCACCGCCCCTGGACATGGGTCGGCCGGAACCTCGTCCAATGTGGCCTGCAGGGCCGCCAGCGCCCCCCGGGCCAGCCAATCGCCCTCTTCCTCGGTGATCACATAGGGTGGCATGCAGTACAGCGTCGCCCCGATCGGTCTCAGCACCACGCCCCGGGCCAGGGCTTGGCGGGCATAGCGTTGCGCGAAGTCGGCGGGCGCGTCCTGGACGTCCCACGCGAAGATCATGCCGGCCTGCCGGGCATGCCGCACACGGGGATGGTCGGTCAAGGGCTGCAACTGTTGCGCCAGCCGCTTCGCGGTACGCCGATTGAGCGCCAGGGCATCGGTCTGCTCGAACAGATCGAGTGTGGCCAGGGCCGCTCGGCAGGCCAGGGGATTGCCGGTGTAGCTGTGCGAATGCAGGAATCCCCGGACCGTCTGGTCATCGTAGAAAGCCTCGTAGACCTCGTCCGTGCAGAGCACCGCCGACAGGGGCAGGGTCCCCCCGGTCAAGCCCTTGGACAGACACAGGAAGTCTGGCCGTATGCCCGCCTGCTGGTGGGCGAAAAGGCTGCCGGTCCGACCAAAGCCCACCGCGATCTCATCCAGCACCAGATGCACCCGATAGTGGTCGCACAGGGCCCGCACTCTTTGCAGGTAGCGTGGATGGTGCATGGCCATGCCGGCCGCACATTGCACCAAGGGCTCGACAATCAGCGCCGCAGTCTCGGCATGGTGGGCCGACAGCCAGTCCCCCAGGGCGGCCGCCGCCCGTTCGGCCACGTCTTCTGGCGTCTCCCCGCCCTCGGCCAGACGGCCATCGGGGCTGGGCACGGTGGCGGCCAGGCGGATCAGTGGTGCATAGGCTTCGCGGAACAGGGGGATGTCAGTCACCGCCAAGGCCCCGACGGTTTCCCCGTGGTAGCCCCCTGACACACCGATGAAGCGGTTTTTTCCGGGCAAGCCACGGTTGCGCCAGCAATGCGCACTCATCTTCAGCGCAATTTCGGTCGCGGATGCGCCGTCACTGCCGTAGAAGGCATGACCCAGCCCCGTGAGCGCGCCCAGGCGCTCGGACAGCTCCACCACCGGGGCGTGGGTGAAACCGGCCAGCATCACGTGGTCCAGACGGTCCAACTGGTCACACAGGGCCGCCCGGATCGCCGGATGATTGTGGCCGAACAGATTCACCCACCAGGAGCTGATGGCATCGAGGTAGCGTCGACCATCATGGTCGTGAAGCCAGACGCCTTCGGCCCTGGCAATCGGCACCAGGGGCTGCGGCGCCAGGGCCCGCTGGTGTTGTTTCATCTGGGTGCACGGGTGCCACACCGCAGCCAGGCTGCGCTGGCGCCAGGGATCATTGAGACTCATGGCCGCACCTTCGAGAAATGAAGGCGCGCCTCGGCAGCCGGCGGGGATGAAAGGGAAAGCAATCGGTCGGGCATTGTCCGGCAGGATGTGAAAGGGAAGGCTTGTGTCGCCGATGTGACAGTTTACCCAGCCCGCCCCATGCCGCCGCCCTCGCGGCCTGCCCTAGAGGTTCTGCTGCGCCATTTCGATCAATCGGGTGAACAGCGCCTCGTCACCGATTTCACGGGCGGCCAGCAGGGCCAGCTTGACGAGAAGGAGTTCGGACTTGTCGACACCCGCCCTGTCGATCGACGCGGCCAGCGCGTCGTAGACCGTTTCCAGGCCGGCCAGTGTGAGGGGATTCTTCGAGTTCATGCGGCGACTCCCGGCCTGGCCAGGGCATTGTTCAAGGCCGTGTTGAAACGCGCCACGTCGAACCGGGTCCAGCGGGCGCAGACATGCTGATCGGGACGCAGCAGATAGGCTGCCCCCGGGGCGGCCACCCCATAGCGGCGGCGCACCTGGCCATCGACGTCGGCCAGGGTCTGGTCGGCATCGGCCACAGTCTGCTCCGGTCCCACGGCCGTCACACGCAATGGCAGCCCTTCACGACGGGCCTGCGCCAAGGCGGCCGACAGCCCTGGTGGCAATGCCGGCTCGTCGGTGAAATACAGCAGTTCGAAGCCGTTTTGCAGATGGTCCAGCAGGAAATCGCCCTCCCCCAGCCGCACATTCAGCGGCGGTTCTCCCGGGCCGGGGCCGCCCTGGAACCGGGCGCTGTCGTCCTGCGGACTGTTCAAGGCCGAATCCCGATAGGCATGAGGCCTGGAGGTGCGCCAGTGGTAGAGCGGACGCACGAAATCTTCGCTCAGCGACAACGACAGCACGGCGTCGCGCAGCAGCCGGAAGCCGCGCGACGGCGGCGTCATGAAGCGGGTGCTCTTGCCTGCTTCGTCGATGATCTCGCGGGCCGCGCCCACGCGCTCCTGGCTGTAGCTGTCCAGCAAACCCTCCGGGGCGAGTCCGCGCGCCACCAGGGCCAGCCGCCAGGCCAGGCCCTGGGCGTCCTGGAAGCCGGTGTTGGCGCCACGCACCCCGAAGATGGGCAGCATGTGACCGGCGTCCCCGATGAACAGCACCCGCTGATGGCGGTAGTCGGGCAGGGTCAGGGCGCGGGCCGAATAGACCGAGCACCAGTCCATCTCCCAGGGCAGATGCCCGTGTCCGATCTGCTGCAACTGGGCGTCGATGCGGGCCTTCAGCGAGGCCGGCTGCAGGGCCTGTTCCGGGCTTTCACCGGCCGGCAACTGGTAGTCGATGCGCCAGATGCCATGCGGCTCGCGGTGCATGAGCACCGTGTTGCCGGGGTTCCATTCGGGGTCGAAGAAGGCCAGCCGTTCGGTGGGCAGCGGCAGGTCGATGCGGATGTCGGCGATCACGAAGCGCCCCTCGTACGAGGCCCCCTCGAGCTTCAGGTCGAGCTGGCTGCGCACGACCGAGCGGGCGCCGTCGGCGGCCACCAGCCAATCGCAATTCAGGGTGTAGTCGCCACCAGGCGTGTCGACCGTCAGCTCGGCCTGGTGGTCGAAGGAACGCAGGGCCTCGACCCGGTTGCCCCAGCGCAGTTCGATCAGGGGCTCGGCCTGCACCGCGTCGAGAAGGTATTCCTCCAGGTACTGCTGCTGCAGGTTGATCATCGGATGGAAACGCTCGTCCTCGGTGTGCGGCGCCTCCATGCGGAAGACCTGCTGCCCCCGGTAGAAGGAATTGCCGAAGCGCCAGGGCAGGCCCTGCTCGGTGATGCGTGCATCGACCCCGGCCTGCTGCAGGATCTCCATCGAACGCCGTGTGAACACGATGGCACGGCTGCCTTCGCTGACCTGCAGCTCGGACTCCAGCACCAGGCAGCGCTGCCCCATGCGGGCCAGCAGCAGGGCCGCGCAAAGCCCGACCGGCCCGGCGCCGACGATGACCACGGGCTCGTGCATGGCGGGCGCGCCGGCCGGGGGCAGCCAGGCCGGATGGACCTGGTAGTCGTAGTAGATCGAATGGCGCGGCTGCGCCTCGGGTTGGTGCATGGTGTCTCCTGTCGGGCGGGTAGGCCGGTCCACACCGCCGTCTGCCTGGGTTGTCTTCTGGAAGACTGGAATTTAACCCCAATTCGTTGCGTGCGCAACATAAAACAAAAATGGAAAGCCCCCCTCATGAAGACACAGGCGGCGTCTCCATGCGAAGATCACCCATCCCTACACCCTGCTCGCCACTGGGCGATCCCACCATGAGCCATGACATCCTGGTTCTCGGTGCCGGCATGATCGGCACCTGCACCGCCTTGCAACTGCAACGCCGCGGGCACCGGGTCACGCTGCTAGACCGACGAGCCCCCGGCCTTGAGACCTCCTACGGCAATGCCGGCATCATCCAGCGCGAGGCCGTCCAGCCTTACGCCTTCCCCCATGAGCCGCAGCTGCTGTGGCAGGCGGCCACCGGCCGCAGCCTGGCCATCCGTTACCACCTGGGCGCCCTGCCCGGCCTGCTGCCCCGGTTGGCACGCTACTGGCTGGCCTCCGGGGCGGGCCGCTACCCGACGATCGCCAGCGCCTACGGTCGGCTGATCGCGCATTGCCAGAGCGAGCACGAGACCTTGATGCGCGAGGCCGGTGTCGTCGAGGGCGTGCGCCGCCAGGGCTATCTCAGCGTGTTCCGCAGCCCCCAGGGTCTGGAGCAGGCGGCCCGCGAGGCCGAGGCGCTGGCCCGGGAACAGGGCCTGGGTCTGGACGTGCTGTCCGCCGCCGGGCTCGCGCAGGCCGAACCCGGGCTGAGGCCGGGGCTTGCCGGCGCCCTGCATTGGCGCGACCCCTGGACGGTGCAGGACCCCGGCGCCCTGGTCCAGGCCTACGCCCGGCATTTCGAGGCCCTGGGTGGCCAGCTGTGGCAGGGTGATGCCGGCGGCCTGAGCCGGCGCTCCGGTGGCGGCTGGCAGATCCAGACCGATCAAGGACTCTGGCAGGGCCCCCACGCCGTGGTGGCCCTGGGCCCCTGGACGCCACGCCTGCTGGAGCCCCTGGGCCTGCGCCTGCCCCTGTTCGTCAAACGCGGCTATCACCGCCACTATCGAGGCGGCCCCGGGCTGACCCTGCCGGTGCTCGATTCCGAGCAGGGATTTGTGCTGGCCCCGATGGCGCAAGGCGTGCGCCTGACCACCGGCGCCGAACTGGCCCGGCGCGACGCCGCCCCGACCCCGGTCCAGCTGTACCGGGCCGAGCCGGTGGCGCGGGGTCTGATCGATCTGCCCGAAGCGGTGGAAACCCAGCCCTGGATGGGCTGCCGCCCCTGCACCGTGGACATGCTGCCCCTGATCGGGCCGGCGCCCGGCCAGCCCGGCCTGTGGGTGCATGCCGGACACGGCCACCAGGGCTTCACCCTGGGGCCGGCCAGCGCACGCCTGCTGGCCGATCAGATCGACGGCACGCCGCCCCTGATCGATCCGACGCCCTATCTGCCCAGCCGCTTCAGGCCCTGAACCTCCCGGGCCGATGCGGCCTCAATAGGTCTCGAGATGCAGGCGCCCCTGCTGCTTCAGGCCGGCGCCCACGGCATCCCAGTCGAGGCCGGCCTGTCGGGCCACCTCGCTCAGGGCCAGCACCACCCCCTCTTCCATGGCCTTGAGGCCGCAGACATAGAAGCAGGCGTCCGGGTCGGCCAGCAGCGGCGCCAGGTCGGCGGCGCGCTCGCGGATCAGGTCCTGCACATAGCGCTTGGGCGTGCCGGACTGGCGCGAGAAGGCGAAGTGGATGTCGATGAAATCCTTGGGCAGGTTCTGCAGCGGGCCGAAGTAGGGCAGCTCTTCGGGCGTGCGCGCGCCGAAGAACAGCATCAGCTTGCCACCCTCGAACTTGCCCGACTGGCGCAGCCGGCGTCGCCATTCGGTCATCGCGCGCATGGGCGCGCTGCCGGTGCCGGTGCAGATCATCACGATGCTCGAACGCGGGTGGTTGGGCATCAGGAAGCTGGCACCGAACGGCCCGATCACCTGCACCTTGTCGCCCACCTGCAGATCGCACATGTGGTTGCTGGCCACGCCGCGCACCGGGCGGCCCTGGTGGTCCTCGAGCACGCGCTTGATGGTCAGCGACAGGTTGTTGTAGCCCGGGCGCTCGCCGTTGCGCGGGCTGGCCACCGAGTACTGGCG
>JAFAMV010000148.1 GCA_019233055.1 Curvibacter sp.
GCACCTTGGTCTGGAATTCCACCACCGCAGCACCCCCTGCCGGGATCAGGGTGGTCTGCACATTGCGCTGCACGCTGCTGCCGCCTTCGAACCGGACCTTGTCGAAAATGGCGCCGATGACATGGAAGCTGGACACCAGATTCGGCCCGCCAT
The DNA here is from genome assembly GCA_019233055.1 of Curvibacter sp. GTDB lineage: Bacteria > Pseudomonadota > Gammaproteobacteria > Burkholderiales > Burkholderiaceae_C > Curvibacter. Next base: position 154 of record JAFAMV010000148.1, read on the forward strand.
TGCCGACGAAGAGGCGGACCGTTTCGTGGGTCTTGGCGGTCAAGGCCTTCTCACCCGTCAAGGCCCCCTCGGCGCCGTTGAAGAGCACATAGGTCGGGCGCTCGTCGATCGCCTTTTCCATGTCAAAGGGTTGCAGGCCTTTTTCGCGGTACTTGCCCGAGGTGTAGAAATCCCCTTGCATCACGTAGTACTCATGGTCCACCGGGCTCAGGCCGCCTGGGGGTTCCACCAGGATCAAGCCATACATGCCATTGGCGACGTGCATGCCCACGGGCGCAGTGGCGCAGTGGTAGACGTACACGCCTTCATTGAGGGCCTTGAAACTGAACTGGGATTCATGCCCCGGCGCCGTGAAACTCGACGCCGCGCCGCCACCCGGACCTGTCACACCGTGCAGATCGATGTTGTGGGGCATCTTGTTGCCGGGATGGTTCTTCAGGTGGAACTCGACCGTGTCGCCCTGGCGCACCCGGATGAAGCTGCCCGGCACCGTGCCGCCGAAGGTCCAATACGTGTAGGACACCCCCTCGGAGATCTGCATCTCCTTCTCGATGACCTCGAGATCCACGATCACCTTGGCCGGAACCTTGCGCAAGGTGGGCGGCGGCACATTCGGCGGACTGGTCAGGATGGCATGAATCGGCTCCCCCTGCGGGGGGCCGAAATCACCCGCCAGACGGGAAGCTGACTTCAAGCCGTCATGGCCGGCCGCCATGGCCGTCGACCATGCACTCAAGCCGATCAACAGCCCGCAAAACAAACGTTTGAAGCGATGTGTCATCTTTGGCTCCTCAGGAAGACGCAAATAAGATTCATGTGATATGCATCTTATTTGCGGAAAGCCCTTTGGCTTTGCGCCAAATCAACGCATTGCCGACACGTTGCTTCGGCAGCATCGCGTCAGCCCGGACGTTTCCTGCCCGCCAGTCCGTGAGGGACAGGCCTGCCGGTCACCTGCGGGCTTGCGTCCAGAACCTTTCCCGCCCCTTTCCTTCGGCCGTCGGCCCGGTGGGATGGCCACCGTGGATCTGCCAGCGCCGGCAGCACGGAAGCCAGGAATGCCCCAGGGGTTGCGTGCGCATGGACGGGGCCGGCCGCACGGCCATACGCTCGCCGTGCTAGGCGCCTGCCAGCCTCAGGGCCGGGCCGGGGCCTCCGGCGCCCCAGGCCTGGGGCGTGCCGGCGGACTGCGCCAGGGTGAAGACCGAGACGGTCTGCACCAGCTCCTGGGCCTGTCCACGCAGGCTGGCCGCAGCGGCCGCCATCTGCTCCACCAGGGCGGCATTGGCCTGGGTGGCATGGTCCATCTGGCTGACGGCCTCGCCGACCTGGGACACCCCCGTGCTCTGCTCGCGCGAGGCAGAGCTGATCTCGCCCATCAAGGCGGTCACCCTGCCGATCGCCTGGACGGCATCCTCCACCGTGGTACCCGCTTGATCGACCAGGGTGGTACCGGACTCCACCCGTTCCACGCTGCTCGAAATCAGCTCCTTGATCTCTTTGGCCGCCGCCGCGCTGCGCTGGGCCAGCGCCCGCACCTCGCTGGCCACGACGGCGAAGCCCCGGCCCTGCTCGCCGGCCCGGGCGGCTTCGACGGCCGCATTCAGCGCCAGGATGTTGGTCTGGAAGGCGATCCCGTCAATCACACCGATGATGTCGGCGATCCGGCGTGAAGCCTCATTGATTTCCTTCATGGTGTGCACCACCTGGGCGACCACCTGGCCGCTGTGCCTGGCCACCTCACTGGCAGAACTCGAGAAGCGGTTGGCCGTCTGGGCATGCTCGGCGTTGAGTTTGACCGCCGAGCCCAGCTGCTCCATCGACGCCGCGGTCTGTTGCAAGGCACTGGCCTGGTCCTCGGTGCGGGCCGACAGATCCTGGTTGCCTTGGGCGATCTGGGCGCTGGCCGTCGCCAGGTTTTCCGCGCCCTGACGCACGCCCTGCACCAGGCGCGCCAGCTCCTGCTGCATGTCTGACAACGAGCGCAGCAGGTCGGCCATCTCATTGCTGCCATCGGCCTGGATGGGCAGGGACAGATTGCCTCCGGCCACGGCCCTGGCGACCTCGACGGCGTGGTGTATGGGCTTGACGATGCTGGCCACGAAGGCACGGCTCAACAGGACGACCAGGAGCAGCATCAAGGCCACGAAACCCACCATCGTCCATTGGCGGTGCTGCAGTTGGTCCGCCCTGACATTGAGCAGGCTCTTCAAGGCGGGCAAGGCTTGATCATTGAATTCATAGACCCCGTTGATGGCCTGCGTGAACGCCTGGTAGTACTGCTCGCCGGAGAACGTGTAGTCCTGCGCTTTCAGGATGTGCTGATCGGCCAAGGCCAGGACCTGGTCGATTTGCTGCGCCAGTTTGGCGGATCCGCTGCCCAGGCTCTGTTGCAGACCCGCATTTCCCTGGAACACCCGCCCCATGTTGTAGCCGCGGTCTGCAGCGAACTCGGTGGCCAGCGCCCGGTTGGTCGAAACCGCCAGCAAGGCTTCGGGCGAGGCCATTCTGGCGGTGAGGATGCCTGTGCCCTGGGCTCGCATCTGACCCAGACGCTCAGCCAGGGCAGGCGTGTTCTCCAGGGTGGCCGTGATCAAGGCATGCAGGTCTTCGTGGTTGTCGAAGCCGAGGCCGGATTCTTCAAGCAGGTTGCGGTTGATGGCCAGAAGCCCCGCGATCAGGCGCGTGTGGCGGGCGGTGCTTTCTGCAGAAGTGATCTGCGCCGCTGCGACCGCCTGCTCCAACTCGGTCCAGGCCTGTCGCTGATCGCTCCAACGGCCCAGCAATGCCGCAGAGGCCATGGTGTGCAGGCTCTGATCGAAGGCATCTGAGGCCTGTCTGAGCGCACTGGAGACTTCGGGGCGCCTGGCCCCCAGGGACTGATTGCCATTCAACAGGCCGGCCGACAGACCACGGTGTTGTTGCGTCAGCTGGATCACACGCTGCAGGTCCACCAGGGGCACGGCCCCTCTCGCTTCGCGCCGGGCTTCATCAATGCCGTGCTGGGTCTGTTGAACAAAGATACCCAGGGGCAAGATCAGCATCAGCAGTGCCAGGAGGCCCAAAATCAGGAATTTCTGTTTGAGCTTGAGGTGATTCAGAATTCTCATCGCGGTCCGCGGGTCACAGTTGGTGGCAGGAATGTAGCCACAAATCATTTGGACACGCGGCGAGCCTCATGGCACCTGTCTGACAAAGGTCAAAACCAGTCCGCATACCGGTTCGACTTGCGATCGTCACGATCCCTTCCCAGGAAAATCCGCATCCATTCCTCCGCCGGGATGCGTCCCGGCCTGCGCGGCCATCGAGATCAACCCCTGGGCCGTTGCTCCGGTCCGGCCGGTGACTGGCGCCGAAGACCACAACGGCGGCCCGACGCCAGAGCCATGGACACAGATGGGCGAACGCCGGGACCTCGACGATGCGGCTCAGAGCCCATTCACCGAGGGCAACAGGTTCGCGAGGTGTTGACGCCCCAGCGGCGTGACCTCCAGGGCGCGCTCCCCCGGGTAGCGGCGCAACCAGCCCTTTGCTAGGCATTGCGTCAACAGCGCTTTTGGCAGCCTGCCTGCCAGGTGGTCCCGCCGCTCCGACCAGTCCAGGCAGCGGTAGGCCATGCGTTGAGGGGCGGACGCCTGGGCCCCGTCAAGACCCTCCACGACAAAGCCAAACGCCGTCAGCCGGGCATGGCCCTGGGTCGTCAGACAATACCCCTCGCCGGCAGGCGACAGACATTCTCTGGAAAGCAGTTGCGAGAACAACTCCACCCCCAGCTGCCCCGCCATGTGCCCATAGCAGCAACGGGCAAAGCGCAGACGCTGACGCGTGGGGTTGGCCCACGCGGCGTTGTGGGAGCGACGCTCTGCGATCAGGGCCATGGCTTCCAATGAATGGGCCACCTCATCGTCTTTCAGCCGGTAGTAGCGGTGCCGGCCGCGTTGCTCACACACGATCAACTCGGCATCCATGAGTTTGCCCAGGTGCCCACTGGCCGTGGCGGGCGAAACCGACGCGGCCTTGGCCAGCTCCCCCGCACTGGCGTACTCACCGGCGAGCAAATAGCACAGCATGCGCGCGCGCGTGGCATCGGCGATGACTGCGGCCAGGCTGGCCAGCCTGGGCTCAAAGGGAGATGCGATCATGAGATGAAGTCATGGACTTGGGGGCCCCAGCAGCGCTGCGTTGGAGTCCTGAGGTGCTTCGTGGCGCCGGGTCTGAGTGTAGTCGCGCAAGACCTGCGCCACGCGGATGCGGTAGTCGGCGAACACCTCCGCGCGGCCCTCGGCCTGCCCGGCACGGTGCTCGCCCTGGTTGCGCCAGGCACGCACGGCCGCCTCATCTCGCCAATAGCTCAGCGACAGGTAGCGGCCCGGTTCGGAGAGGCTTTGATAGCGCGCCACCGAGACGAAGCCGTCAATCTGCGCCAGTCGATCACGCAGCGAGGCCGCGATCTCGAAGTAGCGTGCCTCCTGCCCCGGCAGCGGGGTGACCTCAAAGATCACGGCGATCATGCCGCCTCCACGACGCCCATGGGCGGCTGCAGATAGGTGCTGCTGACCACCTGTGCAAAGGTCCGCTCTTCTTTCAGGATCAAGCGCTCGCGATGCGCAAAGGCAAAATTGGCCACCGCCGCCTCGTCCTCACGCAGGCGCTGCCGGTAGGCTTCGTAGGCCGCCAGGCTGGAGAACGAGACCAGCCCCCACGCCTCGTAGTTACGGCCCTCATGCGGCACAAAATAGCCCAGCAGATGCCCGCCCAGGCGCGGGATGATGCGCGCCCAATTGTCGGAATAGACCCCGAACAGGTCTTTCTTGAACGGGTCGATCTCGTAGCGGATAAAGCAGGTGATGGTCACGAAAAACTCCTCGGCGGTGAATGTCGAAGAGAAGTGTGGATGGCGAATGGCGGACAACATTTTGGTGTGTGCCGAAATGAGATCCAGGGCCTGCCGGGCAATCGGTCGGACCCTCGTCATTGCATTCGAAGGGAGTGGCGCCCGGTGCATGGACTAGGGCCTGTTGTCCCATTGAGCCGGGTCCAGTCGCCATCGGGCCCGTGGTGCCCGCAGTGCATGGGCTTCGCGATAGGCCGACGGTGTGCATCCGCTGTGGCGCGCAAACACCCGCCTGAAGGCGTGGGGGTCGCTGTAGCCGCAGGCCTGGGCGATGGTGGGTATGCTCTCCAGCGTGATCTCCAGCATCACCCGGGCGCGGGCGCAACGCATCCGATGCAACTGGTCCAGCGGGCTGCGGCCCAGTTCCTGGCGGAAATGCCGCAGCAGGGTGCGCGGACTGACCGCCGCTGCAGCGGCCACGCTGGCCAGGTCGTAGGGGGCATCCAGGTGTTGCTCCAGCCAGTCGATGGCCCGCGACAGGGTGCTGTCCCGGGTCTTGCGGATCTGGGCGTTGGCCTGGATCGCGGCCTGACTGCGCTGGGGGTCGAACTCGAAGGCCATGCGACATAGCTGGGCCAGCCCAGGCCCGATGCTGTGTTCCAGCAACGCACACACCAGCGCGCCCAGCTGCGCGCCACCGGCCGCGCTGAACCAGGGCGGCTCTGCCACCCAGGCACGATCTGCCACCGGCACCACCTCGGGATAGTCGTCATGAAATGCCGATGCGTAGAACCAGGGCAGCACCAGCGCGCGACCGGCAGCGCGCCCCGTGGCGGCGGCCACCCAGGCGCTGTTGCCCTGACAGGCCAGCAAGCCACCGGCGTCCAGTGCCTGGCGCAGCGCAGCCACGAGCCTGCCTTGGCCACGCAGCAGCGCACGGACGCTGGGAATGTCCGTCGCGTGCATCGCGGGCAGGAATACCGCATGTTGAACCGCCCCGTTGGCGGCAGGCGGTGCACCGCCCAGGTAGTCCTCGGCATGGGGGGCCATCGCCGCCGGCACGGGGCATGTGGCGGCAGCCTGGGCGGGCGACGGCCAGGTGCCGCCCTCGGCCGTGAGCAGACGCCAGCTGATGGAGGGCGCCAGTGCGCCCAGACGCAGCTGGGCCAGCATGCGGGCCGTGCGCAGCAGATCGATCAGCATCAGCGCACTGCCCAGCTTGACCTGGGGCAACAGCGGGATGTCCACATGCAGACCTGGTGGAGGCGCAGGGGCGGTGACCGGGGTGTGATTGGACGGCATGGTTTTGCGAAGGGCTTGTGGGGGTGCTCGGGGTGACCTGGTAGATGGCGATTTTGGCTGTAGCAATGGCGATTTCAGCGGCCTATTTGTGACACAGGCGGCCCTAGCATGAACGCTCTTCAACAGCCCAAGGCGCCCCTCCCATGAAACTGCGTCAACCGCTCCTGTCCTCCCGTGCCGCGTCGGCGGCTGTTCCGCGTGCCCGCTGGCTCGCCCCCACGGCCTTGCTGGCCCTGGCCACCGTCGCGCAGGCCCAGGGTGTGGATACCTCCACTTTGCAGGCGCTGGACGCGCAGATCGCCAAGGTGTCGCCCCGGTTGGTGGCATGGCGCCGGGATATCCACGCCCACCCCGAGTTGTCGGGGCAGGAGGTGCGCACCTCGGCTCTGGTGGCCGAGCATCTGCGCAGCCTGGGGCTGAGCGTGCAGACGGGCGTCGGCGGTAACGGCGTGGTGGCCACCCTTCAGGGTGCCTACCCGGGCAAGCTGGTGGCGTTGCGCGCCGACATGGACGCGCTGCCCGTGCCTGAGGGTACGGGCCTGCCCTTCGCCTCCAAAGAGAAGGCCCAGTACCTGGGCAAGGAGGTGCCGGTGATGCACGCCTGCGGACACGACGGACACACCGCCATCCTCATGGGGGTGGCCCAGGCCCTGGTGGGCATGAAGGACCAGATCCACGGTTCCGTGCGTTTCATCTTCCAGCCCGCCGAAGAAGGCGCTCCGAGCGAGGCGGATGCCCAAGGCGTGGCCCCCAGCTTCGGCGCCAAGGCCATGATCGAGCAGGGCGTGCTCAAGGACGTGCAGGCCATCTATGGCCTGCATCTCACGGCCAACATCCCTTTTGGCGTGGCCGGCTACCGCAGCGGACCGTTGATGGCCAGCGCCGACGACATCCACATCGATGTCGTGGGCCGGGGAGCACATGGCTCGTCTCCCTGGGCGGGGGTCGATCCCATTGTGGCTGCCAGCCAGGTGGTGTTGGGCCTGCAGACCGTGGTGAGCCGCCAGCTCAACATCAGCGAAGAGCCGGCGGTGGTGACGATTGGCGCCATCAACGGGGGCACCCGTTTCAACATCATTCCTGACAAGGTCGAGATGCTGGGCACCCTGCGCACCTTCGACGAGGCCATGCGCGCCGACGCGCAAAAGCGCATCCGCAACACAGCACAACTGATCGCCGAGAGCAGCGGCGCCAAGGCCGAGGTGCGCTTTGGCCCGGTGTCTTACCCGGTCACCGTGAATTCTCCTGCGCTCACCCAGGCTTCGGTGCCGGCCCTCAAGCAGGCCATGAACGGGCAGGCCGTGGTGGTGCCCAAGATCAGCGGCTCGGAAGACTTCTCCGAATTCCAGAAGGTGGTGCCTGGCTTCTTCTACTTCCTGGGCGCCACACCAAAGGGCCAGCAGGCCGCCACGGCGCCGTCCAATCATTCCCCTCGCTTCGATTTCGACGAGGACGCGCTGCCCATCGGCGTGCGCTCCCTGAGCGTGCTGGCGCTGGATTTCCTGAATCGCAGCTGACGGAGCGGGGCGCCCCGCCGGCTGCGCCAACCCTGGCGACGGGCAGGACGCGAAGGATCGACATCGGCTGCGGACTCAACCGGTCGATCACAGGCGTCAGCGCCTGCATTGGGCCGGCCCGCAGGGTAAGAACCTGCTTTGCAGGCGGGCCATCGTCCAACCCGGCACGCACCCGGTCTTCAAGCGCCCGATTTGCGCTGCCGCTCGCGCAGCATGAACAGGTACAGCCCTTCGACCTTGTCGCGCGCCCAGGGCGTCTTGCGCAGGAATTTCAGGCTCGACTTGATGCTCGGATCGAAGGCAAAGCAACGCAGCGGAATGCGTGCGTCCAGGCCGGCCCAGCCGTATTCGTCGAACAGCGCGGTGACGATGGCTTCCAGCGTCAGACCGTGCAGTGGGTTGCGCGCTTGCGCCTGCGGCTTGGGGGTGGCGTCTGTCATGGGGGCATTGTCGCCGCCTTCATCGACGCAGGCCGTGCAAGCGCCCCTGATGCAGCCAGCCAGGTGCGCCAGCCCCCTGAAACGCAGAACTGGATCAAAATCCCCACCCGGAACCGGGAGTTGCCAGGGCAGCGACTTCCAGCCATCCCCCCGCCGTCCACCCCTTTTCTTCTCGCCAGGAGACCGCCGTGCGATCCTTGACCCGCTACCTTGTCGCAGGGCTGATCTGCAGCCTCCTGGGCACCTTCATGTGGGCCTCCAATGCCCAGACACCCACCGCCGAGATCGGTGTGCATGTCGTCGGCGACGTCCAGCAGGAGATGCTGCTCAGCCGGGCCGACTTGCTGCGGCTCCCCCAGCAGCAGGTGCTTGTCGACGGCAAGACCTATTCCGGCGTTCTGTTGTGGGACGTGCTGATGGCGGCCCGCCTCGCGCCTGCTTCTGGTCTGAAAAACCCGACCCTGTCGATGTATGTGGTCGCGAAGGCCAGCGATGGCTACCAGGCCTTGTTTTCGGTGCCCGAGCTGGATCCTGCCTATGGCGCGCGGCGCGTCCTGCTGGCCCATTCGCTGGACGGGCAGGCCTTGCCGCCCGCCTCAGGCCCTGTGCGCCTCGTGGTGCCGGACGATGCGAAGCCCTCGCGGGCGGTCTTTCACCTGGCCCTGTTGGAGGTCAAGGCCGCCCGTTGAACGACCTCGGCAGGCGGCCGGGCAAGACGGACCATGGCCTGAGGCCCCTGCCGAACCACGGGCCCGATGCCATGCACTGACCGCGCGGAGCCCGGTTTTCCGATTTTCGCTATAGTATTCCGTATATATCGATTCAACCCGTCCATACGCAACCGGCCCGGCCCCTTCGGCCGCTTGCCCCCCAGAAAGACGCCCATGGAATTTGAGGAGCAGAAGGCCCTGATCTGCCTGGCCCAGAAGCAGGACTGGTGTGACGCCGCCGCCGCTTGCGGCGTCTCTGTCAACGCATTGAAGGCGCTGATCGATTCGCTGGAGCAGCACTATCGGCAAGCCATCGTCGAGCCGGGCGATCCCTTTCAAGGGTTCACGCCACAAGGCGCCCGGATATTGAACTGGGCCAGGGACTATTGCCTGCAGGTCTCGGAAGTGCAGCAGCAATTTGGAGATGCCTCGCGCCAGACCCTGGTGGCCGAACTGCTCGAGCGGCGCTCCGTGTCGCCCAAGCGCCTTTGCGCCCCCGGGCCCAGCCCTCAGGATCTGCGATGGATGGCGCAGGCAGGTCTGCACGCGCCGGACCACGGCGGCTTGCATCCATGGCGTCTGCTGGAATTCCGGCCCGAACAACGGCAGGCCTTGGCGGATGCCTTTGAAGCGGAAAAACGTCGGCGCGACCCGCTGTCGTCCGATGAGGACATCCAGCGCGCCCGCGAACATGCCATCCGCCCCCCGATGCTGCTGGCCTTCATCGTCTCGCCCCAATCCAAAACCCAGGTGCCGGTGCGCGAGCAATGGCTCGCTGCCGGGGCGGCCATCGGCAATGTGCTCAACGCGGCACACCAACTCGGCTTCGGCGCCATCGTGCTCAGCGGCGAGCGCTGCTTTGATGCGGGATTGTGCGCAGAACTCGGCGTTCAGCCGCACGAATTCCTGGCGGGCTTCATCAGCCTGGGTTCCGTGGCCCAGGTGCCGCCCGCCCGGGGCGAGAAGGATCCTGAGGCTGTGATCTCGTGTTGGACGCCGATGGCACGCACGGTGGACCTCACGAAAGCCGCCACGGCAAACCATCTGCAGTCCGTTGCGCCCACACCCAGAGCAGCTTCATGACCATCTCCACCGCAACCCCATCCGAATTGCTTTTCTCATACGGCACGCTGCAGGACAAGAAGGTGCAGCGGGCCAATTTCGGGCGTGAACTGACCGGCCATGCAGACAGCCTGCCGGGCTACGCCTGCCACCAGGTGGCCATCAGTGATCCAGCGGTCGTGGCGCTCAGTGGCAAGACACATCACCCCATCGTCCAGCCCAGCGCCAACCCGGCCGACCAGGTGGCCGGCACCGTCTTTGAGATCACACCCGCCGAACTGGCCGCCGCCGATGCGTACGAGGTGGATGACTACCGGCGTGTCGGCGTCGTCCTGGCCTCCGGCCGGCAGGCCTGGGTCTACATCGAGGCCTGAAGGGGACCGCCTCATTCAAGAGGCCTGCAACTCAGCCGCCCTGGGCCGTGTCACTGCGCCCGAAGGACCAGGCACAGGCCAGTGCCGAGAAGCCCAGCGCCGCTGCCGCCAGGGCATAGAGCCAGAGTGCGGGCACCACAGGCAACAACAGGCCGGCCGTGATGGGCCCCAGGCTGGCGCCGATGTCGCGCCAGACCGATCGGGCGGCCAACGCCCGCACCCGGTCGGCACCGGGGTGGCGCCGAACGACGATGGGCGCAAGCAGGGGCAGTTGCAATGCGCGCAGAACCACGATGGCGCTGGCGCAACTCCACAGCCAGCCGCCACCAAAGCCGATCAGGGCAACACAGGTCAACAGAGACAGACCGATCAACAGCCTTTCTGCGCCCCAGCTCTCGGCCAGATAGCCCCCCAACGGACTGAGCCCGATCTCGGCCCCGTAGCGCGCGGCCAGCACCAGCCCTGCCGCCACCACCGCACCGCCAGGCAGCAATTGCTCGCCCAGCACCGACAGCCCGAGCACAAACAGCCCGTCGAGCGTGAAGCCTTCGAGAAACGACCAGATGTCCAAGGCGTTCGGCCGTCGCGGGCCGCTGCGACGCGCCTGCATCTGTGGATGGGGTTGCGCCGGCAACGCCAGCGCTGCGGGCAGCCCTGCCAGTGCCAGCGCCATCAGAGCGGCAAAGAACCAACGCGGACCGGCCCAGGTGCTCACCCAGGCGCCCAATGGCAGGCACAGCACGGGGCCCAGCGCAATGAAAGCGCGCGAACGACCCGAGCGGGCCGCCGCCCCCGACGGCGTGGCCGTGGCCAGGACCTGGGTCGAGAGATTGAGCGCGGCAAAGCACAGCCCCCACAGCAGACGCACCGGCAGCAGCGCCCAGAAGCCGCTGAGCAGGGCATGGCCCATGGCGCACAGGACGGTGACCAGCACCGCCCACACGCAGGTGGGGCGGTCACCACGGGCCGCATAGAAGCGCACCACCCAACCGTAACCTGCGATGCGCACCAGCCGATTGGCGGCCAGCAGCACGCCGGCCTCGGCCAGCGAAACGCCAAAGGCCTGCACATACAGGGGCAGCAGCAGGTAGAGCAGCACGTCGGTGGGCAGGGTGCAGGCCAGGGCCACGGCGGCGTGGCGTGAGTCGCGGTCTGCCACAGCGGTCGAGTCGTGGGCTGCAGCTGAAGAATGGGTGGGGCCGTGGGACATGGAGCCCATCATGGGCTGCGGGCGACGGTCCTGACAAACGACTTCGCGGCCGACGCATGCGTGCGAAAATCTCACCCATGACGCTTCCGCTGCCGCCTCTGCACGCCGTGCGCGCCTTCGTGGCGGCGGCCCGTCACCTGAGCTTCACGCGGGCGGCGGCCGAGCTGCATGTGACCCACGGTGCCGTGAGCCGGCAGGTCAAGATCCTGGAAACCCATCTCGGCGTGGCCCTGTTCGAGCGCCGGGTGCGCCAGGTGGTGCTGACTGCCGAGGGCGCAGCCTTCTTCGGCGAAGCCCAGGCCGGCCTGATGCAGATCGGCCAGGCCGCCCGGACCATGATGGCCAGAGTGCCGGGGCGTGCGGTGCGCATCAATGTGCGGCCCTCCTTTGCCCTGCGCTGGCTGATCCCCCGCCTGCCGGATTTCGTGGCGCAGTATCCGGGCATCGAGCCCCAGGTCATCACCACCACGGCAGCGCCTGCCAAGGTGACGGATGACTACGATGTGGCCATCCGCCGAGGCCTGCAAGGCTGGCCGACGGCCCTGCAGATCCGCCCCTACTTGCCAGATGAAGCCATTGTGGTCGGCGCCCCTGAACGCTTCGGCAAGCCGGGAACCGCTTCGCCCCGCACGCTGTCGTCGCAAGTGCTGCTGCATTCGCGTTCCCGGCGCAACGACTGGGACCAGTGGTGGCGACATGCCGGGCTGGGGCGGCTCAAGCCTGCGGGCACACTGCAATTCGACCATCTGCACCTGGTCTTGCAGGCGGCACAAGATGGGCTCGGGGTGGCGGTCGCACCGCGCTCGCTGTTGGCCCGCGACCTGGAACGCGGGCGGCTCGTCGCCCCCTGGCCGCAGCTGGCCTTGCCGCTGGAGCCCTACTATTACGGCCTGGCACCGGAGGCCGCAGCCGAGACCCAGTTCTTCGCCCAGTGGCTGGATGATGCACTGAACAAGACGGCGATATGAACAGGCGCTGAGCTGAACCCGATGCAATGACTGAACACACCGCACTGGATGGCGCGACCATCGCATTCGACCTCGATGGCACCCTGGTCGAAACCGCCCCTGACCTGATCGGGGCCGTGAACGCGGTGCTGATCGCAGAAGGCTTCCCGCCCGTGGACTACACCCAAGGGCGGACCTTCATCAGTCGCGGCGCCAGGTGGCTGCTCCAATGGGGACTGACATCGGGTGCGATCGAAGATCCGGCTGACTTCGGCTACACCGAAATTTCGGCCGCCGAGCTCGCACCCGACACCCTGTTGCACCATTTTGACGACCTGGTCGATGCTTGCGTCGGACTGCTGAATGGGGTCCGGGCGTCGACCGCTGCGTGAAACCAGATCCGACTGGGGCTTGACCGAAAACCGCTGGATATCGAGCAGTGCGGCCATGCGGGCCCGGCACTGCGTCAACCTCTTGTGCCCTGTCCCTCCGGATCGGACGACACCAGTTCTTGGTCGCACAAGGCTGTTCTCCCGACAACGCTGCCGCGCCTCAGCAACGTACCCGGCGCCAGAACAGAATTGGCGCCCAAACGCGAGCCATCGCCCACGAGCGCGCCGAACTTGACCGCGCCCACTGTATGCAGCAGGCCGTCAATACGGACCCGGATCCCTGCGTCCGGTCGCTCATTGCGGTAGTTGCAGATGACAGCGCCTGCTTCCAGGTTCACGGCCTCACCCAGGAGGGAATCCCCGACAAAATTGAAGTGCGCCAGTTTGGTGGACGCAAAGACGAAAGACGACTTCAACTCAGACCCTGGCCCGACCACGCAATCGTGATCCAGCCAGCAGCCGCCCCGCAGATAGGCGCCGGCAGCGATGAGATTTCGAGCACCCACGATCACTGGCCCTTTGAGAATCGCACCCGCTTCCACCTTGGCTGTCCGGTGGACGGCGATGTCATCAACCAGCTCGAAGCCCTCAGGCAATTGCTGAAGAAGCTGCCTCACGACCTGTTCTGAATTGCGGGTGAGTTCCCAGGGAGGACTTGCGGACCAGGCCTTGAGCGGTGAAGCGTCCACGGAGGCAAGGAAGTCTTGCAAAGAGAGGGGTACGGTCATGCAGCGACTTCTTTGGGATTGATTTTCGCAGCGTCAGGGCTGGCCGCTTGGGCCTGATCCATTGTGCCGCTCGCGCCCCTGCGCCCCACCAATCTCATGGCGGTCGACCCGGCGCGCCTGCTGGTCACCGACCACGGCCTGAGCAGCTGTGCTGCCCCTCATGCTCCCTCCTGCAGCAGTGCCGCCTCGGAACGTCGGATGGCGGCGACCAAGTGGTGAAAGCTGGCCGATCGGGCGTTGTCCAGCCGCAGATGCCGACCGATGGTTCTGGAGCCAGACACCTTCTCGTACCGGTATTGGGTGAGGGTCTTGAGCTCTTGGCTGGGACTCTCCAGCGGG